>CAZULB010000066.1:0-18023 GCA_964621155.1 uncultured bacterium | reverse complement strand
AGCATTCCCGCCCTGGTGTCGAAGGCCAAGTGCCTGGCCGCGATCGGGCAGACGGACGCGGCACTCTCGTCAATCGACCTCGCCATCGCGCGCGAGCCTGATGCCGAGTTGCACAAACTGCGCTCGGAGATCGCGGCGCGCGTCGAATCCGACCGTATTGGCGACATGGAAGCTTCGGCGAAGCGGCTGATCGAATCCGGGGACTGGGTGCGCGGTGAAGCCGTCGACGTGCTGCAGGCCATTCTGGCCCAGGATCCGTCGAATGAATGGGCGCGAGAACAGTTCCGCCGGTTGTCGACATCCGAAGGACCGGATTCCATCGTGGACGCGGTTGCGCCGAGCACCGCCGTCTCGCGCGCCGTGCACAGCGTGATGCCGGATGTGACCAATTTCCTCGACCGCTACCTGCTCGCCATCCTCACCTTCTTCGCGGCCTGGGCGATCTTTCGATCACCGGTGTCGCGCGCGCTGGCGCGGCGGCTGCATGAGCCGTCGACGCTCTCGGGAGATCTCTCGCACATCAGCCTCGCGGCCGTGCTTCGCACCGCCAACGATACCGGCATGACGGGCTTGCTCACGGTGAAATCGGGTGAGGGAAGGTCGCGGGTGTACCTCGAGCACGGCGATCCCGTGCACTGTGAAGCGCTGGGACAGAAGGGACGTGAGGCACTGGTTGAGCTCCTGCGCGAAGTCGAACAAGGGACTTTCGAGCTGGTACCGCGCAAGAAGAAAGTCAAGCGCACCATCGACGACTCGCTGCAGATCATACTCACCCAGGTCGATCCGCACGCGGCGGCCGCGCTCGGCATCGCCACCGCCCGCCGGCCCAAGAAGTCCCGCATGGCCGAGCTGCTCGAAACGGGCGCGAACAAGTAGTTCTTTCCGTTCTCTTTCACACGCGCGCTGTGACCGCGCTTATTGCTTCCGCCGGAACGGCTGCTACTTGCTCGCCGCGATCTCGTCGGCGATCCAGGTCGAAACCCACGCATAGTGTTCCGGCTCGTGAAGAATGCCCACACCGTGCCCGGAGGCGTGCACCGTGTGCACTTCGACAGGATCCTTCGTACGCAGCTCGCGCATCGAATTGACCGACTGCACCGAGAATACGTCTTCATCGCTCACAACCAGGAGTGTGGGACGCGGCGCGCGAAACTTGAGCGCCGACGCTACATCGCGATCGAGCGGGTCGATAATGGGGGAAAGGTGAACCACGATGGCGGCCAGGCCCAGGTCGTGCATGGCGTGTTCGACGTCGCCGCACGCCGCACCTTCGGCAACCACCACAATGCGGTCGGCCGGGATTTTCAGTACATCGCGCAGGTAGCGCTGTGCCACAGCGATATCCGACGGAATCTTGTCGCGCTGGTCGGCAGAGAGCCCGAGGAACGACGGCAGTGAATCGCAGCGGCTGTCACCATGACCGCGCGGATCGATCGCAAGCGTCGTGAGGCCGTCCAACGTCAGCAACTGTGCGTACGGCGTGTACGCTGAGCGGCGCCCGCCGAGGTCGGGCACCAGCAGCACGGCCCCCGTTCCTTTCCCCCTCCGCAAGGTGCCCTCGAGACGGGCGTGTCCTTCTCCTTCCAGCACCACCATCTCCGCGCCTTCGCGGCGCAGATCTTCCGCGCGCTGCTGGCGGGCTTTCTCAACCAGGGCGCGCATGCGCTTGCGAAACGTCTCCGCGTTGATGGATCCATGCTTCGCCGTCTCCAGCGCGATCAACGCGTTGGTGTCGTCGGCGTTGGAGCCGCTCGCCAACCCGATCAGTTCCTCAAATGCTGCTGTAGCCTCCGCCTTCCTGCCGATGGCCTTGAAGCTCAGCCCCTGGGTACGCAGGGCCTCTTCGGCCGCGTCCGGATCGAGCCGCGCGCGCGCTTTTTCCACCGCGGCAATCGATTCTTCGTAACGCCCCAGCTCGCGCAACGCGCGCGCCTCGAGCGCATACGTTTGTCCGAGATAAAGCGGTGCCGGCTGGGCCTTGCTGCCCCAGCCGACCATGGTCTGGCAAACCTTCAACGCGCCGGCCGCGTCGCGGCGTTTGTCGAGCAGGAACGCGGCGAGCAGATTCGCGGTGGCCACGTCGTACGGGTCGAAGTCGAGAATGCGCACGTACGCACGCTGGGCCGAATCCAGATCGCCGGCAAGCGTGTAGAGGTCGGCAAGCCAGCGCAGGTACACGGTCTGTTTGTCGGGAGGAGTGTCGCCGCGGAGCAGGAACTCCAGCCGCGCAATCTGGTCCTGCGTGCTCTTGCGCGTATCGACAGTGCCGTCGCCCTGCGCGCGCACCGTTGTCGCGATCGCCGACACCGAAAACGCGCATCCGAGCGCGAGCAACACCGCCCGCCGCGGGCGCTTCACAATCCCAGCTCCGGCGCGATGGCCTTCAGTGCCGTCAGTACGTTGGCAATGTGCTCGTCCTCACTGATGCCCAGGAGTTCCGCGCCGCGTCGAATGTCGTCGCGCGAGACATTGCGCGCGAACGCCTTGTCCTTGAGCTTTTTCTTCACCGACGACGGTTCCACGTCCCCGATCTTTTTTGACGGACGCACCAGCGCCACGGCCGTACAGAATCCGGAGAGCTCATCGACGGCAAAAAGCGTCCGGCGCATGGGCGTGGTGCGCTCGACCCCGGTGTGATCACCATGGGAAAGAATCGTCTGCACCAGTTCTTCGTCGACCCCGCGCGAACGCAGAATCTCGGCGCCTCGGAACGGATGGTCCTCGAGCGAGGGGTAGAGCTCGTAGTCAAAGTCGTGCAGGAGACCGGCGACGCCCCACGCTTCGACGTTCTCTCCGGCGCGCGCGGCGTACCAGCGCATCGCGCCTTCGACGGCCAGCGCGTGCTTCAACAGGCTCTCGCTCTTGGTGTGCTCGCTAAGAATGGCGTATGCCTCGGGACGGGTCGGGAACGACACAGTATGCCTCCGAATAGGGCCGCGCGGGCGCGTGGCTGCTCGGGTTTGCGGGCGCGGGGTTTTATCGTCTATATTGGGAACTCGTTTGACCGCGAATCGTTTAGCCGTTTCACGATGGCGCGGATGTCGAAGAACCTGTGCTTCTCAATGATAGTATGAACGCTCCGGCAAGTTCCAAAGAAAAACGCCGAACGGCACTCCGCTCCATCTTTCGTTATCTCCGTCCTTACCGCCTGCAACTGATGTGGGGCGGTCTTTCGCTCCTGATCGCCGACCTCCTGGTGCTTGCCAACCCGTGGATCATGAAGACGGCGATCGACGCGCTTTCACGCGGCATCACCAAACGCGAACTTTTGATCTACTCCGGCGCACTCGTGCTGCTCACCCTGGTGGGCGGCATATTTCGCTTCTTCATGCGTCGCATCATGATCGGTGTGTCGCGCCGCATCGAAGTGGACATGCGCGCGGATTTCCTACGCCACCTGCAGTCGTTGAGCCCCTCCTTTTATCACCGCCACCGCACGGGCGAACTGATGGCTCTTGCCACCAATGATTTGAACGCGGTGCGCACACTCGTTGGTCCCGCGGTCATGTATTCGATGAACACGGTCGTGATCGGCACCATGTCGATCACCCTGATGATGACCCTGTCGTGGAAGCTGACGGTAGCGGTGCTCGCGCCGATGGCGGCCATGGCCGTGGGCGTCTATTTCAGCGTCAAGGTGATCCATCGTCTCTTCGAGGTCGTACAGTCGCGCTTTGCCACCATCAACGCGCGCGCGCAGGAAAATCTGAGCGGCATCCGCGTGGTAAAGGCGTATGCGCGCGAGGACTATGAAACGCGTGAGTTCGAAGGCCTGAGCCAGCGCTACGTTGAAGCCAACATGAAGCTCTTCAAAGTGCAGAGCCTGTTGCAGCCGCTGTTTGCGACCGTGGCCGGGTTGGGTGTGCTCGCGATCCTGTACTTTGGCGGACGCCAGGTGATCGGCCAACAGATCACACTGGGCACGTTCGTCGCCTTCAACGGATACCTGATGATGCTGGTGTGGCCGATGATCGCGCTGGGCTGGGTCATGAACATGAACGAGCAGGGACTGGCATCGATGCAGCGCATCAACGAAGTCATGGCGGAACAGTCCGACATTCATGACACCGGAGTGGCGAGACCCCAGAGCGCCGCCGTCGAATTCAACGATGTGTCCTTCGCCTACGGAGCGGCCGGTGGGCGTGAAGTACTGCGCAACATCAATCTGCACGTCAAGGACGGCGAAACGCTGGCCATCGTCGGCGCGACGGGCTCTGGGAAGACCACGCTGATCTCACTCATTCTGCGCCTTTACGACCCCACCAGCGGTGTGGTCAAGGTCGGCGGACACGACGTGCGCGAAATTCCGCTGGAAACGTTGCGTGCCATGGTCGGACTGGTTCCGCAGGACATTTTTCTCTTCTCGCAGACCATTCGTGAGAACATCGCATTCGGTGTCGCCGAACTCCCCGATCCGGTGCTTCAGCTCGTCGCGCAAACGGCCTCGATTCACGACGAAGTGATGGAGTTCCCGGACCGCTTTGAGTCCATGATCGGCGAGCGTGGTATCAACCTTTCGGGCGGGCAGAAGCAGCGCGTGGCCATCGCGCGCGCGCTGGCGCGGCAGCCGCAGATACTGGTGCTCGACGATGCGCTCTCGAGCGTCGATGCCACCACCGAGGAGAAGATCCTCACTTCGCTGCGCGGTGAACTCGAAAAGCGCACCGCTATCCTGATTTCACACCGCATCTCGACCGCCCGACAGGCCGACCGCGTCGTCGTGCTCGACGACGGCGCTATTGTGGAGCAGGGCACGCACGAAGAGTTGATTGCGCTGAACGGTCTCTACGCCGACATGCATCACAAGCAGATGCTGATGGTCGCGCTGGAGAAGGAGTAGCGTGGAGTACATCCAGGCCGACGAACTGCAGGAGAAACCGTACGACAGCCGCTTGATGAAGCGGCTCTTGCGCTACCTCTCGCCCTACAAGCGCATGGTGGCGTTCAGCGTGCTGCTGCTTGCCATCGAGTCGCTGCTCGAGCTGGCGCCGCCGTTTCTCACCAAGATGGCCATCGACAGGTACCTCACTCCCGCCGGACCGGTCGCACTGGATATCCGGATGGCCGGGTTGCTCAAGGTGGTGCTGATTCTGGGCGCGGCGCTGATCGGCGGCTTCATCTCGTCATATCTGCACGGGCTCATCATGAGTCTTGTCGGACAGCGCGTGATGTTCGACATGCGCATGCAGATATTCCGCAAACTCCAGACCCTCGACGTCTCGTTCTTCGACAGGAATCCGGTGGGCCGCCTCATGACACGCCTGACCAACGACGTCGAGACACTGAACGAAATGTTCACGGCGGGCGTGGTAGCCATCTTCCTGGATATTTTCACGCTGGCGGGAATCGTGGTCGTCCTCTTGTGGCTCAATTGGAAGCTGGCGCTCATCACGTTCACCGTGCTGCCTCTATTGTATGTCTGCGCGCACATCTTCCGGATCAAGGCGCGCGATTCATACCGCAACGTGCGCATCCGCCTCGCCTCGCTCAACACGTTCCTGCAGGAGAACGTGACCGGCATGAGCGTCGTGCAGATCTTCAACCGCGAGCAGGGGCAGTTCCGCCGCTTCACGCATCTCAACAAGGATCTCTACGACGCGCACATCCAGGGTGTGATGGCGTACGCCGTGTTCTACCCCGCGGTCGAATTGCTGAGCGCGGTGGCCATCGCGCTCATCATCGCCTTCGGTGGCCTCGACGTCATGGGCGGCCTCATGACGTTCGGTTCGCTGGTTGCGTTCATCCAGTACGCACAGCGCTTCTACCGGCCCATCAGTGATCTGTCGGAAAAGTACAACGTGCTGCAGTCGGCGATGGCGTCGTCGGAGCGTATCTTTGCCGTGCTCGACCGCGAGCCGCGCATCGTCGATGCGGCGATGCCCGCGGCCATGCCCGACGCGCCCAGCGAAGTCGTGTTCGACCACGTGTCGTTCACGTATGCCACGGGCGACGAAGTGCTGCACGATGTGAGCTTCAAAGTGCGCGCGGGCGAGAAGGTGGCGATCGTCGGCTACACCGGCGCGGGGAAGACCACCATCATCAGTCTGCTTTCACGATTCTACGACGTGGGAAGCGGACGCGTGTTGATCGACGGCGTCGATATCCGGGAATATCGATTGAACGATCTGCGCCGCCACATCGCGACCGTTCTGCAGGATGTGTTCCTCTTCTCGGGCAGTGTGGCGCACAACATACACCTTGGTAACACCGAAATCGGCGAAGAGAGAATCCGCGAGGTGGCGCGCTACATCAACGCCGAGAAGTTTATCGAGCGGCTTCCGAAGGGCTACGAAGAAGAAGTGGGCGAGCGGGGAAGCTCGCTGTCCGTGGGTGAGCGGCAGTTGCTCTCATTCGCGCGCGCGCTGGTTTACGATCCCAAAATTCTGGTGCTCGACGAAGCGACGTCCAGTGTCGACACCGAGACCGAGTATCTGGTGCAGGATGCATTGCGCAAGTTCATGGCCAACCGCACCTCGATCGTCATCGCGCACCGCCTCTCCACCATCCGCTACGTCGACCGTATCATCGTGCTGCACAGGGGGCGCGTGGTGGAAGAAGGAACACACGCCGAGCTGCTGGCGAAGAGCGGGCACTACGCGCGCCTCTACGAGCTGCAGTTCAAGGACCAGGAGCGCACGCAGGTGCCGGAATAGGTGACGCTGACTCCGGCCACGGGTGACCCGATGATCGCTCCTTCCATCGAAAAAACTCTCGACGCGCTGGCGGAGGCAGTCGGCCGCGCGGAGGCCGCGGACCCGGCGGTTTCGTCGTGGTCGGTGGGAGAGCACATTCACCACTGCTGCCTGTCGATGATCGGTATTTCAAAATCGCTGCAAAAGTCGACGCCGCCGGCCACCCGGGCGAAGCCGACCGTTGCACGCGCTGCCGTGCTTTATTTCGGTTTTATCCCGCGCGGGCGTGCCAAGAGTCCCTCGTTCGTCGTGCCGAAACCCTCGGTCCCGCAATCGGAGCTGTTTGCCCTGCTCGACACTTCCACGCAATTGGTTGGGATGGCTAGCTCACTCGACCGCGCCACCTGGTTCACACATCCGTTCCTGGGTCCGATGAATCGCGACCAGGCTCTCAAGTTCGTCCTCGTCCACAACCGCCATCACCTGAAAATCGTCTCCGACATCCTGAAACAGCAACGTTGACCTCGTAGTCGGCCGCCCGTATCCTTGCCTTCAAATCCCCGCGTACCAGATTCCTGAACAAGGCAGGAGTTCATGAGCAAACGAACGCCGTTTCCACGCGTATTCTGGGTTGCCAACTTCATCGAGATCCTCGAGCGCTTCGCCTACTACGGCATCTATTTCGGCTTCGGCATTTACATGCAGAGCAAGGGCTTCGACCGGAGCCAGCTCGGCATCGTGCAGAGCCTGTTCCTCTTCGTGAGCTACTGCATTCCGGTCTTCTCCGGGACCTTCGCGGACCGCTACGGTTTCAAGAAAATGCTGATCGTCGCGTGTCTGGCGTACTTGCCGGCGGTGTTGCTGCTGCAGGTGTCCAACTCGCTCACCGAGATCAAGTTCACCATGCTGAGCATCGCGCTTGCCGCCGGCATCTTCAAACCGCTCATCTCCGGGACGGTGCGGCTCACATCGGATTCCACCAACAAGACGCTGGGGTTCGGCATTTTCTACGCCATGGTCAACATCGGCGGCACGTTCGGCCCCATCGTGGCCGGACATCTGCGCGCCATTTCATGGAATCTCGCTTTCATGGTCGCGGCCGCCGCGGTCGGCGTCATGCTCCTGGTCACCATCTTCTTCTATAAGGAGCCGCCCAGGGAAAACGTGACCACCTCGCTCATGGGCAAGTTCAAGGAGATGGGAACCACGCTTTCCGACGTGAAGTTTGCCGTGTTCCTGGTGCTGCTCGGGGTCTTCTTCTGGCTGCCGTTCTGGGCCTTCTTCAACCTGTGTGCCGTGTACATCGACGGCAACCTCGACACCGCGCGTCTCTACATGAGCGTGAAATCGGTGGTGGGAACCACGGTCGCCAACTTCCTCTCGCACGAGGACGAGAACGGCGTGCGGCGCATCCTCGGCGAAACCGTCGGCAGCACGGGCTACATCATCATCCTGCTGCAGCTGGTGGTGTCGCGCACGGTGGAGCGCTGGCGCGCCATGCCGGCCTTCCTGTCCGGTTTGTTCATCGGCGGCGTCGGGTTTGCCATCATCGGCCTCGCCCACACCATTCCGCCCGCCTGGGTATTCCTCGGCATCTTCCTCTTCTCGCTGGGCGAGATGATGTCGTCGCCGCGCATTCAGGAGTACATCACCTGGATTGCGCCCAAGGACAAAGCCGGGTTGTACATGGGGAGCAACTTCCTCGCCACGTGCATCGGCGGGTTCCTGAGCGGCATCGTCTATACCGGTCTGTCCGGGAAGGTCAACGACGCCGGTCACCCCGAGTACATCTGGTACATCATGGCCGCGCACATGGTGGTCGCCGTGATCGTACTGACGGTATTCGTGAAGGTCGCGGGCGAATTCAAAGAACAGTCGGTGTGATCGGAACATCCGCCTTTCCATCGCGTTACAACGGACTGCGGATGCTGTAGTCTTGAGGCTACACCAGGTCCGTTGTTGCGATGAAACCACCCGTTCTCAACAGGCTCCTCCGCATGGCGGGGCGCGCTAGCACTTTTGCGGCCGCGGTCCTGCTGCTGGCCGTCGCGCCCGTCCGGGCGACCTCGGTAGACACCGAGATCGTGGGCGTCAAGAATGAAGACATCGTCAAGAACATCAAGGCGACGCTCTCGATCATCCGCGAGAAGAAGCGCGCGGGGCTGACCGGCGCCGACGTGGCGCAGCTCCACCACCGCGCGCCGCTCGAAATCCAGAAAGCAGTCGAGCCCTTTGGTTACTACAACGCCATCGTCGAGGGCACACTCACCGATCGTGGCGATCAGAAGTTCGATGCGCGCTACGTCATCACGCTGGGCGAACCCGTGCGCGTGCGCGCGGTCACCGTGGCGGTCACGGGTGAGGGCGCGAAGCGTCCACCCTTTCCGCGGCTCGTCGACGATTTTCCACTCAAAGCCAACGACATCCTCGACCAGCGTTTGTACACGAGGGCCAAGAACTCTTTCGCCAGCGCTGCCGCCGATAGTGGTTACCTCGATGCCACGTTCACAAGCGCCGCCATCCGCATCCAACGCGCCGAGAACGTCGCCGACATTGACCTCGCGCTCGATACCGGTCCGCTCTATCACTTTGGCCCGGTGGTCTTCGATTCCACCGCCGTCGACGAGCGCGTACTGCGCCCGTACCTGACGTTCAAGCGGGGCGACCCGTTTCGATATTCGAAATTGATGGCGTTCCAATCCGCGCTGGGCGGGACCTCGTACTTCAGCCGCGTGGAAGCAGTGCCGCGCCGCGACAACGTCACCGGCACCGAAGTGCCCATCGACGTCAAACTTACGACGAGGCGGCCGCAGCGTTACGAAGTGGGCGCGGGTTACGGCACGGACACCGGGCCGCGCATCCTCTTCAACGCCGAGTTCCGCCGGCTCAACCGCTCGGGGCACCATTACAACGTGCGCGCCAACGTCTCCGAGGTCGAGCTTTCGATCTACACCGCATATGTGATGCCGTCCCTGTACCCGCACACGTATCAATACACGATCTCCGCCATGGCCGCGCGTCTCGACCCGGTGGCATACACTACCGATCGCGCGGCCATCGGTCCCTCGCGTCTGCAGCCGCGTTTCGGCTGGGTGGAAGCGATTGCGCTCAGTTACGAGCACGAGGACTACACGGTCGGCCCCGACAACGGCATCACCGACCTGTTCATTGGCGGTCTGACCTACAGCCGCAAACGCGCCGACGACGTCATGTCGCCACGGCACGGCTACCGGCTGGACTTCAGCGTGCGCGGTTCGTCATCGGCGGCATTTTCGTCGCAGTCGTTCGCGTCGTTCACAGGATCGGCCAGGTTCGTGCAGACATTACGTTCGCGCTGGCGCGTGCTGGCTCGCGTGGATGCCGGAAAAACGTCCACGGGAGAATTTCGCCAGCTGCCGCCCACCGTGCGTTTTTTCGCCGGCGGCGATAACAGCGTGCGCGGTTACGAATACCAGTCACTGGGCCCGCGCGCGGACAACGATCAGGTGGTGGGTGGGCCGGATTTGCTCACCATGTCCGGTGAATTGGAGTTTGCGCTTTTCGGCAAGTTCGGGCTGGCCGGCTTTTATGACGCAGGCAATGCTTTCAACAAGATCGGCGACGGCACCGTGGAGCGTGGTGTGGGTGGGGGGCTGCGCTGGAGATCCCCGGTGGGACCCATCCGTCTCGACCTTGCGTTCCCCTTGCAACACGATGGCTGGCGCGTTCACTTCACCATGGGGCCCGACCTGTGAAGATTGTGCTGCGCATTGTCGGCATGCTGGCGCTCATTGTGGGCGGTGTGGCGGCGCTGGCACTGGCCTTCGCGGCCTTCGTGCTCTTCACGGGCGCCGGCGCACGACTGACCCTGCACATTGCCAACGGCCGCGATATCCCGGTGCACGCACGCTCGATCTCGGGGACATTCTTCAACCACTTCACGCTTGTCGGTGTCGAAGTGCAGACACCTACCATGACCGCCACCATCGACACGGTCAAAGTCGCGTGGCGGCCGATGGCGCTGCGCGCGCGCACGCTTCGCATCACCGACCTCGTGGTGGCGGGCGCACACGTGCAGATCACGGCGGACACCACCGTCGCGGATACGATGCGCGTGCAAACCAAGGACAAGTTGGGGGCGAAATGGGTGATCCAGGCCGACCGCCTGCGCGTGCGCCATTCCAATCTCGATGCGCCGGGTGACGTGCATGTTCATGATATCGAGCTCGCGGGCGACGGAGGTCCCGACGGTTATCGCGCTACGGTGACCGCATCGGGCTCGGCCCCGCGCTTGGACAATGCGCGCGCGTTCGTGCGCGTCGCCGGCAACACCACGGCCGCCACCGCCGATTCGTTCGAGGTACGCGCGCTCGATGGTGTTACGCACGGGAGTGCGTTTGTGCGCTGGAGCCCCGGGCTTTCGTGGCGTGCCCACGTGACAGGGGACAGCCTGCGCGTGGGCCGGCTCATGGACACGAAGGAAGACTGGGCGGGTGCCATTGCATTCAGGGCGCGCGGCACCGGGTTGATCCACGACGACACGCTGCGCGTGCGCGGCGATCTCGCATCGCTGGATGGCACGCTGCGCGGGAAGCCCGTGTTCGCGCGCGGACGCGTCGAGATCGACGGACGCCGCATTGCGGCGTCGGACGCCACGGTGCGCTGGGGGAGTGCAAGCGCCACCCTCACCGGGCGCATGGCGGAAACTGCCAACGTTCGTCTCGTCGCCACCATTCCGTCGCTGGCCGAACTGCTCCCCGAGGCGCGCGGTTCGGCGCGTGTGCGCGGACGCATCGACGGCACGCCCGAAGCAATTCGCGTGCAGGTGAGCGCAAACGCCACGCAATTGCGCGCGAGAAAATGGACCTTCCCCGATCTCGACGCCACCGTAGATGCCACGCTGGCCGCGCAGGATTACAAGCCGCACGCCGTGGACGTACGCAAAGCCGACGTGCGCGTAGCCGAGGGAACGCTCTCGGCGGCCGGCAATGCATCGTGGCGCGACGCCATGGAGTGGAACGCGCGTGTCGACATGCAACACGTCGAGACCTCGCTCATCACGCCCCCCCAATGGGAACTGCGCGGCCCGGTGTCGATGCGCGCCACGACCAACGGTGTGCGCAAGGGTAAGTCATTGCGCGGCGAGCTCGCGCTCGAGTCGCTCTCGGGGACGCTGCGCGAGCGCGCACTCGACGGCGCCGGCCACGTCGCGGTTAGAAACAACGAGGCCGACTTCTCGGATTTCCACGTGACCTGGGGCGACGCGCATTTGAAGGCCGACGGCCATGCGGGAAGACAACTCGATCTCGACTGGGACGTGGCGGCGACCGACCTCTCCATGCTGATGCCGTCGTGGCACGGAGCCGTGAGTGTAAAAGGGCACGCCCGGGGTCCCATGCGCAAACCCGCCGTCAAGGCCACGCTCAGCGCTGACAGTCTGCGCGTGCTCGAGTACGCCGCGCGCCATATCGAAGGGCATGTCGACTTCGACCCCGCGTTCAAGGATCCCGTCGATATCGATGTCCTGGTAGTGAGCGCCGTGCGCGGCACCGGCGCGAAAGCCACCGTGATCGACAGCATCCGCGTGAGCGCCGAAGGTCGTCGCGATGATCACCGCGTATCGCTTGCAGCCGTGCAGGGGAAATCCTTCGCTGATCTGACGCTGCGCGGTGCGTACGCCGACACGTCCTGGACGGGCGTGATCGAGAACCTGAAGCTTCGCTACGCCAACACGGCCACGTGGGAAACCAGCCGCCCCGCGCCGCTGTACGTGTCGCCGAGCCGCGCCAGCCTGGATTCGCTCACCCTTACATCGAGCACCGGACGTATCGCGGCCAACGGGGCATGGCAGAAAAAAGGTGCTGTGCGCGCCAACGCCGCCGTGAGCGGTCTCGCGCTGGCGACGTTGCAGAAGTACATGGCCGGAACCAGCATAACGGGCACCGTCGACGGCACCATTGCATTTGCGATGAAGCCCGGCGCCGGCGTGGACGCCCACGTCGATCTCACCGCCGGTCCCGGAGAAATTGTGTACGCACAGAATCGCGTGGCGTACCAGGGGCACGTGGTGGGCAATGCGGGGAAAGAAGGCGTGTCGGCGGACGTGACCGCCGACGTCACGAACGGCGGCGCGCCCGTGGCCGATCTGGATGGCAGGGTGGCCATCGACGGCTTCGTCATCGGCCGCGATTCGCTGGGGAGCCAACCCATCACGGGTCAGCTCGACCTCGAGTGCAAGGACATCGGTCCCGTGATGGCCGTGTTCGCGCCCGCGTTCGCAAAATCATCCGGGGCATTCAGTGCGCACGTGAAGCCCAACGGGACCGCGCGCAGCTTCTACCTCGTCGGCGACGCGGCGCTCGCGAACGCGCGTCTCGACACGCCGGCAGGACTGCGCCTTAGAAAGACCAACGCGAAACTCCACTGGGACGGTGAAGGCCGCATTACCATGGAGGGCGAAGCGACGTCCGGCGGCGGCCGCATGGAGGTTGCCGCCAACTCTTCACGGGGCGAAGGCGGTGTGTTGAGCGGAAGCTTCACCGCGAAGGGCGAACGTTTTCAAATCATGTCGCGCCCCGACGCCAGTGTGTTCGTCTCGCCCGACCTCCAGGTCAAACTCGCGAACCGCATCGCCGACATCACCGGCACCGTCAAGGTTCCCTACGCGCGTATAGAAGTGGCGCAGGTGCCCGCTTCCGCGGCCAGTGCGTCGCCCGATGTCATCATCGTCCAGGACACGCTCACCACCAGACCGCCGATTCAGGCGCGCACCCAGGTACGCGTCGCACTCGGCGACAGCGTGACGTTCACGGGCTTCGGTTTGCGTTCCCGCCTCGCCGGGAGCCTGCAGGTGGATGACGAACGCGGACGCCCCACGCGCGGCACCGGGGAGATTCAGCTCGTGGACGGCAAGTATCGCGCGTTCGGCAGCGAACTAAAGATCGATCCAGGTCGTCTCATCTTCGGCGGCGGTCCCATCGACAACCCGGGCATTGATCTGCGCGCATATAAGGGATTGACCACCCAGAACGTGATGGCCGCCAGTTCCGGAGAGATTGTGGGTGTGAACCTGCGCGGATCGCTGCGCAAGCCCGAGCTCACGCTCTTTTCCAATCCGCCCATGTCGCAGAACGAAATGATGTCCTATCTCTTGTTCGGGCGGCCCAGCACCACCAGCTCCGGTGGCGACCAGAGTGCGCTCGCCGCCGCGGCCATGCTCCTCAGCATGCAGAAGGGAACCCAGTACGCGGGAGACATCGGGAAGAAGTTCTCGCTGGATGAGGCCTACCTCGAAACCGGCGAGGAAGCCGGCGAGACCGCTCTTGTGGCCGGCAAGTACCTCTCGCCCAAACTCTACGTGAGCTACGCCGCCGGGCTATTCGAGCACACGAACACGTTCCGCACCCGCTACTCCCTGACCGGCCACTGGACGCTCCAGACCGAAAGCGGCAAGGACGACAGCACGGATCTCCTGTACTGGTTCGAGCACGGGAAGTAGCTACTTGAGCAACACCATCTTCTTGGTGCGTGTCGCGCCGTCTTGTTGGATGCGCGCGAAGTAGACGCCCGAAGCGGCGATATCGCTGCTCTCCGCGCTCCCATCCCACTCCACCGAGTAAGCGCCCGCGTTACGCTCGCCGTCGAAGAGCGTGGCGACCAGCGCTCCGCGCAAATCATAGACGGCCACGACCACACGGCCGCGCGACGGTACCGTGTAACTCACCGTCGTGCGCGGATTGAACGGGTTGGGATAGTTGGAAACAGAGAGCACGTAGGACTTCGGTGTATCTCCCACACCCGATAGCGAGTTGACGTGCGCCGGTTTGCCTTCGTTGCCGGAAAAGTCGGTGGCCGTCACGAAGTAGTGCAGGTACGGCGACGCCGTCACGTTCAGTGCGGGCGCGACGGAATAATCGACAACGGTCGCTGTAGCGAACGAGTTCGTGCTGGATCCATACACGGTGAAGTAGTCGAAGTCCTCGGCGCTCGACTCCTTCCAGGTGAGTTGACCGGCGTTGAACACAAAGTTCGCCGGAATGCCCGGCGCCAGGTTGTCGAGTGAGTAGCCGCTGTCCGGCTCCGAGTTGTAGAAGAGTCCCTGCCGCGGGGTCATCGCACGCACTTTGAACACCGAGCGATATTGACCCAGCGCAATCGTCGAATCGCCGATCGTCGGAACGTCGGCACCGTACGCACTCGCGCCGAATGCGTGCACCGACCCCACCTCGGTCCAGCCGGAATCGAGCAATCGCGCGGAAGTCGCCATCGCCGGCGGCGCGTCGTCGCGACGGAGAATCACATAC
Source organism: uncultured bacterium (assembly GCA_964621155.1). Taxonomy (GTDB): domain Bacteria; phylum Krumholzibacteriota; class Krumholzibacteriia; order WVZY01; family JAKEHA01; genus JAKEHA01. Next base: position 3,109 of record CAZULB010000066.1, on the reverse strand, counting down.
TCCGTGACCGGACTCATCGTGGAGCCGGCGTCGTCACCACCCGAGCGCGTGAACTTCACCTTTACCTTGCGCCCCTGGTCGTTGCCGATGTCCTGGATCGACGTGATGTCGGGGTCGGCCATGAATGCGCCGTATTTCGCGAGGAAGACGTCGTAGGTGCCGGCCGTTGCGAGCTCGGGTCCGCCGAAATTGACCACGGCGTCAAAGTACCCCGCCGCCACGACGCTGTTGGAACCATCCGGTGCCAGGGCCATGATGTCATCGTCGAGAGGACCGCCGTAGCTCGAGCTCCATTTGTGGGTCCCGTTCACGTCATACTTGCCGATCACGATGTCGCCGGAGCCGCGGCCGTTGAATACATCGCCTCCAAAGTACGAAGTGGCGCTTTGCGTATATCCGCCGAGATAGACATTGCTGGAGTTATCGACCGCAACCGACAGACCCATGTCGAGAGAGGTTCCCCCGAAATCGCGACTCCAGAGATTCGTGCCGCTGGTGTTGTAACACGCGAGAAAGCAATCAGCGCCGCCTCCATTCGCAAGGTCTGAACCGCCCAGGTTGAACGGGAGGCCGTTCGAAAAACCGGTAAGCGCCACGAAACCGGTGGAATTAACCGCGAGGCCGCGGCTTTCGTTCTGGCTCGAATTGCCGAAGGCCTTGCTCCACTGATGCGTGCCGGCGGAATTGTACTTGGCGAGGAAGATGTCGTCGCTCCCGGCATTCACGAAGGTGCTTCCGCCAAAACTCGCGTTACCGAAGAAGTATCCGGTGGTGTAAACGTTGCCCGCTCCGTCGGTCCCGACACCGGTGGGCGTCTCGTCACTCGTTCCGCCGAAGCGCTGGCTCCACTGGTGAACGCCGGACGAGTTGTACTGCGCGAGAAAGAGGTCGTACGAGCCCCCGGCCGATGCATTGGTGAGGGTCGCACCGCCGAAACTTGCAGTGCTCGAGCGAAACTGGCCCATCACGATGACATTTCCCGAGGCGTCGGTCGCGAGGGCGAGACCCCGGTCCGTATCGCCGCCGCCCTGGCGCTGACTCCAACTATGCTGGCCCAGGGTGTTGTACTTGGCGATGAAGACGTCGGTATTGCTGCTGATCAGGGTGGTGCCGCCGAAACTCATGTTGCCCGAGAACTGCCCGGTGATGACCACGTTGCCCGACGGGTCCACCGCGACCGCTCTCGCATAGTCGATACCCGTGGTGCCCATTCCTTTGCTCCACACGTGGGTGCCGCCGGGGGTGTACTTGGCGAGAAAAATGTCGGACGCGCCCACACTCGTGAACGTCGTACCGCCAAAACTCACGCTGCCTTCAAAGCTTCCCGCGACATAGATAAAGCCCGCCGCATCGACCGCCACGGAATAGGCTAGATCGGGACCCGTGCTTCCGAATCGCTGCGCCCAGAAGTTTGCGGGGTTCATGAAAGCGTGCGCGTTGGAAACGGTTCCCACGACGGTGGCGAGAATGGCAAGAAGGACGGGACGGCGTCGCATGGGCGACCTCCGGGGACGAGACAACCGCGGCAAACGCAATTGATTGAACAAGTATAGCAGACGCACGAAGTACCCGAGGCGATCAGAACCAAAAAAAACAGCCCCCGCATGTGCTCATGCGGAGGCTGTTTGGTTTCCTCCACCGGCTATCGCCGGTGTATTACCAGATGTGAATGCGCTTTTCGGGCGCGACGTAAAGTGAATCGCCCGGCTGCACGTTGAACGCCGTGTACCAGGAATCCACATTGGGCACCGGCCCGGTGACGCGGAATTCCGCGGGGCTGTGCTCGTTCGACGCCACCATGCTGGTGAGCATGGCATCGCGCATCTTCGAGCGCCAGATCTGTGCAAATCCCAGGAAGAAGCGCTGGTCGCCGGTCAGGCCGTCGAGCACGGGAGCTTCCTTGCCCTTGAGGCTCAGGAGGTACGCGTGGTGCGCGATCTCGAGCCCGCCCAGGTCGCCGATGTTCTCGCCCAGCGTGTTCTGGCCGTTGACGTGAAGTCCCGGCAGCGGAACGAATGCGTTGTAACGCGCGACCAGCGCGTCGGCCTTCTCCTTGAAGCGATCGTTGTCTTCCTTGGTCCACCAGTCGCGCAGAACTCCGTCGCCGTCCGACTTGCGTCCCTGGTCGTCGAAGCCGTGGCCGATTTCGTGACCGATCACGGCGCCGATGCCGCCGTAGTTGACGGCGTCGTCGGCCTGCATGTCGAAGAACGGCGGCTGCAGGATGGCGGCGGGGAAGACGATCTCGTTCATCGTCGGGTTGTAATAGGCGTTGACCGTCTGCGGCGTCATGAACCACTCGCCGCGGTCGATCGGCTTGCCCAGCTTGGCGGCTTCGCGAGCATGCTCCACGCGGTTGGAGCGCATGACGTTGCCGACCAGGTCATCCGGCTTCACCTGCAGCGCCGAATAGTCCTTCCACTGGTCGGGGTAGCCGATCTTGGTCGTGAACTTGGACAGCTTGAGCAGCGCCTTCTCCTTGGTCTCCGGGCTCATCCAGTCGAGCTTGCGGATGCTGTCGCCATAGGCCAGCAGCAGCCGGTCCACCAGCTTCTCCATGCGGGCCTTGGCCTCCGGCGGGAAGTGGCGCGACACGTAGATGCGGCCGGTAACCTCGCCCAGCGCTCCTTCGGTGGCGTCCACGCCTCGCTTCCAGCGCGGCTTGAGCTCCTGGATGCCGCGCAGCGTGGTGCCGTAGAAGGCGAAGTTCTCGTTGACGAAGTCCTGCGACAGGTAGGGTGCGAAGTCGCTCAGCACCTGCCACTTGAGGTAGTTGCGCAGCACCGGCAGCGGCGTGGCGGTGACGATGCGGTCCCAGTCGCGGAAGAAGCTGGGCTGGGCGATGATCACGCCCGGCGTCGCGGCGAGGTCCTGTTCGGCGAGATAGGTCTTGAAGTCGAAGCGCGGCGTCAGCTTGCGCAGCTGGGCCACCGTGTACTTGTTGTAGGTGAGGTCCGCGTCACGCGAGCGCACCTTGGTCCACTGCGCCTTGGCCAGCTTGGTCTCCAGCGTCATGATCGCCTCGGCGCTGGCGCGCGGATCGGCGATGCCGGCCAGCGTCAGCATCTTCTCGACATGCGCCACGTACTTGGGGCGGATCTCGGCGAAC
>CAZULB010000065.1:0-18336 GCA_964621155.1 uncultured bacterium | reverse complement strand
AGAAAAACGAATCGAGTGTGATCGCGGGTTCCACGAGAAGTAGATGAACATCGCCTTGCCCGCGATGAGATTCTTGTCGAGCGGACCCCAGGCGCGGCTGTCGGCCGAGTTGTCGCGGTTGTCGCCCATCATGAACAGGTGGCCCGGGGGAACCTTGAACGGCCCGAAGTGCCGGTCGGGCCGCGAGCCGAAGACGTACTTGGTAAAGGCCTCGTGCTGCAGCACGCCGTCGACGTAGAGCTCGCTGTCGATCAGCTCAACCGTCTGCCCTTCCACAGCCACACAGCGCTTGATGTAGTCCACCTTGGGGTCGTTCGGGTACCGGAAGATGATGATGTCGCCCGGCTTGGGCTGGCGGATGGCCGGCAGGTGCTTGTCGATGAACGGGAGCTTGGGTCCGTAGAGAAGCTTGTTGGCGAAAAGGAAATCCCCCACCAGCAGCGTGTCTTCCATCGACTCCGACGGAATCCGGAACGCCTGGATGAAGAACGTCCGTACGAACAGGGCCAGGCCCACCGCGAGCACGATGATTTCCGCATACTCGCGAATAACGCCTTTTTTACGCTTGGTTTTCGCCATGATTACTGCGTCCTCTCCACTTTCAAAACCGCCAGGAACGCGTCCTGCGGGATCTCGACCTTCCCCACCATCTTCATTCGTTTTTTGCCCTCTTTTTGTTTCTCGAGGAGCTTGCGTTTGCGCGAAATATCGCCGCCGTAGCACTTGGCGGTGACGTTTTTGCGCAGTGCCTTCACGGTGGTACGGGCGATAACGTCGTTGCCAATGCAGGCCTGGATGGCCACCTCGTACATCTGGCGCGGGATCACTTCCTTGAGCCGGACCGCCAGGTCGTGGCCCATGTTGTACGCATTCTCCTTGTGCACGATCATGGAGAGCGCGTCGACCGGGTCTCCGTTCAGGGCGATATCCAGCCGCACCACGCCGCTTTCCTGGTGACCGATGTAGTTGTAATCGAGGCTCGCGTACCCGCGGCTCATGCTCTTGAGCTTATCATAGAAATCGATCAGGATTTCGGCGAGGGGCATGTCATATCGCAGCACCGCGCGCTCCTTGGTGACGTACTCCATTCCGAGGTATATACCCCGCCGGCCCTGGCACAGAGCCATGATGGCACCGATGAATTCGGCCGGGGTCACGACTTCGACCTTCACGAACGGCTCGCGGACGTGATCGATCTTGCCCTCCGGCGGGAACTGGGCCGGGTTGTCGACCACCATCTCCTCGCCCGCCTTGGTGCGGACGATGTACTCCACGTTGGGCATGGTCGTGATCAGGTTCAGGTTGTACTCGCGTTCGAGACGCTCCTGGATCACTTCCATGTGCAGCAGGCCGAGAAACCCGCAGCGGAAACCGAAGCCAAGCGCCGCCGACGTCTCGGGCTCGAAGATGAACGACGAATCATTGAGGCGAAGTTTCTCGAGCGCTTCGCGCAGCTCGACGTAGGCCTCCGCTTCCACCGGGTAAAGCCCGCTGAACACCATCGGTTTCACTTCGGTGTAGCCGGGCAGCGGCTCGAGGCACGGATCGGCCTGCAGCGTCACCGTGTCGCCCACCTTGATCTCGTGGATATCCTTGATGCCGGTGACGATGTAGCCCACCTCTCCGGCTTCCAACAGGGGGGCGGTCATCATCTGAATGCGGAAGTATCCCGTGTCCATGACCTCGAAGGTTTTCTCGCGCGACCACATGCGCACGATCTCCCCCTTCTTCACGCGACCCTGCTTCAGGCGCACGTAGATTACGGACCCCCGGTAAGGTTCGTAGAAAGAATCGAAGATGAGTCCCTGCAGTTTGCCGTCCCGGTCGCCCGTGGGCGCCGGCACGCGGGCCACGATCGCTTCCAGGAGTTCGGGGATGCCGATGCCCTCGCGCGCGCTCACCTTGACGATTTCCTCTTCGCGCGCGCCGATCAGATCGTGGATCTCGTGCATCACTTCGTCCACGCGCGCTGCCGGCAAATCGATCTTATTGATGACGGGCAGGAGCTCGAGGCCCTGCTCGACGGCGAGGTATACGTTCGACACCGTCTGGGCCTGGATGCCCTGCGCGGCGTCGACAACAAGAATAGCGCCCTCGCACGCGTTCAGGCTGCGCGACACCTCGTACGTGAAGTCGACGTGACCGGGCGTGTCGATCAGGTTGAAGAGATAGTCGAGACCATCCTTGGCGCGATACACCATGCGGATGGGGTGGCTCTTGATGGTGATGCCGCGCTCGCGCTCGAGATCCATGGTGTCGAGCACCTGCGCGCGCATTTCCTTGTTCGTGAGCGTGCCGGTGGCTTCGAGCAAGCGATCGGCCAGGGTCGACTTGCCGTGATCGATGTGCGCGATGATGCAAAAATTGCGGATGCGTTCCTGGGGGAATGACATGTCTTCTACTTCTTGGCTCGCTCCAGCGTAAAGCCGATGGTCAGGTAATTGATCTGTTCATTCGACGCCCGCGGCGTCTGTGTCTCTTCCACTTTGGGTGGTGTATACGAGCGCACGTCGTAAAGGTGCGCATCGATCCACGAATCGATCAGTCCGAGCAACCACACCGCACCCGACCACCACAGGTATGTGCGCGCTTCTTCCTGGTAAAAGTCCGCGAGATCGTCCTGATGCTCGTACTGGCGCGTGCCGGGCTCGTAGGTGTCACGCCGCGCTTCGGCCGCGTGCCACTGCTTGTAATTGAGCCACACGTTGCCGTAGTAGTACGACGCGAAGCCCACCATCAGCCCGACCTTGAGACGCCTTCCATTGTACGTCTGGCCGAGTCCCGGCAGGAGCGTGTGGCACAGCATCGCCACTTTGGCATTCTTCTGCCGCTCCCACCTGGTCCGCCCTTCCACCTCGTTCGATCCCATTTGCTCCAGAACCTTCTTGGTGGAGTCAGGATCGATCGTCAGGCCCTGCAACGTTCCCGGCATTCCGAGCGAGTCACGCGCGGTAAAGCTGTGGACCGGCACCGGAGTTCCTGCACTGTCGCCCGGCGCCGGAACCTGCATGGTGTCGGGCGCCGCCGTCTGGGCTCCGCCCGGCCGCGTCAGTACTGACGTCAGCACGAGTACGCACCCCGCAACGATCGAAGCGATTCGGTACAACGGTGTTCGCTTGGGCGAGTAGGCGGTCGCGCCCGCACTCCGCTGGGGTGATGGCGGGAATGTGTGGGAATCGAACCCACCTCGGACGGTTTCGCCCGACTAAAGGGATTTGAAGTCCCCGAGGTCCACCAGGGCCCATCCATTCCCGAGGTGTGTCGTCCCGGCCAATAAACAACATGCCCTTGCGGGCATGGCGGATGCGAATATAACAGAGGCGCGAAATTGCGGCAAACGTTGGATTTGGGCGGCTATTCCGACGGCTTTCCCCAGCCCAGCTCGACCACCTCGAAGTCGGAAGCGTGCAGCGAGTGGAAGGCGCGGTTCAGGACGCGGTTGTTCCAGCGCTGGTCCATGGTGCCGGTGACGTAGAGATTGCCACCGTTGTCAGCCACGATCAGCCCGTACGTTTTCATCGCCTGGAAGATCTTCTGGATTTCGGGCGGATAGCCGGAAATATCCAGCGACGCCTTGAGCCGCAACCGCGTCCCCATCGGCGGCGCGCCTTCGGTGTTGCCCGCCTCGTGCGAGGCCGGCCACACATAGCCGTTACTGCGCCGAACCGCGACACGGAACGCATGCTTGATGGGACCGGGGCCGAACACTTCGTCGTAGCGCACGAGCCCCGGAAATACCGCAAGCCCGGCGGCGTCGGTGGACGTCCAACCCTCGGGCCGGCGCTTGTTGGAGGCGAGGTCGAACACGGCTCCGCAGTTGGCTTCCCAGTTCTGGCCATTCCACTGCACCTGCACGAGCTCGTAGAGGTACCAGTTGTCGCGATCGAGAATGCACATGTGGCGATCGCCCTTGTCGCTGCCCTGCGACTCGATGAAGAGCGGATTGAACTTCGCTTCTTCCGGAATGGGATAGCCGACGTGATCGCTCTCTTCCGGGTACGCCGTGAAAGTCACGTCCACTTTGGGCTGCGTCCCCGGCACGGTGATGTACGGAATGCCGAAGCGCGGCGAAAAGTCCGCGTGCGGGACACCGCGGCCTACGGAACTCTCCTGTTCACCCAGCCACGCGATCATCTGCGCGCTCGACGGATCCAGCGGTGCCTGGCTGACGTCGAGATTCCACCAGTTGTCGGGGCGCAGATAGACCGGCGAGTGCGCGGTGAGATCCGGTGACAATTCGACCAGCGCGGAGACCTTGCCGTCCTTGTGCACCAGATCGTTGGGTGCGGGGCGGTCCTTGGGCGCGGTGCAGGCGCACACCAGAACGAAAGCAGCAAGCAGCGCGAAACTGGATGGCTTGAGAGCGTTGGGGTTCATGACGGGCAATCAAATAACAATCGGCAGTGCGACGCAATACATAAGGAGTGGCTGCGGGGGCAGGATTCGAACCTGCGATATCCGCGTTAACAGCGCGGCGTTGTGCCACTCAACTACCCCGCAGTAACGTGGATGTTACGTAACGGTGACAGTCCCCTGGAGGTTGTCGATCGACACCGGTGAGTTTAGGAAGTCGATTGCAGGCGGCCCACCAAACTTGGCCTCGACCATCGCCCTCCATTCCCCGCCGTAGAGCCGGTCCGCGTCCGCGCGCGAGGCCCACACGTAGATGCCACCGGCGCGGCGGCCGTCTTGGCTCACATAGAAGTACTTCTGCAAAAGACCCGGGACTTTCTGGAACAGCGGCACCGCCGCCTGGAACGGGCCGGACATATCCTCCGGCGTCGTGGGCCTGGTCATCTGAAACGTGACGATGGCGACGATCATGACAACCTCCTTGTCGGGGTGGTGGGACCGGATTTCGACCAGTCTACGGCCGTGCGGACGGCACGTCAACCGACGGCGAGAGCCGGCGCCGGACAGAACTCCGCCGCACGCGGCTGCAAGTGCCGCGTCGCGCAATAGCGCAAGGTGTCATGTGTGGGTCGGGCTACGGCCGGGCGGGCGCGCCTTCGGTGAAGTTCCAGCTCAACGGACGATAACGGGCGAGCACCCGGTACTGGTCGATGGTGAGGGCCTCGCCGAGTTCGGTGACAACCATGATCTGATCGGGAGGAATGCCCCTGACCTGCGACGGGAGCAGAAAATCGACCTGCAGTGCCGGTTGGTGCAGCACGAGACGCAGTGCATCGCCGTTGTGGATGGCGCACTTGATGTTGCCCCAGTTGCCCAGCTCGGCTCTTCCCGCGTACACGAGTGAAAGCCGTGAACCGCGCGGCCACCGCTCGCTCACGTCATTGCACACCTGCTCGGCGAGCACCGCGCGGCGCAGCACGCGTATCTTTGGAAGCTTCACATCGTCGCTCACGTAGTTGGTCGTGTTCTTCCTGACCGCCACGGTGGATCCCGCCGCCGCGAGCAGGACCGCGCACGCCGCCGTTACCATGACGGGCCGGCGCCAGCGTGCGGGGACCAACCGCCCCAGCGCGTCCCCGGCGGTGGCTATGAGATACCACGCACCGATCGCAGGCAGATACAGGTGAAACGAAAAGACGTGATATTGAATGAACAGCACCGGAGCCAGAAGAAGAAGAAAGGTGGCGCAACCAAACACGAGCTCCCGTGGCTTGCGCAGCGCCGCATACCACACGACGAGAACGAGCCACACTATGTGAGAACCGCGCAACCCGAGCGGCAGGTCGAGATAGGGATAGCTGAGCCAGATCGCGAACATGGAACCGGTGTACTCGCGCAGGTTCTCGATCACGTGGCGCCCGATCCACATCGTATAGGGACCCTCGTGCGGCAGGCCGCGCAGGCCGATCGCATAACCGCAGTACAAGAGCATCAAGAGCAGCATGGGAAGCAACGCGCCGCCGCATGCGCGCAGGGCCGCACGCGCTCCGTGTTTGGTCCACGCCCAGAGGATCAGGACCAGCGGCACGGCGAGCGTCTGCTCGTAGCTTCCCAGTGCCAGCAGGTATGCAACGGACGCTGCCAGCACGCGCGATCGTGATCGGGTTGCGAGTGCGTCCACGCCCCAGATCAACGCCGCGAACGCGAACGTCGTGCTCAGGAGTTGCTGCACGCACGAAATCCACGCCACTGCTTCCAGGTTGGCGACGTTGGCCGCGAACAGAAGCGCGGCGATCCAGCTCATCCACACCGAAACCCCGAAGCGCCGCAGCACCACGCCGGCGAGAATCGAGTTCAGCGCGTGGAGCACCAGCGAGACCACGTGATACGGAAGCGCGTTCAACTCGAACAACGGCCACGTGACGAGGAAATACAGCCCCTTGGTGAGGGGGCGAAAATGTCCCGGCCGCGTCGTGAAGTACTGCTCCATCGAGGCGCGGAATCCGGAGCTCGCTCTTTCGAGAAAGTAAAAGTCGTCCTGGGAGAAGAAGAAGTGCGTGAGCGGCCAGTAACAGTAGAAGACGAAGAGGGCGAGGACCGAACTACCCACCAGAAACAACCATGGTGGCGGGGACGCAGAAACCGCTGGCTGCGTGCCGGTCGGCTGTGGGGGCGGCCGCATCGCGAAAGTCTAGCACACGCGAACGCCCTCCATACGAATGTTTAGCAAACCGTAGTCGACCGCGTCACCGCCGCCGGGGCTCACAACAGCCTGCGCATGAAGCCCTGTCGGTGGCCGCAACGGTTATCCACGCCTAGTTTTTACGCGAATTGACGCCCCATACTGCATGTCCCCCAATGGTTTGAGGCGTATTGACGCCAACATCACCCGCTCAGCGGCCCCGATTCCCGAAGTTTTTGATTGCAGCCGCTGGCCTGCCGGTCTTACTTGAGCGCAGCGGAGAACCCCGTCAAGGTTTTGCGGAGGTCCCGCCCACACGGCGCCACTGCCAGCTCCCGCGGCAGCTCCGTGAACAAAGTGTGAAGGTCCTTCGCGGGCTTGTCTCGTCGCGAAGGGGTTCCTGAAAAGACTGGTTCTACATCGACCCTGGCATTGCCTGGGGCTCCGGGTGCGCGACACGGCTGCACCACGGAGGAGGTCCATTGCGCCAAGCATTCACTCGCGCAAACGGAGGCCGGCTTGCCGCCGCCGTTGCGCTTCTTCTCACTACTCCGGTCGTGTCGCATTCGGCACCGGTGGTGCTCCGCATTTTCAATCTCGACCGGACCACGGCGTACATTGTGCTGCACAACTCGCGCGCGGTCACAACTGAAGCAACAACGTCAGAGGGTGTGTTGTCGCAACGAGTCGACGCAATTCCCGGTGATGAGATCACGCTGGCGCCCAACATTGACCTGGCGCCTCCCCTGCCGCCCACGCTCTCCTCGGTTTCTTCGACGAGTCCTGGCTGCGCGCACGTAACCTGGACGCCCAGCGGCGATCCCGCGGTGATCGGCTACAAGATCTCATATGGCGTGCTCTCGGTGAAAATGGGCCAGATGGAGGACTACCAGTACTCGATGGAAGTGGGGCCGGTCAGCTCCTATGACGCCTGCTCGCTCGGTGGGTCGACGTATTACTTCGCCGTGCAGGCCATCAATTACGTGGGACAGTTGAGTGCGTATTCGGAAGAGCGCAGCGTCCAGCCCGTCACCGCGGCCGTGCTCATCTCGCGCTTCGAGGCCCATGCCAGCGACGCCGGCGTTCGCCTGTCGTGGCAGGTCGAAAGCGACGAGAACGTTACGGGCTATCTGGTCTACCGTCGCGTGGCGGGCGCAACCGAGAGACTGCTTGTGAACACGCCGCTGCCATCGAGCAGCAACACCTATCTCGATACCAATGTGCGCAACGGCACGTCGTACACCTACGTGCTGGCCGCACTGCGCGACGACGGCTCGGAGATTCGCTCCATTCCGGCCAGCGCCACCACGCCGTCGCTGGCGCTGGCACTGCAGGCCAACACTCCCAACCCCTTCCGCTGGCACACGCGCATTCCCTTCACAACGGATGGCGCGTCGCGCGTTACCGTTCGCATCTATGATGTGACCGGCGCGCTGGTGACAACGCTACTGGACGGTCCGCTGGCTGAAGGCGACCACGATGTGACCTGGAATGGAATGGATGCCTCGGGCAAACACGTGGCGTCGGGCGCGTACTTCTGCACGCTCGCCTCGGGCAAACGAATGCAGTCGAGGAAGATAGTTCTGGTGCGCTAGTGCCCGCACTCGCCGCCGCGGTCGCGGCGCGCGCCGGGCTCTAGGAACTCGGGCGCCGCATCGCGACCACTTCGATCTCGACAAGCGCATTCATGGGAAGGCCCGCCACCGCTACTGTCGAGCGCGCCGGCGGATCCTCGTCGAAGGACTCGCCGTACACCTCGTTCACCTTCGCAAAGTCATCCATGTTCCTGAGAAAGATCGTGGTCTTCACGACTTCGTCAAAGGTGAGCCCCGCCGCAGTCAGAATCGCCTTGATGTTCTTCAGCGCCTGAGACGCCTGTTCCGCCGCGTTTTCACCAACGAGCTTCCCGGTCGCGGGATCGATCGCGATCTGACCGGAGAGAAACACAAAATCGTTGGCGCGAATCGCCTGCGTGTACGGACCGATGGGCTGGGGGGCATGGACGGAATGCAGGGGTGATTTCATCTCCGCTCCTTACAAGGTGTGAAGCCGGGGCTCGATAACCATCGAGCCCCGTGATCCTACGGCGCACCCCGGCCCATTGGCAACGTCTAACGCGCGAGGACGAGTTTGCGCGTCAGGGTCGTACCGGCCGCGGTTATCCGGTAGAAATATACCCCGCTTGCCATCGCCGCGCCGTCGTCGCGCTGGGCGCGAAACGGAACACGGTTCCAACCGGCCGGCATTGCGCTCACCTCGAGCCCGCGCACGCGCCGGCCGGCGACGTCGAACACTTCAATTGAAACGTTCGAGCGCGCCGGCAGTCCGATCATCAGCTCGGTAGCTGTACTGAAGGGATTGGGATAATTCGGCAGCACACTAAGCGCCCGCAGCGCCGGCGTATCATTGACTCCGGTTATTGCGTCGACGCTGGCTTCGTTCGAAGGCGCGCTCTGATTGGCGTGCACATCGCTTGCAGTCACGATGTAGTACAGCGGTGCGAGCGGCGCCGATGTATCGACCAGAACCGTGTCTTCTGCACCGGATAGAAAATTCATCGGTATCGGAGTAACGCCGGTGGCCGTGGCGCGATAGACAGAATACCCGCTCAGGTCGGGCGCCGTGACGTGATTCCATCGCAGCAGCACATCCGCTCCGGCAACGCGTTGCGCGGTCAGTGCCAGCGGCGCGGCCGGCGCCAGGTTGTCGACGGAATGACCGGTGATGGTATTGGAATCGAAAAAGACGAACTGTGTGGTCGAGTGCGCGCTCACGAAGAAACTGTGCTCATATGGATTCGCGAGGGTCCAATCGGAGAGCGTCGGTGATGCGTAGGTGTACGACGTAAGATAGTGCGCTTCCTGGTTCGCAATCCACTCCCAGTAGATCACCGCACTTGAACGTTGCTCGACCCACACGGCCCTGCCCCTGAACTCGCGCGCGATCGCGTCGGGACGGTCAACCTGCAGCGCACCCGCATCGACGAGCGACGCTGCCGCGGTGATATCGGTGGAGCGCCAGATCGAGTAGTGCGTGATCAAACGTTGGTCGAACGCATCGTACTGGCTCGCGTTCCAGTTCACGTTCACCTTGCCGCCCTGATCGTTCGCGACATCCGTGACGCTCACGAGCATCGGTTCCGGACGTCCCCAGTAGCCGCTCCGATGGATGCGCTGCGTGTACACGTCCGCATAGACGGTTCTGTAGTCCGACCAGCTGACGATCGCGCCGGCGACACCATCCCAGGCGATCTGCACCTGGTTCTGATTCGCCGGCGCCGTGCACAGGGCAACTCCGTTGGCCGCCCACTGCACGACGCCCGAGGAGTTCACGCGTTGCGCATAGACGTCGTCGTTGCCGCTGCGCGTGTCGCTCCAGGCAATCACAGCTCCTCCAAAGGAGTCCGGAACCAGCGTTGGCAGATTCTGTGCGCCGCCGGCCGCACAAACAGCAACTCCATTTGCCGTCCATTGGGGAACAGCCGTCGAGTTCAACCGTTGTACATAAATGTCGCCCGCGCTATCAGTCCGCAGATCGAACCACGTAATGACGGAACCTCCCGCCCCATCACCAACGACGTTCGAATACGCCTGAGAGCCGGTCGCGTTCGTCACGACGACGCCATTGAGAACCCATTGGTAGCCGCCAGCAACATTATAGCGTTGCGCATAGATGTCGCCCACCGCGTTGCGATAATCATCCCAGGTGAACACGACGCCGCTGCCGTCAAAGGCAACCTTCGGCCTGAGCTGTAGATTCGTGGCGGTGCAGACGGCGGTGCCGTTGGAAGTCCACCAGATTGCGCCCGAAGTAGTCACACGATTTGCATAGATGTCAGCGCTAAAGGTTCGATCATCTCTCCACACGGCTACCGCACCGCCGACTCCGTCCTCGGCGAGTGCCATTTCGGTCTGGTCGTTCGCTGCTGCGCACAGCGCCACGCCATTTGCGGTCCACTGAGCGACGCCGGAACCATCCAACTTCTGCGCATAAATATCGTACGTGCCGGTGCGAGCATCTTGCCAGGCGATGATTGAGTTCCCCGAACCGGCAGCAACCAGTTGGGGAGATGTCTGCGTGTTGGTCGCCGCACAAACCACAACGCCGTTCAGCGCCCATTGCACAACACCGGAGGCGCTAATGCGCTGCGCGTAAATATCCGCGTTACCCGCGCGGGTGTCCACCCACGTGATGATGGCGCCTCCCGAACCGTCGGACGTAACGGCCGGCGCCGACTGGCTACCCGCCAGGACCGCGATCGAGACCGCGCTCCACAGCAGTGTGCCGTAAGGATCCACCCGTTGCGCGTAGATGTTGCCGTCGGAGAACGGGGATCCCATGTCCCGCCACACCACGATCGCCCCACCGGCTCCGTCCGAAACAATGTCCGAAGAATCCTGGTCGGAACCGTCGAGCGTAGTTATGGCCCGGCCATCGAACGGCCAAACCGCGACGGCGGAACGTGCAGTGAAAAGGACGAGACAGAACAGAACGGGCAGAGTCAGTGAGCGGCGCATGGACCACCTCGAGTGGTTCGGGCAATGGCTGGCTGGTCCCTGTCCGTTGGATAAGAAGGACGGGGTCGGCAGTCCCAAGACTGCCGACCCCGTAAGTGTATCATTTACAAAAGATGACGCTCAAGCGCCAACGCTATTCCACCGTGACGCTCTTGGCCAGATTTCTTGGCTGGTCCACATCGCAGCCGCGCAGGACGGCGATGTGGTACGCCAGCAACTGGAGCGGAATGACGGCCAGGACCGGATAGAGGAAGTCCAGTGTCTGCGGGATCGTGATGACGTGGTCGGCCATGGAGGCCACTTCATTGTCACCCTCGTTGCAGATCACGATGATGCGGCCCTTGCGCGCCTTTACCTCGGCGATGTTGCCCTGAATCTTCTGGTAAGCGTTGTCTTTCGGGCAGATCACGACTACTGGCATGTTCTTGTCGATGAGCGCAATGGGGCCGTGCTTCATCTCCGCCGCGGGATAGCCCTCGGCGTGAATGTAGGAGATCTCCTTCAACTTGAGCGCACCCTCGAGCCCCACCGGGAAGTTGGCGCCGCGGCCGAGGTAGAGGAAGTTGGTATCATCCTTGTAAGCCTCGGCGATCTCCAGGATCTGTTTGTCCTTGTCGAGAATGCGCTGTACCTGCTCGGGAAGTTTCTGCAGATGCTCGATCTGTTCCTGGCCTTCGCGCTTCGACATGACACGCAGGCGTCCGATCAGCAGCGCAATCAAGGACAGCACCGTAATCTGCGACGTGAAGGCCTTGGTCGACGCCACACCGATTTCCGGACCGGCGTGAATGTAGACGCCGCCGTCGGATTCGCGCGCAATGGTCGACCCCACCACGTTGGAAATACCCAGCACACGCGAGCCTCTGCGCTTGGCTTCACGCATTGCTTCCAGCGTGTCGATGGTCTCGCCGCTCTGGCTGATGGCCAGTGTGACGGTGCCGGGCTCGATGATGGGATTGCGGTAACGGAACTCGGAGGCGTACTCCACTTCCACCGGGATGCGCGCGTGCTCCTCAATGATGTACTCGCCGATCAGGCCCGCGTGCCAGGAAGTGCCGCAGCCCAGGATCATGATGCGCTTGATGGAGCGCAGCTCATCGTCGGTCATGTTGAGACCGCCGAGCTTGGCAATGCCCTCGTCGTAGACGAGACGGCCGCGCATGGCATTGGTGATGGTCTCGGGCTGCTCGTTGATCTCCTTCAACATGAAGTGATCGAAGCCGCCCTTTTCGATCTGCTCCAGATCCCAGTCGACCTCGTGCACTTCCTTGCTCGTGGTCACGTTGTCGACGGTCTTGGTGACGAAGCTGTCGCGGTAGACGGTCGCCATCTCGTGGTCGTCGAGATAGACGACCTTCTGGGTGTGCTTCAGGATGGCGGAAACGTCGGAAGCGAGAAAGTTTTCGCCGCTGGCGACACCGACGATGAGCGGCGAACCGTTGCGCACGCCGATGATCTTGTCGGGCTCGCGCTTGCACATGATGACGAGGCCGTAGGTGCCTTCGAGTTGGCGCACCGTCTTCTGCACGGCTTCTTCCAGCGTCGCGCCCTGCTTGTAGAACTTCTCCACCAGGTGCGCGATCACCTCGGTGTCGGTCTCGGTGGTGAAGGTGTGCCCTTCCTTGATGAGCACCTGCTTGATCTTGGAATAATTCTCGATGATGCCGTTGTGAACGACAGCAATGTCGCCGGTGCAATCGGTGTGAGGGTGGGCGTTCTCGGTGTTGGGTTCGCCGTGGGTGGCCCAGCGCGTGTGCGCCATGCCGGTGGATCCGAGCCATGCGCGATGGCTCACCAACCGCTCGAGTCCGGAGATCTTGCCTTTGGTCTTCTCGACAAGCAGCGCGTCGTCCTCGAAGATCGCGACACCGGCCGAGTCGTAGCCGCGGTACTCGAGGCGCTTGAGCCCCTCAATCAGGATCGGCATCGCCTGGGCGCTGCCGATGTAGCCGATGATTCCGCACATGGGTGATTCCTCTCGATTAAGCGGGCGGCGTGCGAATGAATTACCAGGAGGCGTCGAGAACAGCGCGGGCGTCTTTCTGCAGAGCGTCAACGCGTTCGGGCGACGGACCTTCGGCGATCACTCGAACCACACCCTCGGTATTGGACACGCGGAGGTGTATCCATCCATCCGCAAATACCGCTTTTACACCATCTTCCAGATCGATCTTAACAGGATTCATGGACCCCAGGGCATCGGAAATGCGCGGGGGTGAGAATGCGCCGGCAAGGGCGACCTTCGCTTTGGAAATAATGTACGGCGGATAGCGACGGGCGGCCTCGTCGAGAGACACGTTTGTGTCCGCCAAAAACTGCAATATCAATGCCATGCCGATCATGGCGTCCCGGCCGGGATGGAGCTGGGGAAAGATCACGCCGCCGTTGCCTTCGCCGCCGATCACCGCCTTCTCCTTCAGCATCCGGTCCACCACGTGGGCTTCGCCAACCGGTGTTCGGTGGACCTGGACTCCATGCTTCTTCGCTACGTAATCCACCCAGGCCGACGTGGACAGGTTGACCACGACGTCACCTTTGCGGTGGTTCATCACTTCGTCGATGGCAAACGCCAGCGTGTATTCCTCGCTGATGGCGCGTGCATCCTTGTGCCCCGTCACCAGCGCCAGCCGGTCGGCGTCAGGGTCGGTGGCAAATCCAAGATCGGCGCCCGACTTTCGCACCGCTTCGATGAGATCGGTGAGATTGGCCGGCGTTGGTTCCGGGTCGCGATAAAAGTTTCCGTCCGGTTCACAGTTGAGCGGAATCACGCGCACGCCGAGTTTTTCCAGGAGCTGCGGCGCGATTACACTGCCCGCGCCGTTGATGCAATCCAACACCGCGGTGAACCGCTTGCTCCGGATTTTCTCCACATTGATGACGTCGAGATTGAGGATGGCGTCGATGTGCTCTTCGGCCGCGTTCTCGTAGACGCGACGCTTTCCCATGCTCCTGCCGTCCGCCAACTGGAACTTGCTTTCCTTGTACGCGGCAAGCAGCCGATCACTCACGTCTTTGGTAATGAAGATGCCACGGTGGTCGAGAAACTTGAGCGCGTTCCACTGGACCGGGTTGTGGCTCGCAGTCACCACGATTCCGCCGACGGCATCCGTGCGCTCGGTGACAAGCTCGGTGGTCGGTGTGGTGGCGATGCCGATGTCGATGACGTCACGACCGCTGGCCATGACGGCACCGATGACGCTGTGCATGAATGCTTCACCGCTCGGTCGCGTGTCACGACCGACCACGACGGGTCCCTTGGGAAGCGTAGCGCAGTACGCGAGAGTCAGACGCGTCACGACGTCGGCGTCTATGGTTTTTCCGACGATGCCGCGCGCGCCGGCGACTGAAAAGAGGAGTTGGTTGGACATAGCGTTGCGCGTGCCTTTCTGACCCGCGATGACCGAATATAGAGGAAGAATGGGGGACGGGGCTAATGGTAAAACCCCGCGTAAGGAATGCTCTTACAGCTTTCCGCGCCGTACCGCGCGGGCGAAAACTGGAAGCCTCAGTTTGCCAAGATCAACGCGGGAGATTTTGAGGTGATCCAGTTGGGGTATGGCAAGCCTTAGCGCATCATGTAGGAGTTAGTAGTTTGTCCCCGTCACAATCAGGCTAGTTAGTCGCGGATTTATGGGGTTGGCAATGTTCCATCTGGCGGTTCCATACGTGCAGACCGCGAACCCACCATCGTCTGTGCATATTTCCCACGAAGCATAAAGATTGGAGCCTTGTACGCGGAAGCCAGAAAACTGGCGTTGGTTCTCAAGCGTCCGCACTGGATAAGCGTTCGCAGGGTGGGATAGGTCAAACACCATTAACCCGCCATAATTGCTTGCCAGGTAGAGGGCATCGCACTCTCTGGCCTCTGCGACGATGTACCCTAAATCGTAGGTAGCCAGCGTGTCCGGTGGGGTGGTGTTCATGTCCAGTAGAACGGGATACCATGTCAACAGGCCATAGAACTCATAGCCTGCGCTCAGACATTTCCTAGTGGACTTCTGGAATAATGGATCGGGAGCCGCAACCTGGTTCGACTCACACCCAAACAGAAACAGAAGCGCAAAGAGACAGAGATAGGTTTTCATTGCCGAGCCTTTCTTAGTCCTCCCAGACTGGAATATTATGGCGGGCGCAAAGTCCCCCCTGCGCCCCCGATATATATGCCTGTAAAAACAGGCTCCGATGCCCACGTTGTCGCGCAGGCTGGCATGAATCCCGAAAAGCGGCAATACCATCACCCGCCCCAACAAAGCGACCCCATATCCAATGGCGACGTTTGCGGTGGCCTCCAGGAATGAATGGCGCGGGATTGGGTCACGCCGATTCCAGATTGAATTGAGCCTTGGCCGCTTCAAGGTTACGGCACGCTTGGCTGAAGTAGCTTTCTTCTAGCTCGGCCCCGACAAACCGCCTACCCGAAAAGCCCGGCGACATGACCGTCGCCGGGCTCCATGTTTCTCATTTTCCAGGTTCGGTTATTCCCTCGTGGTGAAGTTCCACACCGGGCCAGCGGTTTCGCCGTTGGCGTCGCGCGTAACCACCTTCCAGTAATACTTGGTCAACGCGTCGAGACGCGGGAGCGCCCACGACTTGCTCGAGGTCGTACCCAGTTTTTGTGCGTCGCCCAGCGTGGCGGTGGTGCCGAAATAGACGTCGTACGTGACAGCCTTTCCGCACGCGCTCGTGCCGCACTGCCAGGCCAGATTCACGTCGCGGTTGCGGTTGGTCTGGTTATTGGACGGTGCCGGAGTGCAGGCCGCCAGCGGCGGGTCGAGACACGGCGGCAGCTCGGTCTGGAAGCGCCAGGTGGCGCTCGACGTGGTGCCGTTTTCATCCCGGGCGACGACTCTCCAGTAGTAGGTGACGCCCTTGGTCAGCGTACCCGGGTCCCACGTCTGCACGCTCACGTTGGCTTGCGCCAACGGTGGGGTCGACGCGGTTCCGAAGTAAACGTCGTAAATGGCCGTGAGACCGTTGCACTGGCTGATGCCACCCGTCCACGACACATCGAGGTCGATACCGATGCCGGTGGCCTGATTGGCCGGAGCCGTGAGTGTCACCGCCGATGGCTTCGCGGTACACGGCGTCTTGAAAGATCGCTCCTCGCTGGACACGGAACCGTTGCCATCTTTGGCGACGATGCGCCAGTAGTACCCGGTGCCTTCGACGACCGACGGGCTCCATGACGTCGACGATCCGTTGTTGTGGTCGAGCGGCGGCGGCGATGTCGTCCCGAAGTAGACGTCATATGTCGACGTTTGTCCGTTACACTGGCTGTTCCCACCGGTCCACGACAACAGCGGAGCCGCCACGCTGGCGCCGTCGGCCGGCGTCAGCAGCGTGACCGCAAGCGGCGGCAAGGTGCACGGGATCGACACCGTGGTGAAAGAACGCACGGTAGAAGACGTGGTGCCGTTGGCATCCTTCGCAATGATCTTCCAGTAATAGGTGGTGCCGTTCACGAGCACACCCGGATCCCAGTACTTCAACGTGGTATTGGTGCGCAGCGGTGGTGACGCCGTGGTGCCGAAATAGACGTCATAGGTGGACGTCAATCCCGGGCACTGACTCGCGCCGCCCCCCCACGAAATATCGGCATCGATCGCAACACCGGTCGCATTGGCCGCGGGCGCGATCAGATTCACCACCGTCGGCGACAGATGGCACGGCGTTCGGAATGAGCGCGTCTCGCTGCTCTTCGATCCGTTGTTGTCCTTCGCAACCACGCGCCAGAAGTACTGCGTGTCGTATTCGAGCGTCGGGCTCCACGATTTCGCGCTGCCGTTGTTGCGGGCGAGCGGGGGCGTGGGTGTGGTGCCGAGATATACGTCATAGGTCGCGGTCAGGCCGTCGCACTGGCTGTCTCCTCCGCTCCACGAGAGAACCTGGTTGAGCGGAACGTTGGTGGCATCGACCGCGGGTGCCACCAGCGTGGGTGCGCTCGGAACCAGCGCGCAGATGACGGGCACGGTGGTGAAGGATCGTTCCACCGAAGACGTACCGCCGTTGCCATCCCGGGCGACAATCTTCCAGTAGTACGTGGTGTTGTTTGCCATCGTCCCCGGCGACCAGTACTTGAGTGTGGTGTTGTCGCGCAGCGGCGGCGGCGACGTGGTTCCGAAGTACACATCGAACGAAGTGGCCAGACCGCACTGGCTGGCACCGCCCGACCAGGTGATGCTCTGCGTGATGGGCACATTGGTAGCGCCGTCGGCCGGCGTCCCCGGCACCACGGCAAGCGGCAGCAGCGTGCACGTCGACGTCGTGAAGGATCGAATCGGGGACGCCGCGGTGCCGTGGTCGTCCTTCGCCACAATCTTCCAGTAATAGGTTTCGCCGCGCGCGAGTCCGCCCGGCGTCCAGAATTTCTCCGTCGTGTTGTGGTGAAACGGCGGCGGCGACACGGTTCCAAAATACACATCGTACGAAGAGGTGAGCTGGAGGCACTGGCTCGTTCCCCCTGCCCAGGTGAGCCCGTCATTCACGCCGACATCATTGTCCCTGTCGGAAGGTGTGAGCAGCGAGATCGTGCTGGGACCGAGATTGCACACGGTCTGCAGCGACCACTGCCCGCCGTTCACCTCGCCGTTCGCGTCCTTCGCAATAACGCGCCAGTAATAGATTGTGTTGGGCGCGAGCGGGCCGGGGTTCCACACCTTCAGCGTGTCGTTGTCGTGGTCGAACGGCGGCGGCGAGGTCGTTCCAAAGTAGATATCGTAAGTCGCTTTGAGCTCGGTGCAGCGACTGTCTCCCCCACTCCACGACAATTCGACATTGGAACCAAGATTGGTGGTGCCCGAGGGCGGATAGCTCACAACCGGTGCGGTGGGCCCGAGGTCGCAACCTGGTACCGTGCGCACCGCGCGGATGCGAATGGTGGTGTTGCCACCGTTGGAAGTGATCGAAATGCTGCCGAGGTTCTCGCCGAAGTCCATCTTCGAGCGATCGACGGACACCGTGTGCTCCTGCGTCTGCATTTCACCGCACGAGCCGCTGGCCGGTGTCACCGCGATCCAGGGTTTGTCGCACTTGAGCTTGTACTCAAGCGTGACCACACCGCTGGTAATCGACTTGTCCTTGCTGTCGTTGGTGATCGTGATCGGATTCGTGACCTTGGTGGTCTTGAAGTCGATACTGTTGGTGGACACAAGAAGGTCGGCGTCCACCTTCCAGCAACTCACGAAGGCGAGCGCCAGCACGAGCGCGGAAGTCCATGCGATGCGAATGCGATAGCGTGCCGGTATCAGCCTCGGCATGAAGCAAATCCTCTTGGGGATGGATGGT
>CAZULB010000064.1:0-18442 GCA_964621155.1 uncultured bacterium | reverse complement strand
AGATGAGGGTGAGCATGGACTCGGTGAGGCCGACCGTGGCCGCCGCCGAGGCACCGAGGTGGGAGACGAAGTAGATGTCGACGACGGCGAAGACGGATTCCATCGCCATCTCGAGCACCATGGGTACCGAGAGCAGGAGTATGGCGCGACCGAGACCGCCCTCGGTGTAGTCCTGTTCGCTGCCGCGAATGGCCTCGGCGAGATCTCGAAAGAGCTTCATAAGGGCGGCGATCCTAGCATGGAGTATCGCCTTGCACCGTAAACCATTTACTTGCTATTCTCAGCACCGGACGACGACCCACTGCCCGCCGTACCCCGAACGCGGCACCTATGTAGTGGTCGAGACCTGCCGCAGACATCCGGCCGCCGTTCTGCTCAATTCCGCATTTACATATTTGCCGTCTGTGCACGGTCCAGGAGGGGTGTTTGATGATTACCTCTGGCTGTTCCTTCATCTCGGCCATTCTGCGCCGACGACTCGCCTGTGTGGTGGTCGCCGGCGCGCTCGTGTTTGTCGCCATGTCCGTCCACGCAACCTCCGTTGCAAAGCTCACCGACCCGGACCTGGTGCGGCTCTCGTCGGTTGTCGCGGAAGGCCGCGTACTCGAGGTCCGCAGCGGATGGACTCCCGATCGCACGCGGATATTCACCACTGTCACCATCCAGATAACCAACCAGATCAAGGGCGCGCGCCCGCAGAACGGCCGGCTGGTCGTGAACATGCTGGGCGGGCGTGTGGGTGATGTGGTGATGGAAATCATCGGACAGCCGACGTTTACTACGGGCGAGAACGTGATTGTGTTCCTCGATGCGACGCGGCCGCAGTACACGCCGATCACGGGACTCTTTCAGGGCAAGCTCACTGTCGAGCAGGATCCCGGCACCGGAGCGCTCAACGTGATCGACCGCGGCGTGTCGCGTGACGAGTTTGTGCGCAACATCTCGCGCATTGTCACCGAGCAGGAGAGGGGGCGTTGACGATGAAGCACACTCGTCCGTTTGCACTTGCCGCCCTGTTCGCGCTGATGTCGACACCGGCGTTGGCGCAGAACTTCCGACTGACAAATCCGCCGGGAGGAGCCGGCAAGGCACCACACGTCCTTCCGCCCTTCACGCACTGGGACCTGCGCGAGTTTCCAAAGTGCGAGGTGCCCTGGGTGATTGGCGCCAATCCCGTCCCCGATCTGAACAACAATGGCATCGCCAACGAGGTCGCGGACCGCGCCATCTTCCTCAATGCATGCCAGGACGGCTTCGACGCCTGGGATGCGGTCGTTCCGAGCAAGATCAACTTCACCAACTCGTTTGCGGGAGGACTTCCCGCCGGCGGCTTTGCCGCCGACGGTTGGAATACGCTCTCGTGGGATGCCACCTCCCTTGGAGCCAGCACCAATGCGGCGACGCTTGTGGTCCGCAGCGCCGCCACGGGGCGCGCAACGGAATGTGACATCATTTTCAACAGTCTCGTGCCCGTACCGCCTTTCGGCAACCGCATCTGGGTCAACGTCGCGCATGGCGCTGCGTGTGACGCCGACCTGGACAAGGCCCCGGCCGGAAACTGGCCCACACCCGCCGACGGCGATACAGACGTCAACGGAAACGGCATCCAGGAGTGGCAGGCCGACCTTCTCACCGAAGCGACTCACGAGATTGGTCACTTCCAGGGCATCTCCCACATTGCGCCCCTGGGCGGCTTTCACAATGTCGCGGCAAACTCGATCATGGAAGAGTTCTGGGGCGACGGTTTCGGCCCGACGGGGGGCGGCGTCGCCAATCACACGCTCAAGAACCAGGACAACGACGCGCTCAACTATCTCTACTGCCCCGATCTGGGCGACGCACCCGATCCGTGGATGGGCGTTTTCAATCTCTATCCGACGCTCGTCCACGATCCCGGTAAGGGTAGAACGCTCAACGGCCTCACGCTGGACGGTGTCGCCGTCGGCGCCGAGCACCTCTTCGGAATCAAGCCGAGACAACCGGCACGCAACTGGACTTACGAGTGGCTGGCGCGTCTCTCCACCGGAAATGTCGATGCTGAGTGCGAAGCCAACGTGGTAGACGCGGATCTATTCGACGACGGAGTGACCTGGGTACCCAACCCCCCGGTGTGGAACCGCACACTCACGGTCTTCGAATGGGCGCGCTATGCCGCCGACAACGCGGGCAATGCCCATGCATACGGCGCGACGCCGATGTTCGCCAACGCGTGGATGGACATCAACCAGGACTGCGTGTTCGCTGAGACAGTGATGAGTGTGCCGCTTTCACCAGCGCCTCCGGTTGTGCCGAATGCGACCGGCCTCGCCATCGCGGCCGGTGCGATCTTCCTTCCCTACCCGCCTTTTCCGGACCTGCCGGTATGGTTGCGTGCGCGTCTCGACTGGGGCGAGAACGTGGGGGCGGCAGCAAACATCGACGGAACACTCGCCGGACCTGCCGGCGCCGCGCAGCACGGAGAGGTGGAGGACTACCCGTTCAGCTGCCCGACGCATTACGAGCAGATGTGGTTCTGCAATCCCTATCTCACGACGACGTTTGATGGAATTTCGATGGTCACCGTCGGGGGGCAGAATCCATCCGACCAGACCTTCACAGCGACGGTTACGAACACCGACTGCATTCTCCAGGTGCATCCGCCCGCGACCACGACATACGACGGTCCGAGGGATGAAACGACCGGGTGGTTCAACGTGCCGCCCACTATTCCGCCGACAACATACGTACACTTCGGCTGGTGCCGCCCCACAATTCCGCCGCCGCTCGTGCCCACGCTCACGGTGGCACGCGTGTTCTTTACCACTCCCACGGTGCCGTGCACGACGCCTGCGCTGGCGGTACCCACGCAGTACCGGATCCCGGCCGTGAACACAGCGCTCCGAATTCGCGACCCGGGATCGGTGCAGTTCACGGTGGGCGCCGTGGACGCGAATACAGGAGGCTGGATACAGGGTCCCGACGCAAACCACAATTATAGCCCGCCCCTCAGCGTCTCGGTCGCGTATCGCGTCTCGCCCACGCTGCTGCCGCTGCAGCAGCTGAGTCCCTGCGATCCGCAGTACTCGTCGCTGCCCCTGCATCCTGTCTCCAACGGTCAGGTGACGCCCGAGATCGGAATCGAATTCACGCGCAACATCCCGACGGACATTCCGCAGGGCTCGTACGTGATTCTCGAGGTGACCAGCAACTGGTCGATCAATCCGATTCAGAATCATCAGATCATTGAATTCACGACGCCAATGGGCGAGCCGACCGGTATCAAGGACGGGCCGGTCCCGTCACGGCTGGCGCTCGAGAATTATCCCAATCCGTTCAACCCGACCACCACGATCCGGTACTCGCTCCCCGAAGCGGCCAGGGTGACGCTCGCCGTGTATGACGTGAACGGGCAGCTCGTGCGCATGCTGGCGCATGATGTGAAAAGGCCCGCCGGCGTGTTCGAGGCCGAGTGGAACGGCACGGACTCGAAGGGCCGCCCGGTGGCATCGGGTGTGTACTTCTATCGATTGGTCGCCGGCTCGGAACAAGTAACCCGCAAGGCGGTATTGCTCAAATAACCGACTCGCGCGGTCTGCCGCTCCGGGCAAAACGCCCCGGTGCCAATGCACCGGGGCGTTCTTGTTGTGAGATTCCAGACGCAGGCCGTTAGTCTGCGAGCGCTTCCTGGCGTTTGCGCAGGCGTAGCAGAATCGCCAGCCGCAGCACGATACGTCCGAGCGCGCTGGTGCCGTCCTCGACCAGCGTGGTCGCCGTCGGCAGAAGAATGAGCGTGAGGAACGTGGACAGCAACAGTCCACCCATGATGACGAGCGCCATCGAGTAATAATAGACACCGCCCAGCGACGGTTTCTGAATCACCATCGGCAGAAGCGAGATCATGGTGGTGAGCGCCGTCATGACGACGGGACGCAGTCGCTCACGGCAACCGCGCAGAAGCGCGTCGTAGCGGGGGACGCCCTGACCGCGGTAGTGGTTCACATGCGCAAGCATCACGATGCCGTTGTTCACCACCGTCCCGATCAGCAGTAGCAACCCCACCGCGGCCGGCTGGTCGAAGTCGGTGCCGGTGGCGTAGAGGGTCCAGAACGCTCCCGCGAGGGCAAACGGCAGCGAGATCAGAAGTGTGAAGGCCTGGCGGGCGGATTCGAAAATCGACGACATGAGGACGAAAATGAGGAGCAACGCCAGGAGCAGGTTGGTCAGGAATTCCTGGGCGTTCTCCTTGCGGCGTTCCTCCCACCGTCCGAAGGTCCACGAGTAGCCATACGGGAAATCCATTCCCTGCATGGCTGCTGTCACCAGCGGCATATATTGCTCACGCGTGCCTTCCTCGAACTTGGCTCCCACCCACACGCTCGTCTGGCGATTGTCGCGCTGAATCTCGCGCGCACCCGCCTTCTGCTCGAACCGCGCCAGTGAAGCCAGCGGGATTTTCTCGCCCTCGCCCGTCCAGATGGGAAGGTTCTGCAACTGTGCCACGGTTTCATTCTCGGTCTCATCCAGTGACACGCGCATCTCACGTTCGCCGTCCGGCGTGCGGAAGCGCTGCATCCGCTGTCCACGGAACGTGAGTCCGACCACTTCCGCGGGCTGGTTGGCGGCGATGCCCATGCGCGAAGCCAGCTCGCGGTCCACCTGCACGTGAATCTCCTCCTGGCCCTCTTCGCTGCCTGAGAAAGGATCGAGCAGCCCGGGAATATCACTGATGCGCTGCTTCGCCTCCTCGGCCAGCTGGCCGAGCACTTCGGAGTCCTCGCCCACGAGCTGGAGCGCGATGCGCTTGCCGCGGTCCTGCCGCCAGAACTGGTTGTTCTCCATGACTTCGAGCTTCACACCGGCAATCTCCGGCAGCATGTCGCGCAGTTTCTTGCGCACGGCCGCGATGTTCTCCTCGTTGGCCTTCCCTTCCGTCAGGTAAACGCGCGTCATCACCCAGCGATCGCTCCAGAAGGAATAGATCGAGCGCGCCATGAGTTCTTCACGATGCGGCTCGAGCATCTTCTCCACCCGGGAAACCAGCTGCTCCTTGCGCTCCAGGCTCAAGTTTTCGCTGATGTCGTAGTTCAGCTGGACGAAAAGTTCGCTCTCGCTGGTGTCGAAATTCTTGTCCACACGCATGAACGGAAGGTAGGCCGACGCCAGCACACCCACGAGAACCACCGGCGTTACCCAGCGGTGCTTGAGGTTGAAGACGAGCATGCGCTCGTAAATGGATTCCGTCTTCAACATGGCCTTCGTTTTCGGCTTGGGACGCGAGCGGATGAACCACGACGTCGCCAGGGGGATCAGGGTCTGGCTGATGAACAGCGAGGCCAGGATCACGATGCACACCGAGATGCCGAGCTCCTTCAGGTAGATGTTCATCTCGCTCGGCTTGTTGAAAATCAAGGGTAGGAACACGATCACGGAAGTGAGGGTCGCGGCGATGACGGCCACCGACACCTCGGCCGCCCCCTTGCGCGTGGCTTCCTGCTGGTTTTCTCCCATCTCCTGATGGCGGAAGATGTTCTCCATGACCACGACGGCGTTGTCGACGAGCATGCCGATGGCGACGATCAGGCCCAGGAGCACCAGCGTGTTCATCGACCCGCCGCGGATCCAGACGAACCCGCACGCCACCACGAGTGAGAACGGAATACACGACACCGAAACGAGCGTGGTGGAGAAGCGGCGCAGGAATGCGTACAGCACGAATGCGGCCAGGATGGCGCCGAAGATACCGGTGAACATGAGATCGCGCAGCGTCTTCCTGATCTCCTTGCCCTGACTGAACCAGGTGAGAAAGTTGACGCCTTCGAGCTCGGGGTCGCTGTTCATCTCTGCGATGCGCTTTTCCACCGCACTGCAGACTTCGACTGTGTTTGCCTTCGATTCCTGCGCGATCGAGACACCGATGGCAAAATCACCGTCGAGGTGACGGCCGTATTCCAACGGCGGCTCCTCATAGCGGACGTCTGCAATGTCCTTGAGCTTGAGGCCGTCAGCACGAATGGGGAAATCCTGGATTTCCTCGACACTCTTGAAGGTACCGACCATGCGCAGAGCCCAGCGCGAGTCGCCGTCCGTGATCTTGCCCAGCGACTTGTCGAAGTTTGAGCTCTGTAGTGTCGCGATCACCTCGCGCACGTCGACGCCGTGCGCTTCCATCTTGTCGACGTTCAGGTTGATGCGAACTTCGCGCGGGTTCACGCCGTCGAGGCGGACTTGGGCCACACCCGGAATTCGCTCCAGCGGTTTGACGATGCGCCGATCCAGAAGGTCGTAGCTTTCGGAAAGATTGCGTTTTGACGACAGCCGCCCTTCGATGATGGGCATTTCCGCTTCGCGGCCGTCCCAGTTGTTCGACACCATGATGTCGCCGATGTCTCCGGGGAGGTCTCGGCGCACGCGGTCTATCTTTTCCCACACGTCCGTGCGGGCCACCTTCATGTTCTGAGACCAGTCAAACTCGAGCCCGACCACGCCGCCATTTTCGTCGACGTGCGACCACATGTTCTTGAGCCCGTTCACGGAACCCAGCGCTTCCTCGGCCGGGCGAATCACCAGACGCTCGACCTGCGAGGGAGAGGCGTTGGAGTAGTTGAAGCGGACGAACAGCATGGGCTGTTCGAAATCGGGCATGAAGGCAAGCGGCAGGCGGAACAACGCCACCAGCCCGAGGGCCACCAGGCTCACGATGATCATGAGCATCGTGACGTGTCGTTTGATTGCAATTTCCGGAAGCGTCATGTTGCTACTCCTTGACGGGTGCCGCATCTTCGACGGTCACCCTGGACGGTACCGCGATGTACGCCGCGGGAATAACCACCAGTGTGAGGAGCGTACTAATGGACAGACCGGACAGGACAGTGATCGCCAGCGGCGAGCGCAATTCGGAACCTTCGCCCCACGCGACCGCCATCGGAATCAATCCCAGCACGGTGGTGAGCGTCGTCATCATGATGGGACGCAGGCGAATGTGCCCCGCGCGGACGACGGCTTCGAACTTGTCGAGGCCGGCCCGGCGCAAACGATTCACGCAATCGATGAGGACGATGGCGTTGTTCACAACCACGCCGACGAGCAGGATGACACCGATCAACACCATGACTGAAATGGGTGTGCCCGTCAGCATGAGCCCCGCCACCACACCCACAATCGCGAGCGGAATCGTGAACAGCACGATCAGCGGATGCACGAAGGACTCGAACGTGGCAGCCATCACCAGATAAACCAGAAAAACGGCGAGCAGCATGGCGAAGCGCAGACTCCTGAACGACACGCTCATTTCGGCGTTCTGTCCGCCCAGTTCCGCCGAGATCCCTGCGGGCGGCGGGTTGTGGGCAATTGCGCGCTGCACGTCGGCCACCGCCGAACCCAGACTTCGATTCTTGAGATTGGCGCTCACCACCGCGGCTCGCTGTTGCTGCAGGCGGTGAATCTCGGCCGGCCCTTCGTCAACGTGCACATCGGCGATCGACATCAGACGGATGGAGCCGCCGTCGGACGCCGGCAGCACGAGGTTCTCCACGTCGTCGACGGTACGCCGTTGCGCCTCCTGGTTGCGAATGCGCACATCGATCTGACGGTCGGATTCCTTGTACCGCGTGGGAACCGCGCCCTGCACGCGATCCTGCAGCGTCGATGACATGGTGCCCAGGTCGAGGTGCAACGCCGCCAGCCGGTCGCGGTTGAAAATCACCTGCAGTTCGGGGTTGCCCGCTTCGAGCGACGAGCGCACGTCCGCCAGCCCGGGGATGGCTGACATGTCGCGCGACAGATCGAGCGAATAATCACGCAACAGGTGCAAGTCCTCGCCGTACAGCACCACTTCCACAGGCGTCTTGAGACTGAAGTATGACGGACGTCCGAACTTGGCTTCGACATCCGGAATCGTGGCGAGCCGCTGCCGCAAGCGATCAACGGAAGCCGCCTCCACCCGGTCGTGCACCTTGTCCTTCATGACCACGTTGATCTGACCGAGATGTTCGCCCTGCGTGTTCAAGGACATGCCGCCTGCCACGAGACGGCTGCCGATGCGCGCATAGCTGCGCTCGATGGTTTTGTCCTCGGCCGCCGCAGCTTCGATTTCCTTGATGACGCGATCGGTGGCAGCCAGAGAGGCTCCCTGTGGAAGGTTGACCTCGAAGAAATATTCGCCTTCTGTGAGGGATGGAATCAGTTCGCGCCCGAGCTTCGGCGCCGCGGCGAGCGACACGGCGAAGAGAGCGAACGCGACCAGCACGGTGGTCCGGGGGCGGCTCAGCGCCGCGCGCACGATGCGGTCATAGACGCGCGAGGCCCGGCCGAGCGTGAGCGCGCCGCGCGCGTCCTCCTCATCGGCCGAGAACAGGACTTTGCCCGGGACCGGGGCCACGTCGGCGCGGGTGGCGCGTGCACCGAGTGCGCTCAACATGGGGATCAGGGTCAGTGCGACCGCAAGCGAGGCCAGGAGCGAGACACTGACAGTCACGGCCTGGTCGCGAAACAACTGGCCGGCGATGCCTTCCACGAACACGATGGGCAGGAATACCGCCACACTCGTGAGCGTCGACGCGGCGACCGCGGCTCCGACTTCATCGGTGCCCTCGACCGCGGCACGCGCCAGCGGCATGCCCTGCTTCTTTTTGCGGAATATCGACTCCAGCACCACGATGGAGTTGTCGACGAGCATGCCGATGCCCAGTGTCAGACCACCGAGCGACATCACGTTCAGCGAGATGTTGAGCCTGTACATGAACATGAAGGTGGCAATGACCGAGAGCGGGATCGACGTCGCGATGATCGCCGTACTGCGCAGATCGCGCAGGAAGAAAAACAGAACCACAATGGCCAGCAGGCCACCGAGGAGCGCGGAGTCGCGCACTTCCTTGATCGACTCTTCGATGAAGTGGGACTGGTCGAAGAGCACCGAGAGCTCATATCCCGGTGGAAGTTTCTTGCGCCATTCGGCCAGGCGGGCCGCGACGGCGTGCGCCGCCGTCACCGTGTTAGCGTCGCCTTCCTTGTAGATAGCGATCTCCACGCACTCTTTTCCGTTCACCCGCGTGATCTCGTCGCGCTCTTTGCTTCCCATGCGGACATTGGCAACGTCGCGCAGGCGCACCACCGCCCCGTCACGCTCCGCCACAATCACGTCCCCGATCTCGTCGACGGAATCGAACTCGTTGAGGGTGCGAATCAGAAAGTTGGAGTCCGCGCCGCGCAGCGATCCGCCCGGCATGTTCACGTTGGAAACGCCCACCACCTGACGGACTTGATCGATGGGAATGGAAAGCGCGGCCAGCCGTTCCTGATTGATGTCGATCTGGATCTCGTCCTCGAGGCCGCCCTTTACCTGCGCCGACGCCACGCCCTTGATGGTTTCGAGGTCCAGTTTGATTTTGCGCTCGGCCAGCCGCCGCATCTCGTTGAGACCGCCGTTGCCGGAGAGTGCGACGCGCATGATGGGATCGAGCGAGGGATCGAAGCGCAGGACAATCGGATGTTCCGCTTCTTCGGGGAGAACAAGTCTGTCGAGTTTCTCGCGCACTTCCATGGACAGCATGTCCATGTCGGAATCCCAGTCGAACTCGAGGGTCACTTCGGAGACGCCGGGGCGTGACACGGAGTGAATCGATTTGAGACCGCGCAGCACGCCCACCGCTTCTTCCACGGGGCGCGTAACGAGGTTCTCGACTTCCTGCGGTGCCGTGTCGGGGAAATCCGTCTGGACGGTTAGAGAAGGATACGAAATATCCGGAAACAGCTCGAGCGGGAGACGCTTGTATCCAACGACACCGAAGGCCGCGATCGCGAACGCCGCCATCACCACGGTGACGCGCCGACGAACCGCGAGCGCGATCAGGCCGCGCATGCTACGAACCGGCTCCTGCAGCGACCCGGTTCTTCGTGCTATCGGCGGCCGCGCTGTCGTCTACCACCTTGATCGCCGAGCCGTGCTTGAGCGAGCGCTGGCCCTTCACGATGACCTGCTCGCCGGCCTTGAGCCCCTGCGTGATCTCAGCGTTGATGTCGTCCTGAAAACCGACGTCGACGACGCGGCGCTCGGCCGTCGAATCGGCCTGGGAAACGAACAACACCTGTTCGCCGCGGTCGTTGACGAGCGCAATTTTCGGCACCAGCGTGGAATTCTTGCGCTGCTCGGTGACGATCTTCACCTGCGCAAAGTCGCCGGGACGCACGCCGTCGGGATAATCGTTGATCTCGATGGTGACCTTGATGGTACCGCTCGAGGGATCGATGGTCGGGCTGACAAGCTTGATGCGGCCGCGCAGCTTGACCCCGCTTGATTCGAGGACGAGGTCGACGGGCTGGTCGGGACGCAGCTTGTTGAACTCCTTCGCAGGTACGTGCACCCGTGCAAGCAGGGGTTTGAAATCCGAAAGCATGAAGAGTGACGTTCCGACGTTCACGGTCTGGCCGACGTCAACGTGACGCGCAACCACCCGGCCCGAGAACGGCGCGGTCACGCGCGTGTAGGAAAGGTTGAGTGAGGCCATGCCCTCGGCCGCCCTGGCAGCAGCCAGGTCGTTCTTGACCTTCTCGTATTCCTCGGGGGAAACCAGCTCGCGCTCTTTCATCTGTGAGAGGCGGTCGTAGCGCGATTCCAGATCCGCGCGCGCCGCCTGCGCCTGCTCGAGGCGAAACTGATATTCGTTGTTGTCGACAGTGAGCAGCACGGCGCCTTCGGACACGATATCGCCCTCTTCGCACGAAAGCTTCTGAACCACGCCGGACACGCGCGACAGAATGTCCGCCTCGCGTTCGGCGGCCAGGGTCGCCGTCGCGGTGTAGTAGCTGGCGATGGGCCCGATCGCGGCGGTGGAGACGGCGACCGGGACGGGCGGCTGCTGGGGCGCCGCACCTCCTCCCGGCGGAGAACCACCGGCGGCGGCCTGGCCGCCCTTCTTCTGGCAACCAGCGGCGGCCAGCGCGAGCGACGCGACTACCACCCAGATGGCACTCTGGAACCGTTTCCGCGGGGTCGTGCTCATTTTCAAAACCTGCTTGTATGCGCTGAGAGCGCGGGCGATCGCCCGCGCAGAACTGTAATGAAATTGGCCGGCGTAACGGAGTGGGGATGTCACCGGCTATCCCATGGGGCCGGAGAAAATGCCACGGGCGCCGGCGTTTCGGGACAAGCCATACTACGCCATTAATAGGACGAGGTTGCAGACGATCTTTGGTTCAGAAAAAGAGCCGGCGGCGGGGTCCCGCCACCGGCCTCGACAGCCTACTTCTCGCCGATCGGGAAGCCCACCGAGCCCATGATCGCAAAGCCCTGATTCTTGACGTCCGCATCGGAGCTGATCGTGCCGAAGCCGGAGTCATAGGAAAAATCCGGATCCGCGATCGTGTTCAGGCCGAACCCATAACGACCATCGATTCCGATGACCGACGACCCCACGTCAAAGCTCAGGCCCGCGCCGAACGTGAGTCCAAAATCGAACCCTTTGACGGCATCGCCAATGTCGGCGGTGCCGGAGAAAGGGCCAAGTGATGCCTCGACTTCGGCCTTGGTCTTGAAGGCGAACGTCGGTCCACCGAAGATGTCGAGGTGCGCGGCGTCCGAGATCGGAACGTGCGCCACCGCCAGCACCGGAAACTCAATGTAGTCGAGCTTGATCGTGAGAGAGGCATCGGCCGAATCCGCGCTGGCACCCTTCATGAAATATAGTGCCTCCACACGCACACCAAAATTGCGCGAGAGATCAGCCTGAAAGTACGCGCCTCCCGCAAATCCGGTCCGGTTCTCCACCTGATTCGACTCGACGTCATCACCGCCGAGTTTCTGGATCGCGACGCCTGCCTTCAAACCGACCTGGCACGTCGCCGCTTGCGCCGCCGCCGCGAATGAAAGCGAAGCGGTCAGCAACACAATTCCCACAGGGTGTTTCATTACGGGTCTCCTCCCTTGCTCATTTTTCGGCGCCGATCGGAAACACGAGGCCACCCAGCACGCCCACGCCGCGATTCTTGATGTCCGCGTCGTCGGACAGCGAAGTAACGCTCATACTGTACCGCCCCTCGGCGAGGAGCGAGAGCTTCTCGAGCTCGTACGTCACGCCGATACCGACCACCGCCCCGAACTCGAAACTCCTCACACCTTCGAGATCTTCCGTCCCGTGCTCTTCGATCGCGGCCTCACCCTTCATGTTGAAGTTGAACGAGGGGCCGGCGAACACATTGTATCCAAACCGGGTGTCGCCCAACGGAAACGAAGCCACGAACTCGACCGGAATGTCGATGTAGTCCAGCTTGAAGAGCGCGGTGTGGGTGTCCCCATCCTCAACCTGGATGTCACCCTCGGCGCCCTTCTGCACGTACAGCACATTGCCGCGCACGCTCAAGCGCTGGTTGATCGGGCACTGCACGAAAACGCCGCCCTGAAATGCGCTGCGCCCGCTCAGGTGCTCGGGCGCGTCATCGCCCGCAAAATCGCCGAAGTTACCGCCGGCCTTGAAACCTATGGTGACTCTCTCCGCGCGCGCCGGTGCGGAAAGTCCAGCCAGAACCACCGCGCATACCACCGTGAGCAGCTGTTTCATTGCGAAAGCCTCCGTGGGATATGACTCCGGTCCAACGGCGGCGCTGCCGGAGAAAGAAAAAGCGCGGGCCGCGCCCTTCGGCACGACCCGCGCTGGGAGAAACGAAACTACTGGGCCGACGAACCGAGAGGAATCTGATAACCAAGCATGATGCCGATACCGCGATTCTTCGGGTTGTCCTCGCCGTCTGGAACATCCTTGCCAGCACCGGTCGCGCCGAGCGTATAGCGGGCATCAAGCGTGATCGCCTTGCCGCCCGCCATCTTCTTCGCGAGACCGGCGCCGATCGCGGCGCCGAACTCGAAGCTCTCGATGTTGTCCTTGATGTCCACGCTGCCGTAGCCATCGGCTTCCGCATTCGCGCCCACATTGAAGCCGAGTGTCGGACCCGCGAAAATGTTGAAGCCCATGTTCTCGGAGTTGGAAAGGTTGTACACGAACAGGATCGGGAACTCGATGTAGTCGAGCTTGGTCGTCGTCTCCACGGTGACCGTGCCGCTGCCCGTGTCGACGTCTTCGTCGGCCTTGACGCCCTTCTGGACCCAGAGGCCTTCAACCCGGAAACCGAACTGCGGGCTGACGTCCTTACCGATGAACAGGCCGCCCTGGAATCCGGTGCGCATGCTCGAATTGTCGATATCGCTGGCATTGGCGAAGTTGACGCCGGCCTTGATACCGCCGTACATGCCGGCCGCATTGGCCGTCGCGGCAATTGCCATCAGCGCAACCGCCGAAAGAGTAAGAATACGCTTCATGAGATAGGAGCCTCCTCGTTGGGGTTACTGAAACAAGCCCGCGCGTCAGTCTTCCAGGTAATACTCGACGGTGGTCACGACTCGCACGGTCTTGTTCGATTGTGATTCTTCCGCCACTCCCGGCGCGGGATCGCGTGGGAGGATCTGGAACACACCCTGACTCGCCTGGCGGATCGGTCCGAGATGACTGCCCGAGTCCTTCGCGAATTGTTGTGCCGCTTCGCGCGCACTCGCCGTCGCTTCAGCAATCATCTCCGGTTTCGAGTCGTTGAGTTTCGTGAAAAGATATGTGGGCCCGCCGCCGCCGTACTGGCTGCCGCTGGCGATCACGACACCGCTTTGCGCCAGCTCGCCGACATTCTGGCTGGCCACCTGCACGAGTTTCGGCTCATCCACGCGCACCATGAGCGTGCCGCTCACGATGAACCGGCTCGCCGGTGTCTCCGACCGGTAGCGGTCGGCCATGGCATCTACTACTTCGAAGCTTTGTAATTCAGTCTTCGCGGCTTCGATTCCGTTCTTGGTGAGGAAGGAGAGAATGGCGCCCTTGCTGGCGTCGAATTTCTTCTGCGCCTCGGAAAGGACATTGTCGCTGGCCGTGAAGCGGATGGGCCACAGGGCGATATCAGCCACGACGTCGCGCTGGGCGACACCTTTGACCGATACGTAACGGCCGGCCGTGCGACCACGCACAAAGCCGTTGCCGACAAACCATCCCGCGACGGCCACACCGGCGGCCACAAGCGCGATGGCAAGCGTGGGACTCTCCCTCAACACGACCTCCTCAAATGTTGAACGGACGATCCGGTCGAGGATGGTAGCAGCGCCCGGGCGCGAGGTCAATGTATCGGGGAAATCGGGGCCGGGGTCAAGCCCGACCCTGCTAAGCCCTTATGAGCGTTTGGAATAATCGCCATCGCGCGGAAAGACGCCGGCCACGCCCGCGAGCATCCAGTCGTGGATGAGCCCGTTGGTGACAACAACGTGACCGGTCTCGAGGAAGGTCCGGCCGCCAAAGAAATCGTTCACCCGGCCACCCGCCTCCTCCACCAGGAGCACACCAGCCGCGATATCCCACGGGGAAAGAGTGAGCTCCCAGAACCCGTCGAATCGGCCCGCCGCCACATAGGCGAGGTCAAGTGCGGCGGAACCACCGCGGCGCAGCCCGCGCGAATGGCTGAAGAAGTAGGCGAAGGACTTGAGATAGGTCTCGAGCAGGTGGCGGGCGCGAAACGGAAAGCCGGTGCCCAGCATGATGGGCCCGCCCACGACGGCGGTACTTACACGGATACGGCTTCCGTTGAGATAGGCGCCTTCACCACGCACGGCAGAGTAGGTTTCGCGATACACGGGCGAATGCGTCACGGCCACGGAGAGATCGCCGTCAACTTCGAGTGCAATGGTGACCGCGAAATGGGGATAGGCGTGGATGTAGTTGGTGGTTCCGTCGAGTGGATCGATGTACCAGCGACGGCGCGGATCGGCGCCGTCGTTGAAACCGGCCGGGAGCGTCTCCTCCGCAACCACGTAATCGCGCGGGAAGGTGCCGCGAATGGCCGCGAGAATCGCGTCCTGCGATTTCCGATCCACAACCGTGACGAAGTCGTTGCGGCCTTTCTCGTCGACGTCGTGCTCGCTGATCCGATCGTACGACGCCATGATGATTTCGCCCGCTTTGTGCGCGGCCGCCTTCGCAACTTCCAGCTCTTTTTCGAACTTCATTCGTTCCCTTTCGACAGACTTTGCGACGCTAGCGTTTCCCCGTTACAAATTTCTTCTCCACCATCTGCAGAAATACGCGCGCCGCCGGCGAGAGTGACTCGATACCGCGGTGCGCGATCCCGATCTCGCGCTCGAAACTCACGCCGGGCATCGCAATTACCTTGAGCGCCTTGCGCCGGATTTCGGCTGCCAGCACCGGCCGGGGCAGAATCGCCACGCCGAGGCCGGCCTGTGCCAGGCGTTTCATCGCCTCGGGGCTCGAAATCTCCATGCGCGCGCGCACCGACGCGCGGTGCGCCTCGAACACGCCGTCGATCATGCGCCGCGTGGTCGAGCCCGACGGGTACGCGATAATGCCCTCTTCGGCGAGGTCGTGCAAGCTCACGCGGCGCCGGGACGCCAGCGGGTGGCCCCGGTGTGCGACGGGCACCAGGTCTTCACGGTAGATCGGCTGCACCTCGAGACCGCTTCCTTCCACCGGGAGCGTAACCGTGGCGAGCTCGATGCGCGCCGCCAACAGGGCATCCAGCAGATGCCGCGTATCGCCGATGGTGATTTCGATGCGCACACCCGGGTAGGAACGGTGGAACGCGCGATAGACTTCGGGTAACACGTACACGCTGGCGGCGTCGGTGTTGCCCATGCGCAGGTGTCCGTGTTCGAGCTGGTTCAGACCGCGCAACTCGGCGTGGAGCGCGTCCAGCGATCCCACCACTTCCTCTGCACGCGCCGCCAGGGCCAGCCCCGCCGCCGTCGGCGCCAGTTTGCGGCCGCGCCGCACAAACAGCTTCTGCCCCACGCTCGTCTCCAGCTTGCGCAACGCGAGGCTAACCGCCGGCTGGGTCACAAAATTCTCCGCCGCTGCGGCACCGACACTGCCGGTGTGAACCACGGATAGGAAGTAGCGTAGCTGCCGGATATCCATAAGCAATACTAATGATATAGATAAGAGGAATAAATTTCAATTATGGATTGGACGGCGCTAGATTTGCGTGTCCACAAACCGGCCGCAGGTCTGGGACCAGCGGCAACCCGGAGGAAATCAGCATGGAAAAGCAGAAAGTTCGCCCCGCCGGCGGCAAGGTCGGCGTGCTCCTGCCCGGCATGGGCGCCGTGGCCACCACGTTCATTGCGGGCGTCGAAGCGGTCAAGGCCGGGCTCTCGCAGCCCATCGGGTCGCTCACGCAGATGGGCACCATTCGTCTCGGCAAGCGGACCGATGATCGCGTGCCGCGCCTCAAGGATTTCGTCCCCCTGGCCGAGCTTTCGCAGCTCGAGTTCGCCGGCTGGGACCCCATCGCCGACAACGTGTATGAAGCGGCCAAGAAAGCCGGCGTCCTGGAGGAAAAGCTCCTCGATCAGATCCGCCATCGCCTCGAGCCCATCAAGCCGATGCCGGCGGTATTCAGCACCCATTACGTGAAGAAGCTCGACGGCCCCAATGTGAAGAAGGGCGCCAACTGGATGGAGCTGGCGGAGCAGGTGCGCGAGGACATCCGTCGCTTCAAGGCGGAGAAGAAGCTCGACCGCATGGTGATGGTGTGGTGCGGCTCGACCGAGATCTATCTCGAGCAGAAGCCCGTGCACGAAACCGTCAAGGCCTTCGAAGCCGGCCTCAAGGCCAACGATCCGGACATCTCGCCCAGCATGGTGTACGCCTATGCGGCCATCAAGGAGCGCGTGCCGTTCGCCAACGGTGCTCCCAATCTGACCGTCGACATGCCGGCCATTGTGGAGCTGGCCAAGGAGATGAAGGTTCCCATCTGCGGGAAGGACTTCAAGACCGGTCAGACCATGTTGAAGACAGTGCTAGCGCCGATGTTCAAGAGCCGCATGCTTGGCGTGTCGGGCTGGTATTCCACTAACATCCTCGGCAACCGTGACGGCGAAGTGCTCGACGATCCCGAGTCGTTCAAGACCAAGGAAGTCTCCAAGCTGGGCGTGCTCGAGCACATCCTGCAGCCGGAAAAGAACCCCGAGCTGTACGGGAATATTTTCCACAAGGTGCGCATCAACTATTATCCTCCCCGCGGCGACAACAAGGAGGGCTGGGACAACATCGACATCTTCGGGTGGCTCGGTTACCCGATGCAGATCAAGGTCGATTTTCTCTGCCGTGACTCCATCCTGGCGGCGCCGCTGGTGCTCGACCTCGCCCTCTTCCTCGATTTCGCGGAACGCGCGGGCATGTCGGGTATTCAGGAGTGGCTGTCGTTCTACTTCAAGAGCCCGCAGACCGCGCCGGGGCTGTACCCGGAGCATGATCTGTTCATCCAGCTCATGAAGCTCAAGAACAACCTTCGCCACGTGATGGGTGAAGAGCTCATCACTCACCTCGGCCAGGAGTACTACGCGTAAGCGACGTGCCGATTACGGTTGTGGATCCGTGGAAAGACGCGCGGTGGGACGCCTACGTGGCGTCCCACCCGCGTGCCACCGTGTATCACACGGCCGGATGGGTTCGCATCGTCTGTGAGACCGGTCGGTATCCTTCCTTCTCACTGATTCACGAAGTCGACGGTCGCGTCACCGGCGTCATGCCGATGGTGCACATCGAGAGCGCACTGACGGGACGCCGCGTCTCCACACTTCCCTTCTCCGATTCCTGTTTTGTTCTCGCGGATGACGCGGCGGCGGCCGCCGCCATCATCGCCTACGCGAAGGAAATCCGCGCCGAGATCAAGGCCAACTTCCACGAGATGCGGGGGCTGCCCGCGCTGCGCGACGGCTCCAACGCCGAGGCACCGGCGTACGCGCACAGCGGCCATTTCTACAATTTCATCATTCCGTTGCAGTCCGATCCGGAAGCGGTGCGCATGACGTTTTCGCGCACCGGCGTGCGCCAGACCATCTCGAAAGGGATCAAACTCGGCGTGACCGTTCGCCACGGAGGCGAACGCGACCTGGACGCATTCTACGCGCTGTACGTGCGCAACCGACTTCGCCACGGAATTCCGCCCCAGCCCCGCAAACTTTTTCACAGCATTCTGGAACGCCCGGGCGCGGGCGCCAAAGCCATGCTTTACCTTGCGGAGCACTCCGGAAGCGTGGTGGCGGCACTGCTCATGTTGCGCTACAACGGCGTGACCTACGCCAAATATGAGGGCGTCGACGAAACGCGGCGCGACCTGTCATCGCTGTATCCCCTGTTCTGGAAGACGATCGAAGATGCCGTGCTGGCGGGCGACCGCTACTATGACTTCGGGCGCACGGCCGCCGACAACCCCGGGTTGTGCCAGTTCAAACTCAAGTGGGGAACGACCCAGACCGACATGCCCTACTATTTTGATCCACCGGGAGAAGGCGTGAGTGTGGTGAAAAGCGACTCGCTAAAGTATCGCCTCTTTACCGGTGCATTCCGCCGGATGCCCACCGGCCTCGCGGTTCGCATCGGTGAACGCATCTTCCGCCATTTCGGGTAGCGGACACTTTTCC
>CAZULB010000063.1:0-18517 GCA_964621155.1 uncultured bacterium | reverse complement strand
GGTACTCCCATTTCTGGATGTCGCGCGCCGACCAGTCGTTCACCAGACAGAGGCCAAAGAGATGGTCGCGCGAC
The DNA here is from genome assembly GCA_964621155.1 of uncultured bacterium. Taxonomy (GTDB): domain Bacteria; phylum Krumholzibacteriota; class Krumholzibacteriia; order WVZY01; family JAKEHA01; genus JAKEHA01. Next base: position 18,443 of record CAZULB010000063.1, on the reverse strand, counting down.
AGCGCGACCGGTATCGTCTCCCCAAGACTATTCCCGCGACCAATGAACGCTCCAACTTCCACTTCATAGTCGAGCATCTTTGTGGGACCGAACGACGGCGCTTCAGCGTCATCAGCCTTTGTTTGTCCCGCCGGTCTTTTCACCGGCGCGCCCGACGCCACTATGGAGGAGGCGCGGCCGTGATAGCCGATGGGCACGTACTTGTAATTGGGCAGCAGCGGGTTGTCGGGGCGGAACATGCTGCCCACGTGGGTGGCGTGCTGGATACTGGCGTAGAAATCGGTGTAGTCGCCGATGTCCGCGGGCAGCAGCATCTCGACCTCGCGCATCGGCGTGAGCGCCGGCTCGACCGCGCGACGATTGGCGGCCACATCGCTCGCGGCGGCATCGAGCAGGTGAACCAGCCGGGCGCGCAGTGCGCTCAGCGGCTCCGGCCCCAGACCCATCAGCGCATTGAGCGTCGGCTCCGTGCACGCTTCCACCGCGCGGCGCGCCTGCCCTTCAAACAACGCTGCGCGCAGTGCCGACACGTCGAGCACGAAATCGCCGATGGCCACGCCGACGCGCGGCGAGTCGTCTCCCTCCCAGTCGCGAAAGACGCCAAAAGGAAGGTTCTGGATGGGAAAGTCGCAGCGGGGCGCATTGGCCGATTCCACCCACGAGCGGCGATCGGACCGGTGCGTGTCGTTGATCATGTCAGGAGCTCCAGGTTGACAAGGTCTTCCACCGGCTCGGTGAACGAGCACGAGCCGAACGCGGTGGCAAAGCGGCGCCGCACGATTGTCAGTTCGTTGCGCGTCACGACGTACTCGCGCCACGCCAGTTTTTCATCGTCCATCGTGATGCCGTCGAGCGTCGTGGCGTTCAGCAGTTCGATGGTATCGCGGCCGGTCAGCCCATTGTAATGGAACGCGGCGGCGAGAAACACATTGAGAAAACCGTGCATCACGTCGCGCGGCGCGTCGGGCTCGTAGGAAAGATCGTGTTCGCTGCGCAGCGGATGGTGCAGGCCGGCCGTGGCCTTGAACCCGACGTTGGCCGCATAACAGGCGCGGATGAAGCGCGCCACGTGCTCGGTCTGCGGAATCGAGCCGGGCGTCACGCCACCGGTGCGCATCTTGGCGCGGAGCTTTTCTGACGCAAGCGCAGCGATGAGTTCGCGCGGATCGTTCTCGATGGGAATCTCGACGTAGGTCTTGATGCCTGGCGGCACCGCGCGCGCCAGGGCGCGAATCTCGTCCACCGTGGATGCCTTGACCTCGAACACGTCCACGGTGGCGTGATGTCTGGCTTCGTTGAACGCAAGCACTGCCGCCACGTCGGCGGCGTGATTGGCGCCCATGAGTGCGGAGAGATGCCACGGGTTCCCCGGCGCCGATCCCTCCACCTCCATCGCGCGCACCATCTCGTCGAGCCGCGCCACCGGCACCACGAAGCGTCCCAGCATCCACGCGTGCATCGAGGCGTGGTATTCGCGGTAGAGCCCGACCGCCTTGTCCATGGACAACCCCGCCGGCGGAAACAATCCGGCGTAGTCCACGATGGTGTGAAGCAGGGTGTGCAGCGTGCGCGGAATCACGTTGGCGTTACGGGCGGCCGGAGTCAGGCTGCAACAGATCAGCGGTAATGTCGCCCACGCTGCGACAGCCGCAGAGTGCCATGGCGCTGTCGAGCTCGGCGCGCAGGATATCGAGTGTGCGCGTCACTCCCTGCTCTCCGTCCACGGCGAGCCCCCACAGGACCGGGCGGCCCACGAAAACCGCGCGCGCGCCGCGTGCGATGGCCTTCACCACGTCGGTGCCGCGGCGCACTCCGCCGTCGACAAACACTTCGCAGCGACCCGCCACGGCGTCCGCAACATGAGGGAGCGCGTCGATTGTAGCAGGGGCTGTGTCGAGCTGGCGGCCACCGTGGTTGGAAACCACGATACCGCTCACACCGGCGTCCACCGCGCGGCGCGCGTCGTCGGCGCGGCACACGCCCTTGACCATGAGCGGAAGTTTCGTGAGGCCGCGCAACCATTCGACGTCCTTCCACGCGATGGCCGGGTCGATGAACGTCGAGACGTAGGTGTGTAGCCCCGAGCCCGACGTCTCCGTCGCCACAGTTCCCTGCCCGGCGCGCGCCAGGTTCTTCACGTCCAGACCGAGGGGAAGCGTGAAGCGGTTACGCACATCGCGCTCGCGCGAACCCAGGACGGGAGCATCCACCGTGAGTGCGATGGCGCGCGCCCCTGCCGCCTCCACGCGCGCCACCAGGTCGCGCGTGGCCTCGCGGTCCTTGTAGATGTAGAGCTGGAACCACAACGGCCCCGTGGCCGCGGCGGCCACGTCTTCGACACTTGTATTGGATAGCGTACTCACCATCATGATGGTGCCCGCTTTCCCCGCCGCGCGCGCCGTGGCCAGTTCGCCGTCCGGGTGCGCCATGCGGTGGAACGCGGTGGGTGCAATGAGAAGCGGCATGGACACGCGCTCGCCCAGCACCGTGGTTTGCAGTGCGCGCTCGCCGACACCGGCCAGCACGCGGTACCACAGCTGGATGCGCTCGTAGGCAGCGCGATTGTCACGTAACGTGACTTCGTCCTGGGCGCCACCCACGTAGTAGTCGAACGCGTTGCGCGGAAGCCGCTCCTCGGCGACACGCTGCATGTCAAACAGATTGACGATCACAGGTTCGTTCATGCGCGGGAGAGCACGCGGCGCACCGCTTCGATGACGTCGCCCACGTCCGCGTCGGAAAGTTTGGGGCCAATGGGCAGGCTCACAGTCTGGCGGCCGATGCGCACGGCGTTGGGGTAGTCCTCGTTCTTCCACGCGTATGTCTTCTGGTAGTACGGGTGCTCGGGGATGCTCAGGTAGTGCACGCCCACGCCAATGTTGTGCTTCTGGATGGCGGCCAGAAAGTCGTCGCGCTTGATGCCGCAGCGCGCTTCGTCGATCATGATCGTATATAGATGATAGGCGTGGCGCGTATCCGGCTCCGGGTCGGCCGGCGTGCCGATGGGAAGCGCGCGAAACGCGTCGTTGTACCGCTTCCAGATCTGCTCGCGGCGCTTCCAGTTTTCTTCCACGCGCGCAAGCTGGTGAATGCCCATCGCGGCCTGGATGTCCATCATGTTGTACTTGAAGCCCGCCTCGATGACCTGGTAGTGCACCCAACCCGAATCGCTGAAGCGTTTCCATGCGTCCTTGCTCATCCCGTGCAAGGCCAGGACCTTGATGCGCGCAGCTTTTTCGTCGTCCTTCGCGATCACAATGCCGCCTTCACCCGTGATCACGTTCTTGGTGACGTAGAAGCTGAAGCACCCGAACTCGCCGAAGAGCCCCGCCTTCTTGCCGTGGTACTCGGTCTCGATGGCGTGCGCGCAGTCCTCGATGATCATGAGGTTGTGCTTTTTCGCGAGTGCCATGAGCGCGTCCATGTCGCACGAGCGGCCCGCAAAGTGAACCGGCATGATGGCGCGCGTGCGTGGGGTGATCTTCTTCGCCACGCTGACGGGGTCGATGTTCATGGTGCGCGCATCCACGTCGGCGAGCACCGGTGTGGCACCGGTATGAATGATCGAGTTGACCGAGGCGCAGAACGTGAGCGGCGTGGTGATGACTTCGTCGCCCTCGCCCACACCCGAGGCCAGCATGGCGAGGTGCAGCGCCGCCGTGCAAGAGAAGAGCGCCACCGCATTCGACGATCCCTTGTAATGCTTGAACGCTTCCTCGAAACGCGCCACCTTGGGACCGGTGCCGATCCAGCCGCTCTTGATGCTGGCAACGACCTCGTCGATCTCTTCCTGGTGAATGTCGGGGGCGCCGAAGGTGAGAAAACGGTCTTTCGGGCGAACGGGCGTCTGGTCCATAAACGAAAAAATCCCTTTCCGTGGGAGAGTGGGGAGAATATCACGGCGCGGCGCCGCACGGCAACGCGGCCCAAACCGGGCGCAGAGCTAGTGCGCGGCCATCATTCGCTTCAACTCGTCGTACCAGTTGATGATCAGGCTGAGGGTCGGCGCGTCGTTTTCGTCATTGCCCTTCTGAACCGCAATGACGCGCCCGTCGGACAAAGGAGTAATAGAGCCAAACCCAACGCGCAGCGCGTGGAGATCGGCAACGCTGACCGGGGCGGAAGCCGCGAGCACCGGGTGCGCCGTCAATGTGGAGGCCATCAGGCGCCCCTGCAAATCGACGAAGATGATTTCGCCGGGTCTGCGCCACCCGAACCTGGAGAAAGTGCTCGGCGGCGCGGATACTCCGTCGGATGACACGCGGACCCGTGCCCCCACACCGGTGGGAGGGTGATACTCGGCCACATAAAGCTCGAACCGGCCCGTTACATCCGATAGCCACGCGAGATAACGGCCGTCCGGCGAGGCAACGGAACCCATCACATTTCCCCGACCGACGTCGATGGGCCGGGGAGAACCCGAGCCGTCAGCGGGAAATGCGAGCAGCGTGGTCTTTCCGCTCTGCACTCCCTCCAGCATCCCGAGCACCCATGCGCCATCGGGCGTCCATGACCACGGATGATAGTTGTCCACGCTTCCGTCCCCCGCAACGATACGAACCGGATCACCGGACGCATCCACGTTCGTGATGTAGATCCCGTCATCCATTTTTTGTGCGCGACGCGCGAACGCAATGCGGCGTCCGTCGTGTGACCACGTCGCTTCCGCACAGTCGGCGCCTGGAAGCGCAATCAGGGGACGGAACTGGGGACGTTCCCCGTCGCCGATCCAGAGCTCGAACACGCCACGCGCATTTGCAACCGCCGCCGTGATCTGCCTGCCATCCGAGCGCGCCGCCAGCTCCGCAAACGCGCGTCGCTCGTCGCTCAAAGGTTCCACGCTTCCTTGCGCGTCGATCGATATGAGTTGGCGATTGATTCCCGTACGCCCGCCCGGCTCAAAGAGGAGCGTGCCGCTGGCGGAGAGAGCGAAAAATGCGTTATTCCATGATTCGCTGGTCTTCAACCCGCCGAACAATGCGACCGCATCTCCCGTCAGTGACTGTGTGGCGGCATCGAACGGCGCCGCGAACAACACGTCGCCGCGCGAGAACACGAGATGCCCGGTCGATGCGTAGGCCAGGTAACCCGCGTCCTTGACGATGACACGAAGCGAATCGGTGCGTAGATCGAGCACGGCAGCGTCGATGTGGTATCCATCGCTCTGCCATCCCGAAAAACCCGCCAGCACGCCATTGCCGTCGGGTAGCACGTTCCACCAGTTGTTCGGACTCGTGACCGAACCGCGGTGCAGCTGGTGCTCTACAGGCGCCCCGCCATTGGACGACATGCGCACGTATTTCCCATCCGCCGATGCAATCAACAGGTCGCCGTTCGGAAGCGAACACACATCGACCCAGGAATCCTCCATGCTCGCGATGGTGACGGGCGGAGAACTCCCGTCGATGGGGACGCCGGCGAGCCTGCGCTCGCTTCCCTGTGACGACAGCGGAGCCACAAAAATGACGCGCCGGCCATCGGCGGAAAGGGCCAGCATCGTCGCGCCTTCCGTCCCCGGAAGCGGGCGCATCTCGAATGCATCCAGAGAACGCACGTATATCCGATTCACGACCGGGCCATCTGTGTTCGCCGCGAGGAAGACGACTCGCCGTCCATCGGGGGATAGCCTGGCGAGAAGCCCGCGCATGCCGGGGGGCGTTGCGAGCGAGACATGCGTCGGTGCGGCGCTCGGTGTGCCGGCGCCCGCCCGGACATTTCGCGCGCGGTTGGCGTGCACGAAGTAGCCTCCCGCGGCGCCCAGCGCCACGAGGACGATGCCGGCCAGGATACTCTGCCAGCGCAACCAACCACGCGGGGCATCACCGGTCACCACGCTCGTATCATCGAGATCGAGTCGCGCATCGCCGATGTCGCGCAGCCGCTTCTTCGCGTCTTTTTCCAGGCAGCGTGAGAGCAGACGGCGGACTCCCGCGGGTGTGCTCGCGGGGAGTGTGTTCCAGTCCGGTTCGCGCTGCAGAATCAGCGAGATGGTGTCCGAAACCGTTTCGCCTTCGAACGCTTTGCGCGCGGTCAGGCACTCATAGATCACACAACCAAACGCCCAGATGTCGGTGCGCTTGTCGACATTCTTTCCGCGCGCCTGCTCGGGCGACATATACGCGGCGGTGCCGAGGATGAGTCCCGCGCGCGTGGAACCGATGGACACCGTGGGCGAGTGCGAGATATCCGAGACGCTCTCACCCATGGCGTCGACACCCATGGCCTTGGCGAGACCGAAATCGAGCACCTTGACGACGCCGTCGGATGTGACTTTCACATTGGCCGGCTTGAGATCGCGGTGCACAACCCCGTGGTCGTGCGCGAACTGAAGCGCGTCGGCTATTTGCGCGGCGATGGCGCGGGTTTCGTCGAGAGAAAGCCGGCCGCGCGCGACGCGGTCGGCCAGCGTGTCACCCTCGACGAGCTCCATGACGAGCGCGCGAATTTCGCCGGACTCTTCGATGCCGTGAATGTGCGCGATGTTGGGATGATTCAGCGAGGCCAGGAGCTGCGCCTCACGTTCGAAACGAGCCAGGCGCTCTTCATCGGCGGCAAAAGGCTCGGGGAGAACCTTGACGGCCACTTCGCGGCCCAGGCGCGAATCGCGCGCGCGGTACACCTCGCCCATGCCGCCGGCGCCGATCTGCGCGACGATGGAGTAGGAACCGATGCGGCTGCCGGGAGCAAGCGCCAAGCCGTCATCCTACCTTATATGTGCCGGCCACGCACCCACGACCTGAATCAGGACCGGTAGTAGGGCGAGAACTCGTTCATGAGCGGGCTCTCGGCGCACACCGCGTCCACGGCGTTGAGCACCTCGGACGAGGTTTTCCCCACCCAGTCGCGGTAGTAGGTGGCGGAAACCCGGTTGGTGTCGAGCACCGTTTTGCGTTCGGAGCGGGACGTGGAAGAATCGCGCACATAGGCATCGGTTGATGCGGGCATGCTGAGACCGCACCAGCGCAACATCTCCTCCACGCGCACCAGCGGATCCGAGGCGAGCTTTTCATACAACAGCGGATAGGCGCGCGATCCCGCGGCCACCAGATCGGCGGCGAGAGTCTCGTTGGCGACACGCCAGTATGCCGCGAGCTTTTCGGGAAGTGTACCGTGCTGCACACGCTCCAGGAGCGGACGATATTGCTCGAAGCGCGGCTGCGCGGCGACCGTTCCCGCGAAATCATCGATATGGTCGCGGATCTCCACCAACCTTCCGCGCTGGAGGAAATTCATCATCGAACTCACAACCGCCGCGGGGTGGCGAACCACGTGGATGAAGCGGGCGTCGGGAAACGCTTCCGCGAGGAACGGCAGCTTGAAGTAGAGCCGCACTTCCTTGATGGCGTTGACGCGGACGTGGTCACTCTTGGGGAAATAGGCCACCGGCTGCTGCCCGATGCGATTCAGGTGCAGGAGGTTGAACTGCGCCGCGAACGCCGGCGGATTGAGCTTTACGCGGCGAGCTCCGGATTCGATCTGGCCCATGAGCCAGGCTTCCACCGCAAATTGTCCATGACTCGCGTGAACCGGGTCGAACAGGACCGAGCGTTTGGAGACGAGCCGCGGCAGGTCGTGACGCAGGCGCGCGGCCAGCCGGGCGGCCGGCGGCTCGAGGTACGTGAACTCGCCGGGAAAGTACGGGAAGATGCCGTACGCAGGGGCAAAGGGTTCGTAGAAATGCAGGCAGTCCGGGTGCGAATCGAAGATATTCGCAAGCCATGTGGTTCCCGAGCGCTGCGTCCCGAGAATGAATACCAGTCCGGTCGTGCTCACGCCTTCTTCGCCCACACGACGTAATTGCTCGTCATGCGCCGGTTGCGGTCCAGAAATCCGACCATCATGGCAACCGTTTGCAGGAGCCACACGATGGGGCGCGTCAAGAACCGCAGCCGCCCGCCGGCCTGCATCACCAGGTATGCCTTAGATTGCAGGAGCGCCCCCGCAAATCCGTTGGTGGAACGCACCGCCATCACATGAAAACCCGCGCGCTCGAAAATGAGGCGCAGTCCATATTCCGTGAAACGCCAGTAGTCGTGCGGCTCATCGTGGACATGCCACGTGAAAGGCGACGTAAGCAAAACCGATCCTCCCGGCGTCAGGACGCGCGCAAACTCGGCGAGCATACCCGCGGGATCGGTGACGTGCTCGATGACTTCCGTGCACAGAATCGCATCCGCGCTCGCGGTTGCAAACGGCAGTGCGAGGGCATCGCCGAGCACGTCGGGATTGCCGCCACGATCGGGCGCGTCAATGGAATCAAAGCCGACGTAGTGTTTGAAGCCCCGCAGGCAGGGCCGGTAGGGCTGCTCGCCGCAGCCCACGTCGATCACGATGCTACCGCTCATCGCACCCGCCAGATGATCGACGTTACGCATGAGCAGACCATTGGCGTACCAGTTGTACCAGGTGGCGTGCGGCATCGGTCTCATGCGGCGGCCCTCTTTGCAGCGACCTCGTGATAAATCGCGCCCAGGCGCTCGCCCTGTCGCTTCGCATCGAACTCCGCCTCGATGTGCGCGCGGCCCGCGCGCTGCATTTCGAGCCAGCGTTCCGGATGGGCGACAATCCAGTGCAGGCGTTCCACCAGCGCGTTCACGTCGCGCTCGGGTGCCAGTAGTCCGCTCACGCCATCGAGGATAACGCCCGGGATGTCGCAGTGCGTGGTGCTCACGATCATCATGCCCGACGCGCTCATCTCGATCAGCGACACCGGCGCTCCGCCTTCGGTATCGCCGTCGGAGGCAACGACACTGGGCGAGAGAAACACGTGGTGCCGGCGCGCTTCCTCCATCACCACGCGATACGGTTGATATCCCGTCAGGCGCGTGCAGTCGCCGAGGCCGCCGCGTTCGATCGCCGCCAGGATCTTCTGCTTTTCCGCCGTGGTCTGCAGTTCGCCGCCCGCGTCGCCGACAAGCGTGATCTGGAGCGGCACGGCCTTGCGCAATTGCGCCAGCGCTTCCAGGGCGATCGGAAATCCCTTCTTCTCGCGGAACGACCCGGCCATGAAAACCCGGAGCGGCTCGCCCGGTGTCCACGTGCGCGGCTCGAACGGGATCAACGAGAGATCGATGCCCAGGTGGTGCACGCGCATTTTCTGCGGCGGACACCCCAGCGCCACGATGGACTGCCCCATGTACGGACCCTCGCACAGCACCATGTCGATGCTCGCGAACATCTCGCGATAACGATCGCGCCAGCGCGGGTCCATGGTAGGATACTGCAGCACGTCGAGGCCATAGAACGTTACCACGTGCGCAATACCCAGGCGCTGCGACACGCCGAGATCGCGCCAGCCCACGTAACCGAAATGGGAGTGGAGCACATGCGCCTTCACGCGACGCGTGACGTCGTACAGGAAGCGCAGGTGATTGCGAAAATGTAGAAAGCGCATGCCGCGATCCCACACGTGCTTCCACGCCGGAAGGTCCTTGAGTGCGTGCACGCGCGGATACTGAAACTGATCGAAATTTTCACGGCGTGTGCACACCACGTGGCTCACGATGTCACCCGGCAGGTTGATCACCTGCGTGTAGAGCCAGGTCGCCGTCTGTGGGAGCCAGCGCTGCACGGATTGCACCACGACCACGTCACCGGCCGGCTGTCGGGGCGATGGGGTGGGGCTCACGCGAGAGCGCGTCCCTTTCGAAGCGAAGGAAACCGCATAACTCGTTGATAGCTAACATAGAAGCCCCGGGGGGTCAAGGTTGGCTTGGCGACGGCTCGTTGCCCCTCGCTGAGGCGCGTGCTAGACTTTTTCGTCCTCACGGTAGTGCCGCCCCGTAGCGAAGGTGATCATCATGCGCAAGTTACTCACTTTTCTGGCGCCGGTGTTTCTTGTCCTTTTTCTCGCCTCATGCAGCGACGACACTGCGACGCCATCTCAATCCCAGAATGACGGAAACATCCACGGCCAGATAACCGGCGGCGATTTCGAGTACGACATCACTCCCGGCGACCCCGGCTCCGGCCCGTTCGTGCTGAGGGGGAGAAATCTCCATTACAACGACGAAGACGGCGCGCTGGTGGTCGACCTGTCAGTGTTGAATCGCGGCGAAGTGGCGCAGACCGAACCTATCGGCCTCACCTTCATCCGCCTCGATCCCGATGGCGTCACGCTTCTGAATCCCGACAACGACATCCACGACGATGGCGCCGCCATCATTTTCCATTTCGCCAACGACGATGGTTTCTGGACTCCCGGTGAAGCCAGCCTGCCGCGCACGGTCGAGTTCGGCGCCGACAAAGGCGCGGCCATTGCGTTCGTCGCGCGCCTCGACCTGGGTGCACCTGTCGAAAGCGGAAACATTTCCGGCCGCGTGTGGAAAGACGCCAACAAGGACGGTCACATGGACGACAGTGAGGGCGGCATTCCCGGTGTCGGCGTGTACCTGTACCAGTTCTCGAGCACCGACGAGAACATGCCGAAATTCCCGTTTCTGACCACGCACACCGACCGCGAGGGAAACTACCTGTTTCACGGACTGAACGCCGGCGGCTACGTGGTGTCGATCGCGCCCTCGACGATCGACCTCTTCCCCACTACACCGACTGAGATTCACGTGCTCCTCGTGAACAACGGCGCGGGAGTCACGAGCTACAAGGGCGCGAACTTCGGTGCAGTCCCGCTGGACACCCCACCTCCCGGGACCGCTCAGCACGTGCATGCCAGCGGCAAATTCGCCGCGCCCGACCGTTTCGCGGCCGCAAACGCAGAGCTATTCTCATGCAACGACTCGGTTCCGATTCCCCTGGTGGCGGCCGGCGTCGACAATGATTGCTATGGCGGCCGTCTGCGCGGCCCGGTCACTGAAATTGCAGTGTCCAACGACCATGCGCTCGTGCGCGTGATGGCGACCTGGGTCACAATTCCGCGCCTGAACGACTTGCCCGACCTCAAAGTGGGTGACCGTGTTGATGTTCACGTCCACCGGGGTCCCGGACCTTTGAGTTGGGTGGCGGATTCCGCCGTGCCGTGGCAAGAAGATCACGACGAGATCACAGGACGCATCGACGCCGTTGACGTGTCGCCCGATGGGCATGTGCGCTGGCGGGTGCTCGAGACGTGGATCATTCCGGCGGATGTGACGGTGTCGCGACCTTAGACCGGAGTTGCCCGGCAAGCCACGGACCCTGTACAGTCCGGGTCCGGCACTGAGTGGTTTCACTATCAGGAGGGAAAATCCATGCGTCGTCTAACACCTGGCATCGTTTTGGCCGCCGTGTTTGCGGTCGGCATCGTCGCCGGCTTCAGCAGCCGTCCTGCCGAAGCCGGCAAGTGCTACACCACGGACTGCAACGGTGGTGAAGCGCTGTACTGCTGTCGCACGAACGGCAAGCTTCTCTGCAGAGTGATAATTTGCGGCTAGCCCGCAAGGCGGGTCTCGCAGGGCCGCCCGGCACAACGCCGGGCGGTTTTTTTTTGCGTGTTCCCCGAACTCTCAAGAAACTCTCGCGCAGGGTCGGATCAGTCCGCGCAGCGAAAGTATGACGGACAAGAGCCCCGTCACGCCGATTGCGATCAGCGTCCAGATGAAGAAAAAGGCCCCGCTCGAAGTCGCGATCCCGCTCTCGATGCCAACCCCTTTCCCCGTCATGTGGGCGAGGGGGGCGAGCAACGCGAAGAGTCCGCCGAGCAGGCTGATGATGTACCCCGCCCGCCGCCCGGCGAGCATCAGCATTCCGCACAGCCAGAACACGTAGATGGGCACGGCCGTGAGGTTCATGAGCTTCCCCGGCTCCATTCCCCGCACGATGTCGTCCGCCAGATGCAGCGAAAAGAGAAGAACCGAAAGCACTGATGCGATGGTCAGTGTGATGTTGTGTTTCATTGCCATACTCCCCGGTCAGCGCTCACGCGCCGGCCCGCTCCATCCATTTTTCTTCATTCACGCCCGACACCAGGAGCCGGAAGATGGTGGCGGCGGCGCCCAGAAGACCCACAAGGGCGACGACGGGAAACGCCAGGTCTCCCAGCGGCCGATACAGGAAGGTCAGCCAGCCCACACCCGCGACCAGGGACAGGACGCCCAGCCAGCGCGGCAGGAACGTCGAGCGAAAAACCAGATAGCCGCCCAGGAAAGTTGAGAATCCGAAGAATGCCAACGCTGCGCCGGCGCCCTGATCATTGACGTTGAGAAGAATGAGCCCGACGGACTGCAGTTGTCGCGCGCTGAAACCTTCCAGTGCCGCCGGGTGCCCCAACACGAACAATGGAGCGATATAGAAAACCCGCGCGAAGGTCTTGATGATGCAACCGGTGACTTCCAGCAAGAGCGCCAGCAGCGCGACGGTGCGGTTTACCGGCTTCATCAATTGATAGAAGAGCACGGCGGCGGTGACCTGACACGCCATCTCGATCAGATAGATGGTGAAGCCCAACCGAAACAGCCCCTGGTGAGCCAGGATGCGGGTCGCCGTGGCACCGGCGTCGTGGAAGTCGATGAGCTTTTCGCTGACAAAGGCCTGAGCGAAGATTCCGGTCACGATCGTAAACAGAAAAAACAGACCGGTCATGCGGGCCAGCGAGCGTGGAGAGTACGGGGCGATGCGCGTGGTCATCGGTCCCCCGGTGCATCCTGAACCGCATGCTCGAATTTGAGGATGTCGCCGGGCTGGCACGAGAGCGCTACACAGATCGCTTCGAGCGTCGAGAATCGAATCGCGCGCGCCTTGCCCGTCTTCAAGATCGAAAGATTGGCGAGCGTCATTCCCACGCGGTCCGCGAGCTCGGTCAGCGTCATGCGGCGGTCGTGAAGTATGTCGTCGAGCTTGACGACGATCGCCACGTTACACCGTCCCTTCGAGATCTTCGCGCATGCGCGCACCTTCAGCGAAGACCTGCGCCAGCACGAACGTGAGCAGCACGGCGAGCCAGCCGTTGACCGAAAAACCGGCGTCGAGGTCAACCGGATGGTCCGGCGTCGAAAGCGACTTCCCCACCATCCCGATCAGCATGCCGAGAAGCTGCAGCGCCAGCAGCGCCCACGCGATCGTCCGCAAACGCAGCGCGTTCGCGGCGACAAACGGGTCACCATCGCGGACCGTCTCGACAATCGCAAGCAGCCGCTTCAGGACCAGGTAATTGATGGGGACGCCAACCAGGCCAAGTACGGCCACCGAGCGCAAGCCCCAGATGACGCGCTCGGCGTGCAGCGACGGCGAGAGATCGAGCGCGCTCATGATCCAATCCCGGTTGGGAATGACGAAAAGGATGGCGAGGATCACGGCGACCATGGCCCAATTGATGATCATCAGAATGCGGAGCACGGTCTGGGCGATGGGAAGTACGGCGGACGGAGTCGTAGCGGTTTTGGACATGTTCGAACCCCCTGTATATCGACTATCAATAATCAGTTTATTGATTATCGTCAAGTCCAATATTGGAATTCGATAACACAATCTTCGCTGGAACGGGCCGGGAAACCGTGTCCGTAAACGAAAATGCCCTCCAACTCGGCGGTTGGAGGGCATTACGCTGAATGATGGCGGAGCCGACGAGACTCGAACTCGCGACCTCCTGCGTGACAGGCAGGCGTTCTAACCAACTGAACTACGGCTCCGAAGTAGTCAGGCGGACGCTACCAATGCGGCGTCCGAAGCAGGGACGGAAACTAGCACGGCCCCGCGCCGGTGTCAATCCGGCGCGGAGACAACGCTTTAAGCCGCCGGGCGGCGGCGGGGCGCGCGGCCCGGGAGGAGCCCATCGAGCGATCCGGCCGGCGTCAGTGCCCCGGCCAGGGCCTGGGCGGTGGCGGCGGCCACCTGAGTCGATCCCCCGAGCGTGGCGATCACCGGCGTCTCTTCGGGGATCCAGTCGTCCACGACCCATCCTGTGAGTACCACGGCGAGCGGCCGGTACATGTCGGCGAAAGCCGCGAGTCCGAGGGCGAATTCTTCCGAGGGCGCACCACGCGACGAGAACACGAATACGGCGTCTTCCACATCGAGTGCATCCAGGGTGCTGCCGCCGGTGTAACGCGTGGCGTCGATGACCGTCGCCCGCTCGCGCTGCTGGATGGGGCGCATGACACCCTCGGAATCGAGCTCGAACCCGGTGATCATGGGGGAGCGCTGCCAGCGCAGAAAATGACGGCACAGGACGTCGACGAATCCCGCCAGGTCCTGGCGCTTGAGGGATTCGCCCGGCGACCATTCGATCGGCACCACGACACACGTCGAATCAGGCTCGAGGGCCGCGAAACGCTCCCAGTTGGCCCACGGTGTAATGGCGCGTTCGGCCACCGTGCGATACACCGCCGGCACCGACGGATACGAATCCAGCGCGATCACCTTGCCGCGCGCGCCGCCGCTGCGTGCGCCCGGCTTGGGCGCAGCGGCGCGCTCGCGCAGTTTCTCCACGCGCGAGTACGACGCATCCAGAATGGCGAGCACATTGCGCAGGGGCTCGCTCTCCGCGGCGGCCTCCGCCAGTTTTTCGTCGATGCGCCCGCGGTCGACAATCTTTTCCAGCGTGCGCACGATGGTTTCCATCACGTTGATCGACATGACCGATTCACCGCCGTGCTCCATCTGCACCTGTTCCGGAATCGGCTTCGTGTGCAGCAGCAGGTCGGCTCCGGCGAGCAACGAGCGCTCGGTGCCGCCCGATACCAAGCCCGAGCGCTCGGTGGCGTACCAGCGCGCGCCCGCCATCTCCAGCGCATCCGTGATGACAACTCCGTCGTACCCGAGCTCGGTCCGTAGCATTGTTCGTATCACACGCGGATCGAAGCTCGCGGGCACCAGATCCTCGCGCCCCATCGGGTAAGCGATGTGTGACATCATCATCATGTCGGTGCCGGCGGCGATGGAACGGCGAAACGGGACGAGGTCCGCAGCCGCGAGTTCCTCCGCCGACTTGCGTACTTCGGGAAGGGTCTCGTGCGAATCTTCAGGTGTGGAGCCGTGTCCCGGGAAATGCTTGGTGCACGAGAGCACGCCGGCGGCGCGGAAGCCCGCAATGGTCTGCTCGACGTACGCGGCGACGCGTTCGGGGTCGGCTCCAAAGCTGCGCAGCCCCGTGATGGCGCTGGCGGCGTCGAAATAGCAATCGGCCACCGGAGCCAGCACTGTGTTGACACCCAGCTTGCGCATCGCGGTGCCGGTTTCAAACGCCACCTCGGCCGCGAGATCCAGGTCGCCGGTGGCGGCGATGGCGAGCGCGGACGGCGGCACGCCGATGATCTGGCGCAGCTCGGCGACGAAATCGCCTTCGTGGTCCGCCATGATCAGCGGCGCGTGTCCTTCGGCGCCGAGCTCTTCGGTAACAGCCGCGATGAGCTCGGTGATCTGCGAGAGACTCTCGATGTTGCGCGAAAACAGAATCACGCCCGAGACGTTGTGGAACTCGAGGTACTTCTTCTCGTGCGGCAACAGGCGCGGCCCCGCCAGCGGGATCACCTTGTGGCGCTCCATGCGGCGGATCAGATGGAACCGGATTTCCGGCGTGAGGATGTCGTTCTCTTTGTTGAGAGTCATTAATTTCCCGCCCGTAACGAATCAGATGGAACCGGATTTCCGGCGTGAGGATGTCGTTTCATTATTGACAGTCACTAGTATCCCGTCCGCAATTCGCTGCCCGGATAGTAGTGTTGCAGGATCATATCGTATGCATAGCCGCGGCGCGCCATGCCGATGGCCCCGTTCTGGCACATGCCTACGCCGTGCCCATTACCGCCCCCCACGATGTCCACGCTCGCCAGGAGGTTGCCGCTCATGCGTTTCTCCAGATCGAACATCGTGCTGGGAAGAATACGACCTTTTTGCACGTCGAGCATGAGCGCACGCCGGATTTTGTCGCCATCGATGTTGTAGGTGCCCGTGGACGTCCGGATCTCGAGCCGCCATACCCGCCCCGACGCCGTCCGCTGCACCACTTTCATGTCGACAAGGCTGCCCACCGAGCCGGGCGCCACTCTCAAGAGGGCCGGCAGCGTCTGGCGCAGCGTATTCCCAAGCTGGTGTCCCGAGAACGAATAGCACCAGCGAAAATTGCGCGCCTCGGCGCAGAAGCTCGTAGCACCTCCCTGCGGACGGTCCAGCGACCCGTGCAGGAACGGCGCGTCGGGACGGTCGGGCCACACCGTGCGGATGTCCGACGTGTGCCCGCCGCACGTGGCACTGTAGTAGGCCTCACACAGCCCACCGCGATACGACAGCACGAGTCCCCGCGTGTCGTGAATCGCCGATGACGCGAGCCGGCTCTTCTTTTCGTTGCCGCGGTACACCTGGTCCATGACGCCAGCCTCGACATCGAAGGGCTGATTGCGATTGATGTCCATGCGCGAGAGCGCGTACGTGCGCGCCGCCACGGTCTGCGCTTCCACGGCCGCATAGGCATCCGGGCCCGGCTCGCCGATCTCGTGCGGCACCACTCCCTCGAGATAGGTTTCGAGCGGAACCAGGTTGATGAGATCGATGCCGGAGTTGTCGGATGGCCGCGCCATCACCCGGCCAGAGTACCATACACCACCCACCGAGAGCGTCGAGGCACCGGCATCGATCACGACGTCGCCCGGCGCTTCCGCGTTACCGCCGCCGGCGGCGATGCGCAGCCCGCGCGTGGTGCGCTGCAGCGACACCGTGCCTCCGCGATCGCTGGACAGCAGAATCTTACCACCGCCGCTGATTTTCACGGCGCCAGTGCTCGCCACAGTCGCCGAGCCGCTGCTCGAGAGCACGAGCACGCGAATGGTGGGCTCGGGGCCGGCTGCGTAGGAACGCGAATACGGAGCGCTGCCCACACACACCGCGCCCACGACCACAATGAAAAGCATCACACGTCGCAGCGTCATCTCATCCCCTTGCAATTGAACCCAGCACCAGTGCGCGCGACGCACCCGTCACGCTGCGAATCACATTGGGCCGGCCGAGCAGCGCTTCCCGCGCGAGGAAGGCAAAGTCGACCGCCTCCTTGGCCTCGGCTGGAATGCCGAGCGCGTCGATGGGAGCGAGCGCCACGCCGGCGAGCTCGCGTTCCAACCCCAGCATGATGGCGCGGTTGCGGGCACCGCCCCCCGTGACAAAGATCTCGTCGACACCGCTGGCGGGCAGGAAGCGGGCCACGGCGTCGGCGATCGATAACACGGTGAGGCGAACCGCGGTTGCAATCGTATCCTCGCGCGCAAGGCCCTTGGCCTCCGCCATCCGCTGCAGCGTCCACGCAAACGCGGGCCCGAATTCGCGGTGCCCCGCCGACTTCGGCGGCGCCGAAGAAAAGAACGGGTGACGCATCAACTCCGCCACCAATTCTTCCGACGCCGTTCCGGCGAGAGCGCGCACACCGTCCTCATCGTATTCGCCGTCGCCGGGAAAGAGCACACGGAACAACGCGTCGCTCACCATGTTACCCGGGCCGGTGTCGAAGGCAATCACGTCTTCGATGCTACCGCCGCGCGCGAGATAAGTGAGATTGGCAATGCCACCGATGTTGAGCACCACGCGGCCGGTGCGCTCACCCCGGCGCAGCATGTATTCGCAGTATGGAACCAACGGAGCTCCCTGCCCGCCGATGGCGACGTCGCCGGAGCGAAAATCGCCCACCGTGGTGATGCCGGTCAGCGCCGCGATCATCGAAGGGGGGCCCAGCTGCAGCGTGCCGGCGACGGGCGCCCCGCTCCCCGGAGGCACGTGCGCCACCGTCTGCCCGTGCGCACCGATGAAATCCACCTTGCGCGTGTCGACATGGGCGCTGCGACAGACGGCGAAGTATGCGTTGGCGAACGCAATCGCCACACTAGAGTGCAACATGGCGAGCTCCTCTGCCGTCATCTGCGCGCCGGATGCGGCATCGAGCAGCGAATCGCGCAGTTCCTGCGGATACGGGTTCGACACGAAGCCGCGCACGTCAAGCTTCGGATGCACCGTGTCCAGATTCATCGCAACCACGGCCGCGTCCACGCCGTCCATGGACGTGCCGGACATCAGTCCCACCGCAAGCACGCTCTCACGGTCCCCCAGTGCAGGCCACACCATCGTGCCCGATCTTTCACTCATCGCGTCATCCCCGTCGTCAGCCCGCCGATGATGCGACGCTGGAAAATCAGAAACGCGAGCACGACCGGGAGCGCCGAGAGCACGGCGCCCGCCATCAGGTGGCCCCAGTCGATGCTGTAGGCACCCTGCGACAGCAGCGCCAGCCCCACCGGGAGCGTGCGCATGGACGTGCTGTTGGTCAAAATGAATGGGAACAGAAACGAATTCCAGTTGGTGAGCGTGGTGTGTATCGCGACCACGGCCAGCACCGGCGTGAGCATCGGGAACACGACGCGAAACAGGATGAACAGCTCGCCCGCGCCGTCGATGCGCGCCGCCTCCTCGCAGTCGGTCGGAATGCCCAACAGATACTGCCGGATCAGGAAAATATTGAACGGGTCGACGAGAAACGGAAGTGTGAGCGCCCAGTAGCTGTCGATCATCCCCAGCCGCTGCATCTGGATGTA
>CAZULB010000062.1:0-18542 GCA_964621155.1 uncultured bacterium | reverse complement strand
CAGGTATGGCGCTTCATCGTACGCCCCATCGCGGTGGGCGGCATGCTGGTGGGCACGGTGTACACGTTGTATCGCCGGCGTGACAGCATCTTCGGCGGACTCACGCGCGCGCTCAAGGAACTGCAGGCGAAGCCGGCCGATCTCATGAGTATTGGGCGTACGGAACGCTACATGTCGTCGAAGACCGTGTTCGGGCTGATCGGCGTCATGTTCATCCTCATGATTGCGCTCTACATCTACATGACACATCTGGTGATCGGCTCGATCGTCGCCGCGGTCGTGATGATCATCGCCGGCTTCTTTTTCGCCACGGTTTCGGGATATCTCGTCGGCCTGATCGGTTCGTCGAACAATCCCATCTCCGGTCTCACACTCTCCACACTCATCATTGCCGCGCTCCTCATGGTGGCGATGGGCGTGTCGGGGCAGGGTGGTATCGCCGCCGTGCTCGGTGTGGCTGCGGTGGTGTGCGTATCGTCCGCGGTGGCCGGTGAGTTGTTGCAGGACTTCAAGGTTGGGTGGTTCCTCGGCGGTACGCCGCGCTCGATTCTGGCGTCGGGTATCGTGGGCGGCGACATGCCGTGGGCGCTGATCGTTGTCGGCATCATGCTCGGCATCGCGATGATTCTCGTCAAGGTGAAGAGCCCGATGCTGGTGTCGGTGGGCATGTACCTGCCGCTCGAGACCACGTCGGCGATTTTCGTTGGCGGTTGCATCCGCTGGATCATGGATCGCATGGCCGACAAGCGCGGTTTCAATCCGGCACAGCGTACGCGCGTGGAGAACGTCGGCGTGCTGGCGGCGTCGGGCATGATTGCCGGTGAGGCGCTCGTGGGCCTCATTACGGCGACGTTCGCCTGGCTCGAAAAACCGCTGCCGGTGATCTTCGAGCATCCGTCGTACTGGCTCGGTCTGGTTGTGATGGCGCTGATCGCGTTCGTGCTCGTGCGTGTGCCGCTCGCCAATGCGGGCCGCGCCGATGAGCCGGCGCCGCCGGCCGCCATCGTGTAGTCACACGCCGCGCACATGGCGACACAGAAAATCGAACCGTACGTCCCCGGCACCGTCACCGACATGCCGGAGTCGACGCTGCGAGCGATTCTGCTCGGCAGCTTCCTCTGTCTCGTCATGTGCGCGGCCAACGTCTATGTTGGTCTCTACGCTGGCATGACGGTGAGCGCCGCCATTCCTGCGTCGGTCATTTCCATGGGTGTGCTGCGCGGCGTGTTCCGGCGCGGCACCATTCTCGAGAACAACATCGTGCACGCCATCGCCAGCGCGGGCGAGTCGCTCGCGGCCGGCGTCATCTTCACCATTCCCGCCATCGTCCTGCTGGGCCTGTGGCCCAGCTTCGACTATGTCTCGACCACGTTGATCGCGCTGGCCGGCGGCGTGATCGGTGTCACCATGATGGTACCGCTGCGCAAGGCCATGGTGATCGAACAGGAAGAGCTGCGTTTCCCCGAAGGCGTGGCCTGCGCCGAAGTGTTGAAGGCGGGCGATCGCGGCGGCGACGAGATGAAGGGTATTTTCTCGGCCCTCCTGATCGGCGGCGCCTACAAAGCCGTCGTGTCCGTCGTGGGTCTTTTCAACGAAACCGTGTCGAAGACGTGGGCGGTGGGGAAGACGGCTCTCTACGCCGGCGTCGACAACTCGCCCATGCTGGTGGCCGTCGGGTTCATCTGCGGCTTCGAGATCAGCCTCCTGATCGTACTGGGCGGCGCCATCAGTTTCTGGGTGGCGATTCCCATTCTTGCGCACGGTGGGGACTTCGGCGGCGACGCCGCCGGCTTCGTCGACAACATCTGGGATCAGAAGATTCGTTTCTTTGGCATCGGGGCCATGGTGGTGGGCGGTGTGTACTCCATTATCAAGGTGATGGGGAGCATCAAGGCCGGCATCGCGAGTGCGCTGCACGGCTTCCGCTTCGGCGAGAGCAAGGACACCATTCGCACCGAGCAGATGATCAGCGGCAAGTGGCTGATCGGGCTCACCGTGGTGTGCGTCGCGCTCATGGCGATCGTGTATTACCGCATGACGGGAAGCGCAACGGTGACCGCGGTGACGACACCGCTCATGTTCGTGCTCGCCTTCTTCTTTGTTGCCGTGGCCGCGTACATCGTGGGCTTGGTCGGTTCATCCAACAGCCCCACCTCGGGCATGACCATCTGCACCGTGCTGCTCGCAGCGGCCATCATTCTCATTTTCAAGATTACGGGCGAGCGCGGCATGCTGGCGACGCTCGGTGTGGCGGGTGTTGTGTGCTGTGCATCGTCCCTCTCGGGCGACATCTGCCAGGATTTGAAGATCAGTCAGATCGTGGGCGGGACACCGCGACGTCAGGCGTGGGCCGCCATTACGGGCACGGTGATCTCCGCTTTCATCGTGGCGCCCGTGATGACGCTGCTCAACAAGGCGTACGGTATCGGCGCTCCGGCGCATCCGGGAGCCACCGAACTCGCTGCGCCGCAGGCAACCATGTTCCGCCAGCTCGTCGGCACGATCTTCACCCACCAGCCCATGCCGTGGACGTTGCTCTTTGCGGGCGCGGGGGTGGGCGTGCTCGCCATTATTATTGACGCGATCTTCCTTGCCCCGCGCAACGCGAAGTTTCGCCTCTACGTCATGCCGCTCGCGGTGGGGA
Source organism: uncultured bacterium (assembly GCA_964621155.1). Classification (GTDB taxonomy): domain Bacteria; phylum Krumholzibacteriota; class Krumholzibacteriia; order WVZY01; family JAKEHA01; genus JAKEHA01. Next base: position 15,898 of record CAZULB010000062.1, on the reverse strand, counting down.
TGTACCTGCCGTTCTCGGTGACGACGCCGCTGTTGTTGGGCGGTATCGTGTACTGGATGGTCGAGCGTAACAACAAGAAGCGCAACCTCTCTCACGACGCGGCGCAGAGCGCCATTCATCGCGGCTTCCTCTTCTCCTCCGGACTCGTGGCTGGCGAAGCCATCATGGGCATCATCATCGCCGGCCTCGTGGTCGCGAAGTTCCCGACACCGTTGGTCCAGGAATGGGCGGGCCCCGGCATCATCTCGCTGGCATCCTTCGCCGCGCTCCTTTTCATGACCTGGATGCTCTTGCGCAAGTCGATCCGCAGCTAGCTGCGCTAGAAACGTCACTTTTTTCGTGATAAATCGCGCTTCCTTCGTCCTAGAGGCCGGAGGGAGGCTCCATCATGAGAAAGCCTGCGTTAATGGCTGTGATACTGGCCGCGCTTGCGACCCCCGCCCTGGCCGCGCATTCGATCGGGATCTACGATGACCCAGGGGCGTTGAGCTGCGAGATCTCGGATCCCGGCGGCGCCGTCATGAAGACATTCTACGTCGTGACGACGAATGCCCCGATCCCGTTTGGAGGTTCCGCCTGGAAGCTGGAGTGGGACCCCGGGATGACGATGACGTGGATCGGTGATGATACCAGCCCGTATTTCAGTACCGGGAACGCCAGGGACGGGGTCAGCATCGCATATGTGCCGTGCCAGGAAGGCACCTTCAAGATCGACGCGGTGACGATGATGTCGTTGGGAACCTCCACGCCATGTTCGCACTTTCGACTTGCCGCGCACCCCACGCAGGGCGGGCCCAAGAGTCTTTCCTGCGGCGGCTTTTCGACGCTCCCGATCGTCCCTGGTGAGGGCATCGTGAACGCCAACGGGACCTGCCCCTGCAACGTGGCCGTCGCACCGACAACGTGGGGTGGTGTCAAAGCCCTGTATCGGTGAAACATCACGATAGAAGAACGAAAACGCCCCGCAGGTTCGACCTGGCGGGGCGTTTCTTTTTTCATGATGGTCTGGGAGATCAGCGTCGCGGCCGATTACGTTTTGGTGCATGCGATGTTATGATGTCCGGACGACCCCGTAGCTCAGTTGGATAGAGCAACAGCCTTCTAAGCTGTGGGTCGGAGGTTCGAATCCTCCCGGGGTCGCCACTCTCACCACTGCGTGCTTCTCCCAGCGTTCACAAAAATGTTAGATCGAGCGTGCTGCTGCGAATTGATAGGTGTGCAGCAATCGCCAGGTGTATGGTCTGTTGATGTAACGTTGACGGTCGGGAATCGACGAATGTATATTCCCCGGTAACCGACCAGATGGTGCGTTCCGCCCACGCGCCTGTGCTCTGAAATCGAGCCATGCCCCGGAAGGACGGAGGTTCTCATGCGTCCGATCCTCGTTGGTGCTTGCAGTGCAGTCCTCGTCGCTCTCCTTTCTGTTTCACTCGATGTTGCTCCGGCGCGTGCCGTCGAAAATATTGACGGAATCTGGTCGGCGCCGACTGTGTCCGCGCCTGCCGCGCGGCGCGAGTACGCGGCCGTCTATGATCGCGTGCATCGGCGCTACTTGATGTTCGCGGGATTCACGGATGGTGGATTCGCCGGCGGATATTTTCTCTTCAATGAAGTGTGGACGCTGGATCTCAACGGTGCGCCCGCGTGGTCGCAGATCTCGATCCCGGGGACGGTTCCCGGTCAGCGCCACAGCCCGCAGTGGGGATACGATCCCGCGCGTAATCGATTGCTCGTCTTTGGTGGCTACGGCCAACATTATCTCGGTGACTCGTACGCATACTTGAACGACGTCTGGGAGCTGAAGCTCAATGGCAATCCGAGCTGGAACGAGCTCTCACCCAGCGGCGTGGCCCCGCAGGGACGCCTGGCCGGATCGGCGGTCTACGACGTGCTCAATCAGCGCTTCGTCGGTTTCGGCGGCACGGCCGGACTACCCATTGACACGTGGCAGCTCGACTTGAAGGGCCAGCCCATGTGGTCCACGGTGAACACGAACGGCGTCGAGCCCAACGGCAGCTACGGCATGACGGCGATCTTCGACGCCGCGCGCAACCGCATGATCGTCTTTGGCGGATCGACCAGCGAGGCTTACTTCGGCACGCACAACCGGACGTGGGAGCTGGACCTGAAGCCCGCGATTCCCGTGTGGCGGGAGCTGCATCCCGCGGGTACGCCGCCTGTCGGACGTCGCAGCCTGACCTCGATTTTTGACCCGCGCCGGGACCGGATGGTGATCTTCGGCGGTTGGGATGGAACGTCGAACAACCTGTCATCGTTCCTGAACGACACGTGGGCGTTGTCGCTTTCATCGGATGACGGCGCGTGGGTGCAACTCTCGCCGGGTGGATCCACACCGTCCGTTCGCGACGTGATGTCAGCGGCGTACGATCCGCGCAACGATCGCATGGTGTTGTTCGGCGGTTGGGGTGGAAACACCATGCTGGGCGACACGCAGTTCCTTTCCTGGAGCGATCCCGGCGACGCTGCTCAGGCATCTTCGAGCGCGGAGACCGACAACGGTGTGGCGCAACTCGCATGGACGACCCAGAACACCGTGAGCTCGATCACCGCCGTGTACCGGCGCGAAACCGGCACGGAATGGAAGAGCATGGGTGTCGTCCAGGCCGACGCACAGGGCGTGGTGTCATTCCAGGACAACACCATCACGCAGGGTCACGAATACGGCTATCAGCTCGTGGTTTCTTCCGAAGCCGGCGATGAGCTGGTGGGCGAAGTGTGGCTGGCCGCTCCCACGGGCGTCGGTGATACGCCCCGTGCTGCCATGGCGCTGCGCGTGCTCGCGAATCCAGTGGTGGGACCGCTCGCGATTGCTTACTCGCTCCCCGGAAACGCTCCTGCTCACGTCGAGATGTTCGACGTACGCGGACAGCGCCTGCTGACCCGCAACATCGGTGCAAACGCGGGCGCAAGTCGCCTGGACATTGGCAACGCCCAGGAGTATCCGTCGGGCGTCTACTTCCTGCGTCTCACGCAGGCCGGACAATCCGTGTCATCGCGCTTCGTGATTGTGCGCTGACACACACCCAGTGATAATATGACCCCGGGAGAAACATTTCTCCCGGGGTCTTTTTTTTGCCCTCTTGTTCCGACCATGCGCTGACAAGTTCCTGATCAGCATTCTCGACGAGTCAGTGTTTCCACGTAGTCGTCGTTAGAACCCACCACCCGCGCACGAAGCAATCAATAGACACGGCAAAGTACGCTGTCAGTCCATCGATCCGATCATTGCTCCACGGAGGCGACGACTTTGATAACGTCGTCCGCACTCAGCGTGCATCGTCAAAAAGGAGACGTCATGAGGGAGAGCCACGTGGCGTCTCTTCGGATTCGGCGGCACCGCCGGACTACCCATCGACACGCGGAAGCTCGACCTGAAGGGCCAGCCCAGCGCGGTCCACCGTACCCACCAACGGCGTTGTCCCAGCGGGGGCTACGGCATGACGTCGATCTTCGACGCCGCGCGCAACCGCATGATCGTCTTTGGCGGATCGACAAGCACAGGGTACTACGGCACCCACAACCAGACCTGGCCGCACCCGGCAATTTCGAAAATAGCATCCGCAACATCGCGCGATCACGTTGTCCCGTCTTGTACTTCGCGGCGACGGTATGCCATAATCTTAGTTCTCAAGCTGAAAGCGCAGTTCACCTCAGGGCCTGCCCCAATGGGCGGAGGTCTTATGCCCCTCCTCCGTAAAGGACGTCTCCGTCCCCTCGCCGTTGCTTTCCCGTTTGCCGTCGTGACTCTGCTGGCGCTGACCGCGCCGCGCGCCGCATTGGCCGTGCGTGACGCGGACGGAAATGGGAAGCGGGCCGTCAAAAGAGAATCTCGCCTCGATCGCTACCGAAAAATGATTACGCAGCCGCGGCCCGCAACACCGGAATCTCCGGCCGCTGGCGAAGCGGGCTGGGTTCCGCTCAATTTGTTCGGAGGCGCCATCAATATGATTGCCGCGTCGCCACTGGACCCGAATCTGGTGATGGCGGCGGGGGAATTGACATGGCCGTGGGTGTCGCGCGATGGCGGTCAGTCCTGGCAGCTGCTGGAGCTCCCCGATCCAGGCACCGAGTTCTGGTGTAACAGTGGCGTCATCGATCTCGAATTCGCCGCCGATGGCACGCCCTATGTGCTGACACTTTGCACCGCGTTTCGTGGCAGCCTGGACGCTCGCTCGTGGACGGTTCTGGACATTCCCCGCAGTTCGCCTGGCGACTTGTGGTGGCAGTTGGCGATCAACCCGACGGACGTCGAAGAAGTGTGGGTCGCGTCAAACGATTACCTCGTCAAGACCTCCGTGCGCCGCAGCACCGACGGCGGCGCGACCTGGACAGACGTGAGCCCGCCCGGAATCAGCGAGTACGGCGTGGATTTCACCGCCATCACGTTCAATCCCAACCGGCCGGGCAACGTCGTTATCACCGATATTTCGAGCACCGCCGAGGTCTGGTACACACTGGATTCAGGCGCGAGCTGGGAACTGGGCAACGCGGGTGTGACCGCGCCGAGCGATGTGGTTCACGATGGCACGCGCTTTTACATGAGCGACGGTATTTCTTACGTCAGCCTGACCGCAGCGATATATGCGTCCAACGACAACGGTGCAACATGGAGCGTGCAGAACACGCACACCGACGGTGCGCAAGTCTACGATCTGGTGACCGATCCGCATCAGCCTGGCGAGGTACTCGCAGCGACGTCCACCGGTATCTTCCGGCGTGCGCCGGCTGGTGCGTGGTCGCGAATGGCAGGCACGGGTGCGTTCAACACACTCGCGGTCGGCGTGCGCCCCTCGAGTCCAAGGGGCATTCTGTTCGGTACCGACGCGTACGGTGTCCGCCGCAGTGACGACAACGGCCAGACCTGGGTTGCATCATCGCACGGCCTGCGATTGTTGAGTGTCTCTCGCGTGGAGGCCAATCCGGTCGAACCGAACGAACTGGTTGCGTCCTCGCCACAGGCCGGCCGCGTGGAGATGTACTCGACCCTGGATGGCGGAATCACGTGGGCGCTCGCGCCGACATCCAGTCCCACCGTCCCGCCTGTCAGCTACCGGTTCGACACCTTCGTGTTCGGACCTGACGGCACACTGTACGCCGCTCCGAGCAACGCGGCGTCGGCGGAGCTGGCCGGCATTTTCCGCCGCGAGAGCGACGGATCCTGGACGCGTTTGGGTCCGCCTTTGAGTTATTCGGTGCCGTCCATTCGTGCCATTCGCGTCGGACACCATGATCCGGATCTCATCTTCGCGGCCGGATACGATGCGCACGTTCGACGGCCGGCCATCCTGCGCTCCACCGATGGTGGAGCAAGCTGGGAGCGCGTCTACATGAGCACCGCGGATCCCTCGTTCCGACACGCGTGGTATACCGACATCGCGATAGCCGCCGACGGCACTGACAAGAATATCCTGGTCTCGCAGGAAGGTTATGCGGGGCTGGTGGTGTCCCACGACGGAGGGACTACCTGGAACGGCAGCACGGGACTGGTTGACCCGCTGCTGTGCATGAGTGTGCGGGGAACGCCGGCGGATCCGCTGACGTTCTACCTCGCGAACCGGCAGACGATCGTCGACGATTCTTACAAGAGTGTCGACGGCGGCAGTACGTGGCAGCCTCTGGGTCCTCACTATGTGTTCGAGATGCTCGAGGTGGACCCGTTCCATCCGAACGTGGTGTATGGAATCAATAACCAACCCGCAGTGGCCACTCCGAACGTGTTGCGTTCCGTTGATGGCGGTGATTCGTTTTCCAATTTCGATCAGGGCCTCACATCCGGTTACTATCCGAGCGCGATTACATGGTGGGACAGAGGCACATGTCCGACGTTGCTGTTGGCGACGAACATCGGCGTTTACGCGCGCACCATCGACGCGGCGCCTCCGGAGCTGACTGTCAGTCTGGAACCGAACGTCTTGTGGCCGCCCAATCACAAGATGCACACGATTCACGCCCGCGTGGCCGCTGCCGATATGTGTGGCGGAAGTCCCACTGTGCAGCTGAAATCGATTGTGGTCGACGATGGAAACGGGGCGACGCACGTCCCGCTGGATGTGCGCGCTCGCATCGGCTCGGGTGACCTCACCTTCGATCTGCGCGCCGAGCGACCCGGCAAGGGAAGCGGGCGCCGCTACCTCGTCACGTACTCGGCCACCGACGCGTCGGGCAACACCAGCGAAGCGACGGCCACAGTGCTGGTGCCGCACGCTCAGCCGGCTGCGTTACAGTCCGAAGACGAAAACGGCTCCGGACGCGGAACACCACAGAAGACCGAACTGGTGTCGATCTCGCCCAACCCGTTCAATCCGTCGACGTCCGTCAGCTTCACGCTGGCACGTGCGCAGCACGTCACACTCACGGTGTACGACGTTCGCGGCGCGCGGGTGCGAGAACTGGCGTCGACGCAATATCCCGCCGGCATCCACCGCGTGACGTGGGACGGTGTCGACAGCGCCGGGGCAACGGCTGCCAGCGGTGCATACTGGTTCCGTTTTGTGGCAGGAGACAAGGTGCAGACCATGAAGGCGCTGCTCATCAAGTAGCGTGCTCGCGGTTCTCACCCACAAGGAAAGCGCCCCGCGGATTGATCCACGGGGCGCTTTTGTTTGCGTGCAAACCTCCAGCGATCAGCGTTCGAACACGAACGCCTGGCTCTCGTTATTGCAGATCGGGTCTTGACCTTTGCAAAGGTGCTGGACTGAATGCGGGCGGAATCGCGGGACGGATGCTCCGTGCCGCGCCAGGCTGGCCCTTCAAATCGTGGACGTTCTTTGGCCCAAGGCCGGGACCATCGTATTGGTAGTCAAACACGGACCCCGGAACGATGCTGCCGTCCAACATCGCGTAGCGCCACGTCTCCTGCAGCGGTCGATGGCGGGAGTCAAAGCGCATCGTGCTGAACTCCGTTCCCGTCTCCGTCCACGGCTCACCAATGAGCTCTTGCCGGTACACCCGGACACGCTCCAGGGGATCGCCGTTGTTGTCGAACTGCACGGTCGATAATTCCACCTGCAACCGCCCGGTTTGGTCCCGGTACTCGAAGAGTTCCCCGATCAATGTGCCGTGAACGTTGTAGGAAGAAGACGCTCCCATCTCAAAGCTTCCCAACGGGGTCTCCTGCATGAGCCACCAGGAGACGAGATTTCCGTGCGCGTCGTATGCATTCTCTATTTCGGATCGGTAGGTTCCGTCAGATGCGGAATTCTCTTCCGTGCCGTGAATCTGGTGCCCCTGCGCATCGTAAGACCACCGCAGCACGGAAGTGAACGATATGCCGCCGCTTTCATAGGTTTTTCTCTGTTCGGTGGGATTACCGCGATGATCGAACGCGGTGGTTACCAGTTCCGATGAGCGCCTTTCGAACGTGCCGTCGCCGTTGTAATCGTCCTCGACCACCTGCGTCACAAGATTTCCCGTCTTGCTGTAGGTCGAGCGATAGACCGTCTGAGGCCGTACTCCCCCCAGCCAGCCTTCATCGTAGCTTACAAACAGGGCGTTTCCGTGCACGTCAAGCGAAGTGCGGGTTTCGCGGGTGTAGGTCCCGAACGAAGGGTCGGGCGGAAGTGTTTCCACCTGCAGTACGACGGTGTGGATGCCATCCTGTGTGGCTCTCGCCAGCGAGGACGCGGGCGGTCCATCGGAAGACACAGGCGAGTTGTGGTTCGCGCAGCCAGAGACGAGCACTGAGAGGAGCAAGAGCCGGGCGCTGCAAGAATGCCGTAGCATGGATCGCCTCCGATGGCAAAGAGGAACAATAGAGGTCCGGGAATCGCAATCTGCGGAGGGGGTGGACAACGACTCCGAAAGCCGCCGCCGCTAATCAAGTTCGCTGCGAAGTCAACAAAGTGTAGAGGAAACGAGGTCAGACTGTCAATTGCACGATGAAGTACCGCAAGCTCGACACTTGCAATGTTCGGCGTTCCGGGCCGCGTCGTTCGACGCGGCCCGTTCTTTTTTCTTCGAACAGGAAAGCGATTGGTCGATTGACTGCGGCACCGGGAGCAACCTGCCCGGTCCTTCGCGAGAAAGGCTTCAACCGTCCCAACGGCGGTACCTGTGGAGATCGCGCGCTGGGAGCGCTGCCGGACGTGCAAGCGCAACCACATTGTCAGGCAGTGCCGGTGCAGGTGGATTGCGTACGCCGTAGACAACGGCGTTTGCGCCGGCCACTAGCAGAAAAATCGCCACGGCCGCGAGCATGATGGCCGGAAAATATCCGAAGTAGCCATCCTCGAAACCGCGCAGCGCCACGCGTCCACCCGCCAGCGCCGTCGCCGTTGCGGCGACACCGGCCAAAGTCATAACAACTTGTAACGCCAGGCCCATGCGACCGCAGCGACGATGGGTGCGAGCGGCCAGTCCCGGAACGCGTTCGACGATGAAGTAGATGATGTGGATGAGAGCGCCCATGTCTGCCTCCGTTGTGCGGCGGCAAACAGCAAGAACGCGGCCACCGGCCGGGGCGGTGAATCAGCCCTGCGACAGGGCCAGGGGCAGAATGCGGACGCGCACGTGGTTGCGGTTGTCGAGGCGCTGGTATTCGACTGCGGTCGCCAGCTTGCGGACCAGATGGACACCGAGCCCACCGACGCGGTCGCCGAGCAGCATGTCGTCGAAGTCGGGCTCCGGAGCGGTGCGCGGGTCGAACGGCTCTCCCTCGTCTTCCACATACAGCGTTGCGTTACGATTGTCGTGCAGCTCGAGTCGCATATCGATGGGGCGGTTGGTGGCGCCGCGATAGCCGTGCGTCATCGCGTTGAGCAGGAGCTCCTCGACACACAACTCCACCACGTACGTGACACTGCCCTCGACCTCGTGTTGCTCGAGGAAGCTGGCCAGATCGGGGAGTATGTGTTCCAGCTCGCGCGGGTCGCTGAGCAGGCTGCGCATGAACGTCGGTGGAATCAACGTGTAGTCCTTATTTCAGGGCGGCTTCGGCTTCTTGCACGCTGCGAAAAACAGGCATGACTGAATCCATGTGCGCGGTCTCGAGCGCCTTCGCAACCATTGGTTGCGGATTGACGATCACGGCACGTGTGCCGCGTCCGTGCAGCGAGCGAGCGCACGACAACAACATGCCCAGCCCGAGCGATGCGATGAATTCAAGGTTGCTGAGATCGATGATGGTGGGTTTTCCGCGCGACGCCGTGAGGCCCTGAAAACGGGTTCCAACCTGCTGGACGCCGACCGCGTCGAGCCTTCCAGACAGGGCAACATGGGTCAGCGTGTCGGAGCTTTGTATGATGTCGAGTTCCACTGTCCACCCTTCCTTGTCTTTACAAGAGATGCCGGGAGTGTGACGCCAGCCATATTGTAGAACACGGGACGGCCTGAGAAATGTGAATTTCGTGTTTATTCTCCGGCGTTCCTGCGTCCCGAAAGCGCCTTTACCACGGGACGAATGAGCCCCACCCATCGGGCATACTGCGCTCCCGACGGGTGCAATCCGTCGCGGGCTGTGAGAGACGAGTCTTCTCCCGCTTCGCGCGAGATGTCCGTGATGTTGATCAGGCTCACGGCGCTGCTGTCGAGCGTCGCCGCGATAAATCCGTTGTAGCTGTCGATCTCGCTGCGCGTCTGGTCCGGGTCCAATCGTTGTCCCACCGGCGTGACGCTGTAATCGGGGATGGTGAGCACCACAACATGTTCCGGACGATTGCCGGCGAGGGCCGTCGCTCGCGCCACCAACTCGGGAAATTCGTCCTGAAATATCTCGAACGGGACACCGCCAAACTGATTGTTGACGCCGATCTGCAGCGTAACGATGTCATAAGGCGGTGTGAGGGGCGCCTTGTTCATGGCGACGATGAGATCCGCCGAAGTCCAGCCCGTATGCGCGACCACCTTGAGCGTGCTCACGCGCACGCTGTCTTCCAGCAACGAGTCTGCCAGCTGGTAGGGCCAACTCTTGCTCTGCGGCACGGCTTCGCCCGACGTGTACGAATCTCCGAGTGCCAGCACGCGGACGGAAACGGCGCGCTTCGGGGCCGGCGTGACCGGATCCGAGTCATCGCTGCATCCCGTGCACAGGAGGACACACACGAGTACCAGCCACGGGGCGGGTTCAAATGCGGCTCGCGTCATGCACCTGATTATAGTAGACTGAAGCCCCGTTACGGCGCGCCATTTGGAGAGCGCCGCTCCCCGGCTGGAGCAGACAGTCACCTGATTCGAACAGGAGGAGACCGTGAGAAAACGAAACATGTTTCTGGTACTCGCCGTCGTGTTTGGTCTGGGTGCGTTGGCCGGGCTTCGGGCACCGGGTGCGCAGGCAGCGCCGTGCTTCTACAAGTGCATTTGCGGCACGCCCTACAAGTGTTGCGGCGGCGCCTGCAAAGTGGATCGCAGCGGGCCCATCCAGTGCCCGCAGATCGCCTGCTAAGCCGACCGGTTTCCACATTTGATCGGAAGGGCGGGGCTGAATGGCTCCGCCCTTCCAATTAATCGAAGGTAGCCAATGGCAACGAATGCGCAGCGCATGCTGCGAAGGGGAGCGTTTGTAGCTACAGTACTGGCGGTGGCGTACGCGGGCGTGCGCGTGGGTTCCATGCTGCGGGAGCGCAATCAACCCATCACCGAGGCTCCCGCGTTTCCGTTTCAGCCCGGGCAAGCGCTGCCCGACGTGCAGCTTGCCGATTCGACCGGAGCGACAATTGGAAGTGTGGCGCTCGTCACCGAACGCCACGGCGCGGTGATACTGTTTCTGGATCCGAACTGTCACAGTTGCTCCGCGATGGCGACACGCTGGCAGCGCGCGGTTGACCAGGGCGCCATCGAGCCGGAGCGCGTAGTCGCCGTAACCATGGCGACCGCCGCGATGAATTCAAGTTATCGCGCGACGCACGCGCTCTCTTATCCGCTCTACCAGGATGTGGAGTCGGCGTTCTTGCAGAAGCACGGCGTGGTGACGTACCCCATGGAAATGGAAGTGGGGGCGTCGGGTAAGATTCAGGCCATGAGTACCGATTCCGTCAACGACGTCGACGGCGAAAAGATTCGCGCGTTGATCGAGAACTAGCAGGGTGATTTGAATGGCGCAGTTTTTCTTTACCGAAAAAGGTTTTCTCCGTCTCAAAGAAGAGGCTGACAAGCTCGACCGCCTCTTGAAGAACGAGATCGCGAAGGAGATCGCGACCGCCGCCGCGCACGGTGATCTCAAGGAGAACGGCGAGTATCACGCCGCCAAGGAGAAGCAGGCCCTCACCGCTGCGAAACTGCGCGCCATGCAGGAGCGTCTGAGCGGCGCCAACGTGGTGCGCAAGGAAGAGCTTCTACCCGAGGAATCGGTGACATTCGGAAAGCGCATCAAGATCCGCGAAAAGACGACGGGCAATATGCGCGAGTGCACCATTCTCGGCGACGGCGAGGCCGATCCCGACCAGGGCATCATTGCGTACAACTCGCCGCTCGCCAGCGCGCTCATCGGCCACAAGAAGGGCGAGACCGTGGAGGTCCGGCTACCGGCCGGGCTGCGCACCTACGAGATTATCGAGTGCGTCTTCGCCGACGGGTACCAGGACTGAGCGCCGGCGCCCGGCACGTGGCGCGCCCCCCGGCCGCTGTGATAGAATCGGGGCGTTCGTAAGCCCAAGTCCGGAGTCCTTTTTCCCCGTTTCCAAGGGATGAGCAGTACCGTTCCGCCGACCTCAGCCGGTCCCTCCGCCGTGCGCGCCGACCGGGCCGCCACCGCCGTCTCCGCGACGGCCCCGGGGAAGTTTTCGCCCGGCCAGGTCGCGCGTTTTGCCGCGGTCGGGCTCCAGCTCGCCCTCCTCGCACTGATCATCCGAACCTTCGACATCGAGAGCGCCGCGTTTTTCCGCGTGGTGGCGATTGCCTGCGTAGGGTTTGTGGTGAACCATCTGGCGCCGGCGCGGTTCCGGCTGGCCGTGTTCGCGCTGGTCTCGCTTACCGGAATCTACCTGGTGATGGGGCGCGCCAACGCGATCCAGATCGTGGCGCTGGGCCTCGTGCTCATCGGCCTCGCCCATCTGCCGATTCGCTTTGCCCTGCGCGTGGCGCTGATTCTCGCCGTGGGCGCAGCCTACGCCGCCATGCGCGTGAGCGTATTGCGCACTCCGGTTTCCAACGCGATCTGGCCCATCTTTGGCGCCATGTTCATGTTCCGGCTCATTGTCTATCTGTACGATCTCAACAACCGCGCCGCGCCGGTCGGTCTATGGCGTGCGCTGGCGTACTTCTTCATGCTGCCCAACGTGTGCTTTCCGCTTTTTCCGGTGGTGGACTACAAGCACTTCTGCCGCTCGTACTATGACAGCGAGGACACGCGCATCTATCAGACCGGCGTGGAATGGATGTTCCGCGGCGTCGTGCAGCTCATCCTGTACCGCTGGGTCTACCAGCACATGGTGGGGCCGGAATCGGTGGCAACGTCGCTCGACGCCGCGAAGTTCGTGGTGAGCGCGTACCTCATGTACCTCAAGATCTCGGGAAGCTTCCACGTGATCGTGGGCATGATGCACCTGTTCGGTTTCAATCTCACGCAGGCCAACAACCGGTATTTTCTCTCCGAGAGCTTCACCGACTACTGGCGGCGCATCAACATCTACTGGAAGGACTTCCTCCAGAAGGTGTTCTTCAACCCCATCTATTTCCGGCTCAACAAGCGCATGGGCGCCACCGCGTCGCTGGTCCTGGCCACGCTGGCGGCGTTCTTCGGTACCTGGGCGCTGCACTCGTACCAGTGGATCTGGATTCGCGGCGAGTTCCCGGTGGTGTGGCAGGACATCGTGTTCTGGTCGATCATGGGCCTGCTCGTACTGGGCAACATGCTGTGGGAGAACAAGCACGGCCGCCAGCGCTCTTTAAAGAAGAAGATCTCGGCGCGTGACGAGCTCATGCTCGCTTTACGCACCATCGGCACGTTCATCGTGATCTGCTTTTCGTGGGTGATCTGGTCGAGCGAGTCGATCAGCGAATTCGGGATGATCGCGCGCAAGCTGGCGCGCTTCGATGCGCGGTCGCTGTTATGGATCGTGGTGTCGTTGGCGGCGCTGGGTGCAGTCGCGGTGCTGGTCGCGCGCAACGAACGCGCGAAAATGGGTGGAGGGCTCGCCAGGCTCAAGAAGCCGGCACCGTTCTGGGGCCCCGCGTATCAGGTTGCCGCCTCGTGCGTGGTCATCCTGTTCGTTGCGTACGCGCCGCTCAAGTTCCACGTCAATCCTGCTATCAGCAATGTGGTCGACAATCTCAAGACCTCGAGCCTCAACGCCCGTGACAAGCAGATGCTCGACCGCGGCTACTACGAAGACCTCACCAACGTGGTGCGCTTCAATTCGGATCTGGGCGATCTCTACAACCAGAAGCCGCCCAACTGGGACCGCTGCTGGGCGCTGCATTCCATTGCCGGGTTCCCGAACTACGAGTTCATGCCCAACAAGCACGTGTGGCACAAGGGTGCGATGATGACCACCAACCGCTGGGGCATGCGCGACCGCGACTGCGAGCTCAAGGGCGCGCCGGGGACCTACCGCATTGCACTGACGGGAGCGTCGCACTCGATGGGCACGGGCGTCGAGGACGACGAGGTGTTCGACAACCTGGTTGAAGATCGGCTCACCGCCGAGCATGCGTCCACGGATCGCAGACGCTACGAAATTCTCAATTTTTCGGTGAGCGGATATGGGCCCATTCAGCAACTGGCCGATCTCGACCAGCGCATTTTCCCGAAGTTCGAGTTCAACGCGCTCATGTTCACGTCGATCGATGATATTTACTGGGGTGTGAAAGATCTGGTGGATGTGACCACGCACGAACTGCCCATGACATACGAACCGCTGCGCGCGTTCATACGCAGTGAGGGACTTACGAAGGACACCTCCGTGGCGGAGTGCGTGCAGAAGCTCAACCCGCACGCCGAAGAGATTCTGGCTTTCGTGTACGGCAGCATCGTGCAGCGCTGCCGCGACCGTAATATCGCGCCGTACTTCGTGGTGGTGCCGCACACCGGAGCGACCGACGCCACGGTGGAAGCACGAGTCGACCGGTCGATCGAGGTGGCGAAGACGGCCGGCTTCACCGTCATCGACTGTCGGCGGGCCTACGACGGGCTCGACCCGGCCCGGCGCTGGATCACGCCCTGGGACTCGCATCCGAATACACAGTGCCACCACATGCTGGCGCAGATGCTCTACGATAAGATCAACGCAGCTGGCCTGTAACCGCACAACGCAAAGGACAACGCATGGACCGTCAGGCAATACACGACACGGTGAAGACTTACATCCTCGAGCAGTTTCTGCCCGGTGAGGATCCCAACGAGCTGACCGACGACACGCCGCTCATGACCACCGGCATTCTGGACTCGCTGGCCACTCTCAAGCTGGTCACGTACCTGGAAGAGAAGTTCGACATCGCGGTGGAAGCCCACGAGGCCGACGCCGAAAACCTGAACACGCTCGAGCTGATCACCGAGCTGGTGGCACGCAAGAAGAAGTAGGTCACGTGAGCCCCACGCTGCAGCGGTATCTCGAGAGCTCGGTGGCGAGTCACGGCGCACGTACGGCGGTACGTGAGGCGGATGGAACAACCATCACGTATGCCGAGCTCGGCGTGCTTTCCGATCGCTTGCGGGATCGCCTGGTGGCGCTGGGTGTGAAACCGGGCGACCGCGTCGGCATCTATCTGCGCAAGTCGATCGACACGGTGGCGTCGATTTTTGGCGTGCTCAAGGCCGGCGCCGCCTATGTGCCCGTAGATCCGTCGGCCCCGCCCGTGCGCAACGCCTACATCCTCGGTAACTGCGCCGTGAAAGTTGCGATCACGGAGAAGGTCTTCGAACCGGCTTTGAAGACACAGCTCGGGGCCGAGCATGCGGACCCGTTTCTGATTGTCATGCCGGCTTCGGGCGGCGGCAAAGGGCTGCGCGCGACCCTCGACGAGTTCGACGCGGCGTTGCCGGCGCCGCCAATCGCCACGGTGCATACCGGCGCCGATGACCTCGCGTACATTCTTTATACCTCGGGGTCGACCGGAAAGCCCAAGGGTGTCATGCTGACCCAGCGTAACGCCACCAGCTTCGTCGACTGGTGCAGCGACACTTTTTCTCCCGTGCCTGACGATGTGTTTTCGTCGCACGCGCCGTTTCACTTCGACCTGTCCATTCTCGACATCTACACCCCGCTCAAGCACGGCGCCACGCTCGTCATCATTCCCGAAGACGTGGGGAAGGAACCGCAGAAGCTGGCTCGGCTGATCCACGATGCGAAGATCACGATGTGGTACTCGACACCGTCGATCCTGAGCCTGCTGGTCCAGTACGGGAAGCTGGAGGAATGCGACCTCTCGCACATCCGTGTAGTGAACTTTGCCGGCGAAGTGTTTCCCATCGTGCATTTGAAGGCGCTGCACGCCATCCTGCCCGCGCCGCGCTACTTCAACCTCTACGGCCCGACCGAGACCAACGTGTGCACCTTCTACGAGCTGCCCGTCCAAATTCCTTCTGATCGCGTGGATCCTTTTCCAATCGGAAAGGTGTGCGCGCACCTGGAGGGAGTCGTGGTTGACGAGAACGGAAACGAGGTCATGCACGGGGAAAGAGGCGAGCTTTGTATCCGGGGAGAATCGGTGACGCCGGGCTATTGGAATCTTCCCGAGCAAACCGCCAACGCCTACCTGGCCAACGGGCCGCGCGCTGACGCGCGCTATTCCTGGTACAGAACCGGCGACATCGTCACTGAATCAGCTGACGGCAACTACATCTACGCCGGGCGGCGTGACCGCATGGTGAAAAAGCGCGGCTACCGCGTCGAGCTGGGCGAGATCGAGTCGTGCCTCTACCGTCATCCCGACGTGCGCGAGGCCGCCGTCATCGCACTGCCGGATGAAACGCTGGGGATGAAAGTGCGGGCACACCTGGCCACGC
>CAZULB010000061.1:16902-18552 GCA_964621155.1 uncultured bacterium | reverse complement strand
AAGCCATGCTGATGGCGGACCGCGTCGCGTCGCTGGTGGGAAAACCGGACGTGCTCTTGTCGAGTCCGGCCGATCGCGCGCTGGAGACCGCGCACATCTTTGCCGCGCGCCTGGGCGTTCCGCCCGAGGGGGTGGTGTTGCGCGAAGAGTTGTACGGCGGCCTTTTGCCCGAGGATTTTCTCCACATCGTGCATCGCTTCGAGAATCGCGCCCGGAGCGTGATGATATTCGGACACGATCCTTCCTTCAGCGAGTTTGCCGCCTACGTGATTCCGAATTTCCGCGAGATGATCCCGAAGGCGGGCGTGCTGGTAATGAACGTCGACCGTCCGCGCTGGCGCGCGCTGCGGCCGGGTGACGCGCGCATGACACACTTCGAGCGCCCGCCCGCACACGACGTCCAGAAGCGCATGGACGAAGACCTCATGGATGCGCTCGTGCTTGCCGTGCGCGCGGGAATCCTCGCCGGCGTGGAGGGTTTCGGCCTTGCCAGCTCGCGCGAAGTGACACGCCTGGTGGCAAAGGCGTCGACGCGCCTGGCGCGTGATCTGCGTCCGTTTGCCATGATCACGGCGTCGAAACACGCACCAAAGTTGAAAGCGACGGGCGGGCGTTCGCGTCGCAGCGGGTCTACGAAGACCGCGGCGTCGACGGGCGGGAAATCGCGGCGCCGACGCGGGAGATCACGTTGAAGTTCGCTGCCATCGACATCGGTAGCAATGCCGTCAGGCTGCTTCTCGCGCGCGTGCTCGACGAAGGGGACCAGCCCCTCTTCAAGAAAGAGGTGCTCGTGCGCATGCCTCTGCGTCTGGGCGACGACGTATTTGGCAGCGGGCGCATCTCGGCGGACAAAGCCGGACGTCTGGCGGAAACCATGCTTGGTTTCCGCCACCTGATACAGGCTTATCCGGCGCTGGATTTCGCCGCGTATGCGACCAGCGCCATGCGCGAAGCAAGCAACGGGGCAGCAGTGGTCGAGCGTGTGCGTAAGGCGTCGGGTATCACGATCGACATCATCGACGGCGCGCGTGAGGCGGAAGTGATCTACGCCAACCACATCGAGCACCGCCTGGATCGGCGCCAGAATTACCTGTACGTCGATGTCGGCGGCGGCAGCACGGAAGTGACGTTCATTGCGAAGGGGAAAATGGTCGACAGCCATACCTTCCCGGTCGGCGGCGTGCGCGCCCTCGAGGGCAAGGTGAGCCCGAAGGCCACGGCCGAGCTGCGCGCGTTCGTGGAGGCACAGCGCGAGAAGCACGGCCGCATGGTGGCGATCGGGAGTGGTGGCAACATCAACACCATCTACAAGCTTGCCCGTGTCAAACAGGGCAAGCTGCTCGAGATTGATCGCATGCGCGCAATCCGCAACATGCTGCGCTCGTACTCGCTCGAGGAACGTATCGTTACGTTGGACCTCAAGCCCGATCGTGCCGACGTCGTCGTCTTCGCGGCCGATCTCTACCTCTCCGTCATGAAGGGGGTCGGGAACAAGAAGATGGTGGTTCCGGAGGTCGGCCTTGCCGACGGCATCGTTCACCTGCTCTACAATCGCCACCGGCGCTCCCGCGCCCGGTCCGCTTAGCGCCTCTCCTCCCATCTCCGGCACGGGTATTGCGACCTGCGATCGGCAATCATTGCCCGATCATA
>CAZULB010000061.1:0-16802 GCA_964621155.1 uncultured bacterium | reverse complement strand
CCCATCTCCGGCACGGGTATTGCGACCTGCGATCGGCAATCATTGCCCGATCATACCCATGGAACGTCACGAACTGGCCGTCACCGAACTCTCCTCGCTGCTGCGCATGATCCAGGTCATTCCCGACTCGGACAGCGTGAGCCGCGTTCACCAGATGCTCCTCGCGTTCTGTACGTCGTGGAACACCATCGGCATGCGGCGCGCAGTGCTTTTCGCGGTGGACAATCGGGCGCGCATGCTGCGCGGCCATCTGGCGGCGGAACGCGTGGAGAACGCAGCCGACGAGCCGCCCTCATTCGATGCGCTGGCGCGCCGGGTGGTGGAGAGCACCAAACAGATCGAGTCGGGTGATCTCACGCTGCGCACGCGCACCTTCGGCGTCCCGCTGGACTGGGTGCGCTGCGGCGCCGTCAAGGCCGCGACCGCGGGTGTCCCCGTGCTGGCCGATCGTCGTCTTTCCGAGTTTGCGAGCGATCCCATTTTCGATTTCTACGCTTCGCAGGCGTACGTGGCCGTCCCCCTGCGGGTGCGCGGCAAGGTGAGCGCCGTGCTCGTCACCGACAACGCCGATTCGGACCAGGCGCTGGGCGTGGAGGACATCTCGCTCGTGTACAGCATGGCGCAGCAGGCGGCGACCACCATCGAGCGGCTGCTCGACACCGCCGACAGCTCGCGCAAGTTTCGCGTGTTGCGCAAGATTCAGGAAGTACTGGCGGCTGCGGAAGACTCAAAGCGCTTCAGCGATTCTCTCTCGGCCATGCTGTCGATGATGACGCGCGCCGCCGGCGGCACGGGTTCACTGGTCAAGGATCTCGTGGGCAGCAAGACCACCCACGTACGCTCGGTGGAAGAGCTCGACGATGCGCAGCGCGATGCCGACATAGCGGTGACCGAGTGCTTCGAGGACATCCTGGAGCGGGTTGCCGATTCGATGAAACCCATGCGCGGCGATTCCGCGCACGCGATGCTCTCCGACATCGCCGCACAGCGCATTCGCTACTTCCTCGTGCTGCCGCTGGTGGCGGGCGGGGAGTGCCTCGGCGCGGTTGCTTTCTACGTCGAATCCGCCACCGACTCGGCGGTGACGGAGTTTGCGGCCCGCGACCGGCTGTTCCTCGAGCTCTGCGCCGGGATGCTGGGCGAGCGCCTGGATTCGTTGTACCGCGCCGACTGCGTACGCCGCTCCGAGCGCATGCTGGAAGAAGCCCGTTCCAACTGGATGCGCGAGAAAGTCACCTCGCGCGCCGGCGCGCGCGCGCAGGAGCAGGTGGAGGCTCTGCTGGCCGAGATCGGGCACATTCGTGAAGCGGTCAAGAGCCGCGCCCCGTTCGAGCGTCGTATTGAAAAAGCGCGCGAAGTGGTGGCGCGCATCGATGCCGAAGCCGAAGCGTTCCGCGTCGAAATCGAGGCCATGGGCTCCTCACTCGAGCGCGTGGATCTGTTTGCGCTCGCGCGCGGGGTATTCGATGCGTGGGCCGAAAGTGTGCGCGCCAACGGCGTCGAAGTCACCGTGCGCATCGGAGAACGCGCGCCGATGCTGCTCATGCATCGACCGAGCATCCGTGCCGCGCTGGAAAACATTCTGAATGTGCTGGGCGCGCACGTGGGCAAGGGCGACCGCGTGCTGCTCGAAGCCTCGCACGCCGAAGACCGCGTCGTGCTTCTGATCGCCGACACGGCGGGGAAGCTGGACGGCACCCTGCTGTCGCGTCTTTTCATGCCCTTCGTCACGTCGTCGGAGGATCCCGACCCGGGCGCCATGTCCGTCGCCGGCGACATCCTGCAGCGCCACGCCGGCGAGATCACCGTCAAGTCCTCACCCTCGTGGAAGACGATCCTCGCCATCTCGTTTCCGGTGGCGTCGAACCGCGACCGTCGCGAGACCCGCAAGGACCGGAGACACCACGCCAGCGACCGGCGCCAAACCGACTAGGTTGGTCGGTTTCTTTACGGTGAGGCCAGCGTTTTCCACTTCACGCATCTTCTTCGGTCTACGAAACAACACATTGCTAATGTGTGATTTGTGACCGCCGCTGTCGCGGCGGTATCCTTTTTGCCCCTGTCCGTTTTTGCCGCACACGCTGGTCGATCCCGGCCCGGTGCGACGAATACGTTTTGGAAACTGACCGCCTGCACGAATACGTCTTCGACGCCGTGCCCGACCCGCTGGTCGTGCTCGACGCCCGTGGACTGGTGAGTGCCGCCAATGCGGCCGCGCTGCGCATCCTGGACATCGAGTCGCGGGCTGCGGATACGCGGCGCGCACATGGCGTGCGCCTGGGCGTCGACATGCAGGCACTGCGCGATCTGGCGCTGCGGCGCGAGAAGATGGACGGGGTTCTCGTTACCGACCACGCTGGTCGCGCCACCGGCATCACCGTCGACGTGGCTCCGTTTCAGCGCGAACACGAGACGCACACACTGCTGCGCTTCCGCGTCTGCGCCGAGTCGTTCGCACGCGAACTGTGGACCGACGACGCCGTATCCACCGTGGCGCACGAATTTCGCAATCCCCTCGCCAGCATGCGCGCGGCGCTGAACCTCCTCGCCGCAGGCGACGCCGGCGCGCTCATGCCCGCACAGATGCGGTTCATCGAAACCGTGCAGCGCGGCGTGGAGCGGCTCTCGCGCATCGTCGACGGGTATCTCGATCTGGGGCGCGTGCGTGCGGGCGAGCTGTCGCTCGAGCGGCGCGACGAGGACGCGCACAATCTGCTCGACGGTGTCGTGCACGACTTCTCCGTGTGCCAGCCCGCCAGCGGCGCGCGCATCACCGTGGACGTGCCGTCCCCGGCGCCGCGCGTGTTCGTGGATCGCGACCGCATCACGCAGGTGCTGTTGAACCTCGTGTACAACGCGGCACGTTTCACGCCCGATGACGGACAGGTGACTCTGCGCGCGCGCCACGCCGGTCGCGAAGCGCTGGCCGACGATCTGCGCGTGCTGCCTTATGAGGTGCTGGGCGAACCCGCGTTCACGTGCATCGAAGTGGAGGACGAGGGGATCGGCATGAGCGCCGATGTGCTCGCGCACGTGTTCGAGCGCTACCACGACAACGAAGGCAGCCAGCCGGGCGGCGGCGCGCATCTGGGACTCCACATTGCGCGCACGCTGGTGGATGCGCATGACGGCATGCTCCGCATCGACAGCCGCCTCGGCGAAGGCACCACCGCCCGCGTGTTCGTTCCCGCCGACGCGCGCACCGCGCGCATGATGTCACGCCTCGAGCGCGCCGAAGAGGCGGTTCAGGTGGCGCAGGCAGCGCGTCGCTCGGTCACGGTGGCGTTGGTGGAAGATCAAGTGTTGAAGGTTGACGCGGAGTTGCCTGCAGCCCGGGCGCATGCCGGCATGCCGACAGGCGGCCCGGCGCGTGTGTGGGTGATTCGCGACGGCCTGGCCCTCCTGGTGACGTGCGGCGATCTGCCTGCGGCCGCGTCGTGGCTCGCCGGCGCGTGCCGCGTCGGAGCCAACATGACATTTTCGGGTGCGGTCCGCGCGGCGGCCGCACGACTTGCAGAGCAGAGGAACCGGGGAGCCGCCCGCGGCTTACAACCCGTGAGCGAGTAAAGGAGTAATCATGGATTCCGTTCGTGTACTGCTCGTGGACGACGAGCGCGACATTGTGGATACGGTGAAGTACAGTCTCGAACTGCGTGGCTTCGACGTGGACGTCTGCTACGACGGTGAGAACGCTGTCACAAAAGCGCGCAGTGGCCGCTACGCGCTGGTGCTGCTCGACGTCATGCTGCCGGGAAAAAACGGCTACGAGGTTTCGCGCCTCCTCAAAGACGACATGGCGCGCGGTGATGTCGCGCCGTTCAAGATCATGCTCATCACCGCACGCAAACTCGACCACGCGATCCGCGAGGAGTTCGTGTCGACGTGGTCCAAGGCCGACGCCGTCCTCTACAAACCCTTCGACCTGGAGGGACTGCTGGATCGCATGACCAGGTTGCTGGAGCCGGCGGCCGTCTAGTCGGCTTCGGCGCGGGGTTGACGAAGCGAAGACACTTCCACTAGGATAGCGGGCCCAACGGCTTTCAAATCCTGGTGCGAAGGTAGCTCAGTTGGTAGAGCAAGGGACTGAAAATCCCTGTGTCGGCGGTTCAATTCCGTCCCTTCGCACCATTTTCTTTCCCCGCGCGCCCGACCCGAAGGCTTTCCACATTGCGCCACCGGCGGCAGTGAATTAGTATTCGCGCGACTTTGGCTTGCCGGGCGCCGTTTGCCCGGCAATTTCCGTTTGAAGAGAACACGATGACCAAGCCGACGCCCGACAACATCCGCGTAATCCTGGAAGCGTGTCCGCCGCCCCTGGCCGACCGCGACAAGGCCTATGCCGTGTTGCGGCAGAGCTTCGCATGCTACAATTCGTTCCACGCCGTCAGCATTCCCGACCTGCAGGACTCAGGCGAGTTTCAGCGCGAGCGCGCGCGCGTCCCCAACGACGAGTTCGCCCAGTGGATCCGCGAGCTCACCGAGAAGCCGCTCAGTCTCTACAAGGTGGTGGTGACGTGCTCGCAGCCCGAGATGGAGAGCTGGCTCGACCGCGCCTCGTCCATCGGCTGCAAGGACATCTTCATCGTGGGCAGCGACCACAGCGACAAGGTGCTCCCCAAGGACGCCATGACCGTGGCCTCAGCCGCCGGGCTGGCCAGCGGCCGCGGCTTCAACTGCGGCGGCATCATCATTCCGACGCGCCGCAAGCAGTTCGTGTCGCGGCCCGCGTCCGAAGACGAAGTCGACCGTGTGGTCGGGAAGATCAACGACCACGGCTTCACCTTCTTCTCGACGCAGATTCTCTACGAGAGCGAGTGGATGTGCTGTCTCCTGCTCGATCTCGTGCAGCGCGTTGGCGCGGAGAAGTGCCCCAAGGTGTTCCTCACCTTCTCGCCCTTTGTCGTGCCTGAGGACATCACCTTCTCGAAGAAGACGCTCGGCGTGTACGTGCCGCGCGACGTCGAGCGCATGTTGAAGGGCGCGCGCAGCATGCGCGAAGCGTCAATCTCGAGCTTGATCGGCGTGTGGGAGCGCATCTCGACTTTCGCGCGCGAAATCGGGTTTCCGGAAGGGCGCCTGGGCGTCAACGTCGAGTATCTCGATTCGCGCAACCCGCGCTCGGTGGATGCCTCGTTCGAGCTCGCGGAAGAATTCGGTAGAATCTTTCGCAAGTGATTCTGCGGACACCGCGGGTCCTGTCACGCGCCACCCCGGACTGACTCGCTACGCTCGTCCCCGGGGCCCCGTCGCGTGCCTCCCGCGGGTGACTCGACAGGACCACATTGCTCATCAGTGATGGTATGACCCGGCCACCCATGCCAATCGATACACGTCTCAATATTGCCTCCGTCGACGTCAAACCTGTCGACGTCGAGCTCTCGGATCCCTTCGTGATTTCGCGCGGCGCTGTCTCGACGGCGGCGCTGGCCTATGTGCGCGTGAAGCTCGCCGACGGCACCGCGGGCTTCGGCGAGATCGCTCCTTTCACGGCCCTCACGGGCGAGACGCGGGCGCGCAGCATCGCCACGGCGAAGCAACTCGCGGCCATGCTGGTGGGGTGCTCGTGCGCGGACTGGGAGTCGCTGGGGGCCATCATGGCCGGCATGGCCGCCAACGAGCCGGCGGCGCGCTGTGGTCTGGAGTGCGCCATGGTGGATGCGCTGGCGCGTGCGCGCGGTGAGACGTTGTTCGAGCACTGGCGCGCGCTGGGTGGGCCTCCTGCTCTGCGCGAGCACGAAACCGACATCACGCTTCCCATTCTGGAAGAGGCGCGCGTCGACGAGCTGGCCGCGCAGTGGCACACGCGTGGTTTTCGCATCTTCAAAATGAAGGTGGGGCACGACGTGGATGCCGATGTGCGGCGGGTGGAACGACTCGCGACGACACATCCCGATGTGGATTTCATTCTCGACGCGAACCAGGGGTTTGACCTCGTTGGAGCTCGGTCGCTGATCAAGTCGCTTGCGCCCCTGACGGGGCGCATTCGTCTGATCGAGCAGCCGGTTGCGCGCGGCGACCTGGACGGCATGGCGGCGCTGCGCGCCGACGCGAAGATTCCCATCGCCGCCGACGAATCGGTGTTCTCGCTCGCGGACGCGAAGCGCGTGATCGCCAACAAAGCGGCCGACTGCATCAACCTGAAGATCATGAAAACGGGTCTCGCCGAGACCATCGCGGTGGCGCGCGCCGCGCGGGCGGCCGGGCTTTTGCTCATGATCGGCGGCATGATGGAGTCGCGCCTCGCCATGTCGTTCTCGTATTCGCTCGTCCTGGCCACGGGCTGGATCACCCACCTCGACCTCGATACCCCGCTCCTCATGGCCCACGATCCGCTGGACGGAGGCTACCAGTACCGCGGCCCCATGCTCACGCTGTGGGACGAACCCGGCGTCGGGATCCGGCCCCAGACCTTCGTCTAGGTTGACGGGTGGAAAGGGGATTGCCAGCTTTCTCCCCGCGGGCTAACATTCGCGGCTAATTCTCGAGCACGACTCCCCGGGGCCGGAACCCGGTGACGGGGTGCCTGTATAAGACGGCACATCCGTTTGTAACCAAACTCCAGAACGATATAGAAGCCGAGGTGTTGCGATGGCGGACGCGTCACGTCGCATCATGATCGAGGCGGCCGGGCTCTCGAAGTTTTACGGGCCCTTCGTCGCCATCAAGGACATCAATTTTTCGATTCCCGAGGGTCAGATCGTGTCCTTCCTGGGGCCCAACGGCGCCGGCAAGTCGACGACGATGAAGATTCTGGCCGGCTACCTGGCCGCCAGCGAAGGCACGGCGCGCATCGCCGGCTTCGACATGACCACGCAGCGCCTGGAAGGCGCGCGTCACCTCGGCTATCTGCCGGAGAACGGCCCTTTGTATAATGACATGACGCCGACCGAGCTCCTGCGCTTCTTCGGCGAGGCGCGCGGGCTCGCCGCCGCGCAGCTCAAGAACCGCATCGAGGCCGTAATCGCGCAGTGCTCGCTCGAAGGCGTCGTCGAGAAGCCGATCGGCAAGCTCTCGCGCGGTTACCGCCAGCGCGTGGGGCTCGCCCAGGCACTGTTGCACGATCCGGCCGTGCTGATCATGGACGAACCCACGGCGGGTCTCGATCCCAACCAGATTCACGACTTCCGCGACAACATTCGCGTGCTGGGTCGCACCAAGACCATTCTCATTTCCACGCACATTCTGCAGGAAGTGGAGGCGGTGGCGGACCGCGTGATCCTTGTGAACGACGGGCGCCTGGTGCTGGACGGGCCGCCGGCCAAACTGCGCGAAGGCGGCTCGCTCGAACAGAACTTCTACCGCCTGACCGGCGCCGAAAAATCCGGTGCGCGTAGTGGAGGCCGGGCATGAACAAGCTCAACGTCAACTGGGCGGTCGTCAAGGCGATCGTGCGCCGCGACCTGCGGCTGTATTTCTCGAATCCGACCGGCTACGTCTTCATCACGCTGTTCATCTTCTTGTCGGCCGCGGCCGCGTTCTGGCAGGACCGTTTCTTCCTGAACAACCTGGCCAACCTGCAGCAGCTCGACAACGTCTTCCCGTACCTGCTGCTCTTCTTCGTGCCGGCCATCACCATGGGGGTGTGGGCCGACGAGCGCAAACAGGGGACCGAGGAACTGCTCTTCACGCTGCCGGCCACGGATTTCGAAGTGGTGCTCGGCAAGTATCTCTCCACGCTGGGCGTGTACACGGGCGCCGTGCTGCTCTCGCTCTCGCACCTGATCGTGCTCTTCTGGCTGGGAAAACCCGACCTCGGTCTCATGCTTGCCAACTATCTCGGCTACTGGTTCGTCGGAGCGATGTTCATCTCGGTGGGCATGTTCGCGTCGCGCCTGACCGCCAACGCCACCGTGTCGTTCATACTGGGTGCGCTGTTCTGCGCGTTCTTCGTATACGCTGAACGCATCTTCGGAATATTCGGCGAGACGGCGCAGGATCTCGGCTCGCACGTGGCGGCGTTCACGTCGTTCGACGAGTTTGCGCACGGCGTGTTCAGCCTGCCCGCCATCATCTATTTCGTCGGTATCGCCGCCGTCATGCTGTATTTGAACGTCATCCTGGTGGGGCGCCGCCACTGGCCGGTCACCGCCGATGCGCGGCGCCTGGGCCTGCACTTCGCCGCGCGCGCGGTCTCGATCGTGGTGGTAATGATCGCGCTGCAGGTCATCGTGGCCCGCGCGGGTGCCCGCGCCGATATGACCGCCGAGCGCCTGCATACGTTGTCCAAACAGAGCAAGATGCTCATCAAGGACATTCCGGCCGACCGGCCCGTGTTCATCCAGGCCTACATCAGCAAGGATGTGCCGCGCGACTATGTGCAGACGCGCGAGAACGTGCTCGCGTTCCTGCGCGAGTTCGACGCCGCCGGCGGCAATCGCGTGCACCTGATCGTGAAGAACACCGAGCCCTACTCGCAGGAAGCGCGCGACGCGCGCGAGAAGTTCGGCATCCAGCCCGTCGACGTCCCGGAAACCTCGGGCTCGACGGCCGGCGTGAAGAAGGTTTTCCTCGGCGTCGCCTTCACCTGTGGCGGCGAAGAGAACGTGATTCCGTTCTTCGACCGCGGGCTTCCCGCCGAGTATGAGATTGCGCGCTCCATTCGCGTGGTGGCGCGCACGCAGCGCAAGCGCATCGGGCTCGTCACCACGCAGGTGCGCCTGATGGGCGGACTCGATTTCAACACCTTCGTGAGCACGCCGCCGTGGCCGGTGGTGCCCGAGCTGGAGAAGCAGTACGAAGTGGTGCAGATCGCCCCGCAGGATTCCATCACCGAGAAGGTGGACGCGCTGGTCGTGGCCATGCCGTCGTCGCTCTCGCAGGAAGAGATGAACCACGTGGAAGCGGTGATCTCGCGCGGAACGCCGGCGCTCCTGATCGACGACCCGGTTCCGGTTTTCGACGTCGGCCTGGGGCCGAACGAGGAAGCGGGCGCCAACGTCAATCCGTTCATGCGCAACCGCGGTCCGCAGCCCAAGCCCAAGGGCGGCATCAACACGTTCCTCGCCACCTACGGCATTCTGTGGAACAAGTCGCAGATCATCTGGGACCGCTACAACCCGCATCCGGAAATGGCGAATCTCCCGCCCGAGGTCGTCTTCATCGGGCGCGGTAACCAGAACCGCGCCTCGTTCGACGACGCCTTCGCCGCCTCCCGCGGACTGCAGGAGCTCGTGTTCCTGTTCCCGGGTTCGATCACCAAGATGACCGACTCGAAGTTCAACTTCGAGCCGCTCATCAAGACCAGCACCACGGCGGGAACCACCGACTACAACCAGGTCGTGAGCAAGAGCTTCTTCGGTATCCAGCTGATGCCGTACCAGGGGCCGCGCTATGCGACCGGCGCCGACTACGCCATCGCCGCGCACATCAGCGGGCAGAGCGTGGCCGACGGCGACACCACGAAGGCGAACATCATTTTCATCTCGGATATGGATTTCATTTCCGATCAGTTCTTCGAGATTCGCCGGCGCGGGATGGAGAACCTGAACTTCGATAACGTGTCGTTCTTCCTGAACTGCATTGACGTGCTGGCCGGCGACGAATCGTTTGTCGAACTGCGCCGCCGTCGCGTGCAGTACCGCACGCTCACCACGGTGGAAGCGCGCACACGCGCCTACGCCGACAAGCGCGCCAAGGAAGAACAGCAGGCGCAGGCCGAGGCGCAGTCGGCGCTGGCCGAAGCGCAGCAGCGCCTGGACGGCAAAGTGGCGGAGCTGCAGAACCGCACCGACCTCGACGCCACCACCAAGCAGATGATGGCGCGCAACATCCAGGAAGCGGAGAGCCGCCGTTTCGAAGCCTCCAAGGCGGCGATCGAAGGCGACCGCGACGCCAAGATCGAACGCAGCAAGGAAGACATGGAATCGCAGGTGCGCCGCATCCAGAGCGGCATCAAGACGCTGGCCGGCCTCTTGCCCCCGATTCCCGTGTTCGCGATGGGTATCTACATCTTCATGCGGCGCCAGAAGCGCGAGCGCGAAGGCACGGCGGCCAACCGCCGCCTGCGCGGATAAGCGAGGAGACATGACCGAGACACGCAAGACTCTCTACTACGCAGGGGCGGCACTCCTGCTCGCGGGGCTCGCGTTTGCGACCGCGCCGCGCCAGAAGATGCCGCAGGCCTTCTTCGACCAGGGCCAGCAGTTCTTTCCCGACTTCACCGATCCCAACGCGGCCAAGTCGCTCGAGGTTGTGGACTGGGATGAGGCCACGGGGCAGGCGGTGCCGTTCAAGGTGACGTTCCAGAACGGTCGCTGGACGATTCCGTCGCACCACGGTTATCCCGCGGACGGAAAAGATCGTCTCGCCAAGACCGCGGCGGGCTTGATCGGCATTACCAAGGATGATTTCCGCACCGACAACGCGATGGATTTCGAAGCGTGCGGTGTGATCGATCCGCTCGACAATGCGGTGCAGGCGCTCAAGGGCCGCGGCCGCCGCGTCACCATCAAGGGTGACAACGGTGTGGTGCTCGCCGACCTCATCATCGGCAAGGCGTTCGAGGGCCGCGAGGGTTTCCGCCTCGTGCGCGTGCCCGGGCAAAAGCGCGTGTACGGAACCAGGATCAACGTCGACATCTCGACCAAGTTCAAGGACTGGATCGAGCCCGATCTCACCATGCTGGAGAAAGACGAGATCGATCGCGTCCAGCTCAAGGATTACTCCATCGACGAGCAGACCGGGCGTCTCGACCAGCGCGACACCGTGGATCTCACGCGTGACGGCGAGAGCTGGAAGATGGCGGGTCTCCCGGCGGGCAAGGAGATCGACACCTACAAGATCAACAACCTGGTCAGCGCGGTGGACGGTCTCTCCATTGAAGGTGTGCGCCCGAAGCCCGAGGGGCTGACGGCGTCGCTGCAGCGCGCGTCGGGCGGCATTTCGATTACCAACTCTGACCTGGCCTCGCTGCAGGGGCACGGCTTTTACTTCACGCGCGACGGCCGCCTCGTTTCCAACGAGGGCGAACTGATGGTGCACACCAAAGACGGCGTCATGTACACGCTGCGCTTTGGCGAGGTGGCGTTCGGGCAGGGCAATACGCTTTCGGCCGGCGACTCCGCCGAGGTGCGCACGCCCGGGCAGACGGGCGAGAACCGCTATCTCATGATCAGCGCGTCACTCGATCCTTCGGTCACCGACGCCAAGAAGGTTGAAGCGGCGAAGCGGCGCGTCGACGATCTCAACGGGCACTTCGCCGGGTGGTACTACGTGATCTCGGCGCAGAGCTTTGACAGCATCCACTTGAAGCGCAAGGACCTCATCAAGGACAAGCCGAAGGCGAGTTAACTCGGCGGTTGGCCGTCATCACGAGAAAGGCTCCGGTCGGGTGACCGGAGCCTTTTCGTTGGGTAACGGTTGCGTTGGCGATGTCGCCTAGAAACCCAGTTCTTTCTTGCGCGCTTCGGCGGTGGGAAGCGCGGGCTGCTTGTCGGTGATCAGCGGATTGGCGGAAGCGCGCTCGGCGTTGATCTGGATCCACTGCTTCTGATCGTCCGGCACATCCTCGAGCGGGAAGATGGCCTCGACCGGGCACTCGGGTGCGCAGGCGTCACAGTCGATGCACGAATCGGGATCGATGTAGAGCATCTCGGCGTCGCCGTGGAAGCAATCGACCGGACACACGACCACGCAATCGGTAAAGCGGCACCTCTGGCAATTGCCCGTCACTACGTACGTCACAACCGGCTCCTTCTAACTCAAGTCTCGCAATAACGATGTCTGTCCGTGCGGCAATGCAAACGGTGAGCGAAGAATAGACGCGCGGAAATGGGCCGTCAAGCGCCAACCCGGCGAGAGGGAAGAGTCGCGAGCACGAGGCCGAGCACGAGCGCCACGACCCCGCCGGCCGCCGCCGGGATGGCGGTACGGCGCGCTTCGGTGCGGGTCTGCACCATCTTCCGTTCGATGGCGGCGATGTCGATCTTGATGTCGCGCTCGGTGAATTCGAGCTTGCGGATGATCTTGTTGTAGACGTTTCCCTGGTTCATCATCTGGCCCGCGCCCGCGATCTTGAGGGTGTCCGGAATCTGCGACTGGCTCTCCTGCAGCGCGCGCGAGCGGAGACTGGTTTTCACCAGTTCGGCGTGTACGCGCCTCAGCGAATCTTCAAAGGTGGCTTTTTGTGCCTGCAAGTTGTCCAGCCCGGGCGCGTGGCGGCGCCATAGGAACCCGGACGCGACGAGGAGCGCAACGCCCGCCACGATCAGAAACAACGCGATTCGCTTTCGTCCGGTCATGCGCACGAAGTGTTTCGCAAATGCACGGGGCTGTCAAGCGCGAGCGGCGCGCGATGGGTCGCCCGTCTGCGCGCACAGACTGTCGAAGAGTTCGTGAACGGCACGCATGGATTCGGTCCAGCGTCCGCGGTTGGCGATGATGTCCGCATTGCGTGCCGTCGCGCGCTTGCGCAGGTCGGAGTCGCGCCACGCGTCGATGATGGCTACGGCGAGCCGGGTCGCCTCACCCGGCGGAACCAGGCGGCCGTTCTCACCGTCGGTGATCCATTCGCGATTGGCGGGAATGTCGGTGACGATGGGGAAGAGTCCGACCGCCATGGCTTCGAGCAGCGAGACCGAGGTGGTGTCGGCGGGCGACGTCGACACGTAGATGTGGTGCTCGCGGAGCAGCGTCGGCATGCGGTCGTGCGTCACGTCTCCCACGAAGCGGATGCGTGCCACCGCCGTGCTGCTGCCGGCGCGCTCGACGAGCCGCGTTTTCTCTGCGCCGTCGCCCGCGATGGTGAGCGCGGCGTCGGGCAGTGCTTCGCGCACCGCGGAGAAGGCGTCGACCACCACGTCGATGCGATACAGCGATTCCAGCTTGCGGTTGGAGAGAACCAGCGGTCCGGGTTGGTCGGGTGGCGCGCCCGGCGCGAACACCCCGGTATCGACACCATAAGGGAAGGTCAGGATGTGCTCCGCCGGGTAAGCAAAGGAGCGGATCTTTTCCGTCAGCACCTGCGCATCGGAGGTCACCCAGGGCGCGCGGTCGAGCACGAACTGTGTGCGCCAGCGGTGAAAGGCGCTCTTCTCGGGTACCGACATGATGTCGCTGCCCCACGCGCTCAACACCCACGGCCGGCGGCAAACCAGCGCTGCCATCATTCCATAGTTGGGAACGAAGTGTGCGCTCACCACGGTGGGGTTGAAGTCGGCCATGATGCGTCGCAGGGCGACGCAGGCCAGTGGATAACGAACCGCGTCGGGTAGAAACGCGGGCACCGGGAGGTGAACGAAGCGCGTGGGAAACGCGGTGGCGGGCTCGAGCGATGCGGTGAGCACGTCATATCCGCGCGCGGCGAAGTAATCGCCCCATCGCCGCAGGTGCACCTGGCGCGCGTCGCCGAGCAGGAGCATCCGGCGCGAATCCGATTTTGCCGTGGTCACGACGGCGAGTGTACGCGCAGGCCCGCAGCGGTGTCAAAAGCGCCGGCGCCGTTGACTTCGCGGGCGCAACGATTTACGCTAGCCGGGTTTTACCCCGCTGCGGGCCGCGGCGGATCCGGAGGCTCTTTCCCATGCGACGACAACTGGTTCTGCTGGCATTGGGCGCCATGCTGTTGGGATGCCAGCGGCAGCATCCCGTCAACGTGTTCGTGGATCCCCGGTTCGACAAGACCGATGCGAACGGCAAGAAAGTGGTGGAGAAGATCGCGGTTCTGGATTGCACGAGCTCTCTGGCCCGCGCGGACGACCCCGACAATCTTGCGCCGCAGACGGTGTCGAGATTCCTGGTGCCCGCGCTCAACGGCCGGACCGACTATAAGTTCATTGCGCCGGGCACGGTGGACTACGCGATTGCCAAGACCAGCACGCCCGAGCAGTATCAGAAAATGCTGAAGTCGTACGCCATGAGCGACAAGCCCAACATGGAGTACCTGAAGCCGTTGGCCGCCGAGCTCCAGTGCGACGCGTTTCTGATTCCGGTCGTCGACCTCTGGCAGAAAGACGAAGTCGACATTAAGGAGAACTCGACGCCGGCCACGTATGTCGGTGCCACGATCACCATTATCAGTGCAGAGGACGGCTCGATTCTGTTTCGCTGCACGGACGAGGATTACGCCGAGGGTGCCAGCAACGAAACCGGTGATCGCTCGCTCGTGACCAGCTCGTCCGGTGCCGTGTACGCCGACCTCGGCGCCAAGACGCACCGCGCGCCGCCGTTCGAAGACGTGGCGGCCAAGGTGGCGGCGTCGCTGGCGTTGGGACTTCCGGCGCGCTGACCCTTGAGCCTGGACCGCGATGGCCGCTGGATGCGGGCCGCGCTCGAAGAGGCGGAGCTCGCTTTTCACGAGGGTGAAGTGCCCGTGGGCGCCGTGGTGGTGCTCGATGACCGCATCATCGGCCGTGGTCACAACCAGACCGAGCGCTCGGGGCAGCCCTTCGAGCACGCCGAGATGCGTGCCCTGTGGGAGGCCACCCAGGTGGCGGGCGCACGGGCACTCGACGAGGCCGTGCTCTACTGCACCATCGAGCCGTGTGTCATGTGCATCGGCGCGGTGATCCTGGCCCGCCTGCCGCGCGTCGTTTTCGGGGCGCGCGAGCCGCGCACAGGGGCGTGTGAGAGCATCTTCAATATTCCGAATGAGCCCCGATTGATGCAGCGCATCGCTGTCATCGGTGGCATCGAAGAAGAAAAGTGCCGCGAGCTGATGCAGCGATTTTTCGCGGCACGGCGCCCGGCCCATTGATCAGGCGGAGAGATGTCCGAGTGGCTTAAGGAGCACGCTTGGAAAGCGTGTGTGCGGGAAACCGTACCGAGGGTTCGAATCCCTCTCTCTCCGCCATATTTTTTCTGCAGCATCCCTGACCGCGTGATTGGCCCGCCGTGAGCGCGCCCATCATTGTATACTCCACGACGCCGGATCGAGCTCGTGCGTGTCAGGGCGCGAGCAGCACGGATCCACTCGCTCACAATGACGATTGCTCCCGGTAACATGAGCTCGCCGCTCTCCGCCACATGGTTTCTCGGTGCGGGTGCCGTATGCGGTGTGGGAAGCCTGCCGTTTCTCGCGGCGGCGCCGGCGCTCGAGTTCATCGCGCGCTGGTGTCCCGAGGTCCCGTTCTGGCCGCAACTGCGCCGCATGTCGCCGCGCGAGGCGATGCTGTCGCAGACTTTCGGACCGCACATGCGTCATCTTTCCGCTCTGCGTGACGAGCACGGCTTTGGCATTCCCGCGGCGCGCACGGGCAAATTCTTCGAAGCGCTCGAGCGTTCGGAGCCGACCTTCGATCCGTCCTGTGCGGCCGGATTCTATGCCTTCGTCGAGGCCAGCCGCTGCGGCGCGTTTCCCGCGGCGCGCGCGGTAAAAGGCCAGGTCATGGGTCCGGTTACGGTGGCGTGCTCGATCAGCGCCGACACCACACTCTTCATCGACCACATCGGGTGCCGCAACGCGATTGCCGACTACATCGTGCGGCTCGCACGCTGGCAGGTGGACACATTGCTCAAGTGCGCGCGGTCGGTCGTGCTCGTGCTGGACGAGGCGTATCTCGGCGTGGCCCTGCGCCAGGTGCCGGCGCGGCGTGCCGCCGTGGTTGAGATGCTGAAATCGGTCATTCTACGCGTGCGCCGGCCCGGCGTGATGGTTGGCATCCACTGCTGCGATGAAATCCCCCTCGCGCTCCTGAACGAGATCGGCGCCGATCTCTATTCGTTCGATGCGTACCACGGCGGTTCCGCCTTCGCCGCCGATGCCGGCGGCCGCGAGTTCATCGAAAGCGGCGGGCACCTCGCGTGGGGGTGGATTCCCACCCTAGACGATCTCTCCTGTGTTCGCGCCGAAGAGATCGTGGCGCGCTGGCGCGACGCCGCGGTGCGGCTTGGTGGTGATGACGGGCGGGAGCGGGTGCTCGCGCGCTCGTTGGTAACGGCTACCTGCGGACTGGCGGGTTCGAGCCTGGCCACATGCGAGCGCTCGTTCGAAATTGCGCGCGAGGTCTCGCTGGGTTTTGCGCGCGGCACGGGGGCCGCGTAGATTTACTTCTCATGGATCGCCGCAATCCTCCACCTTCTCCCTGCAACAA
Organism: uncultured bacterium; assembly: GCA_964621155.1. GTDB lineage: Bacteria > Krumholzibacteriota > Krumholzibacteriia > WVZY01 > JAKEHA01 > JAKEHA01. The sequence goes on along the minus strand of CAZULB010000061.1, from coordinate 774 downwards.
CACCTGCATCGTGGACCGGCGCCACAACTGGTGTGTGGGCTGTCTGCGCACGCTCGATGAGATCGCGATGTGGGGAAGTCTGACCGCCGAAGAACAGTGGAGGGTGGTCGACGAGCTGGCACAGCGTCGCGCGGTGAAGGAGGACGATGGAACGGGATCTGAGTAGCGGAAAGCTCGCTCAACTGGTCGAGGCGTCGCAGACGCGGACCGCCAAGGTGGTCGCGCCTCATACCACCAACAGCTACAACACCCTCTCGGGTGGAGAACTGCTGGGATGGATGGACGAGATTGCTGCCATCGCGGCGAGCCGTTTCAGTCGCTATCCCGTGGTGACCGCTTCGCTGGATCGCATCGACTTCAAGCACCCCATCCCGGCCGGCTCCATCGTGGAGATGGTGGCGCGCGTGACGCGCTGCGGGCGGACGAGCGTGCAGGTGACCGTCGACGTCTACGTCGAGTACCTGCGCACCACCGACCGGCTGCACGCTGTCACCGGCCAGTTCGTCATGGTGGCCATCGGGGAGAACAAGAAACCCGTACCCATAGACGTTTGAGGCACTTGCCTTCGAGCTCCGGCGTGGGGTAGTATGCCGCCGGAGAGATGCCAGAGCGGTTGAATGGGGCGGTCTCGAAAACCGTTGAGCGCGCAAGCGTTCCGAGGGTTCGAATCCCTCTCTCTCCGCCATACGACATAATCACCGGCCTAAATATGGACTCGGTGGGGCTGTAGCTCAGCTGGGAGAGCGCCTCGTTCGCAATGAGGAGGTCAGGGGT
>CAZULB010000060.1:0-18612 GCA_964621155.1 uncultured bacterium | reverse complement strand
GTCGCCCGTCACGAAACCGACGCCCGGCGCGCTCTGGGCCATGCGCGCCCCGTTCGAGGGCTCAAGCCAGTAAACGTTGTAGGATGAGAACTGCTCGGTCGAGTCAACCTGGTTGGGATCGTCGCGCAAGCGGCGTCCGTAGAACACAAGTACGTCGTTGCCGTCGAAAATACCGGCCGTCCCCGCCCCGCTCTCGTTCACCTCACAGGCAATCTCGGTCTCGCTCGCGGACAACGTGGTCTCGCTGTAGGAACGCCGGAAGAGTCGCAGGTTCGCAACCGGCTGCCCCGCCGGAAATCCTGCGGCAATAATGCGCGACGCCAGCACCGAGTGCACGCCGGTCTGATAAACGCGAATCTTGACGGCACCGGGCACGACGCGCGTCGCGCCCGTGGTGAGGTTTGCTACCGACGGCGTGCGCGTGCGCCACGCCTTGGCCTGGTCGGCATTGACGATCAACCGGCTGTAGATATCGTTCCAATCTTTGCCCTCGTCAGTGCTGATTCCGGCATTCTCTCCCACGCGGCGCGGAGTACCGGCAAAACGCACCTCGATCTCGATCTCCTTCGCCACCGACAGGGTTTGCGTCCTGGGATCGTAGGCGATGGGATTCACGCGCACGGGCAAAGCGCGCTGATGGCGCACGTAGACCACGGCGTCGGCGGAAACCAGCGCGGGGTCGCGGTAGGCCTGGAAAACCTCGTCGTTCCATTGCACGCGCTCGGAGATGCCCGGGCCCAGTTCGTCATCGTGAATGGCGATGGGCGTAGCCACCGGCTCGAGACGGTGCGTGCCGAGTGGCGTCGAGCTGATCAGCCTGTAGTTGAGGGTGTACGCGCCCTCTGCGGGCAGACCCACGAGGAACGTGTGCGTGAGGGTTGGCGGAGCCCCGGGATCGCCGAGGCGCGTATAGCCGTCGATTTCGATCCGCTCGGTGTCCTTCAGTGCTCGGCCAGGGAGGAGGCGCGCGTCGGGCACTTTGACCCTGAACACCACGCGATCCGGCTCGGCCCGCTGGACGGTGGCCAGACGGTGCGAAACGGGTGCTGCCGGGCTGTGGGATGGAAGTGCCGCGAGGACGGCGAAAAGGAACCCCAACCCCGACCTTACGCGGCGACCGGCAGCCGCCAGTTTGGAAACGGTATCAGTCAATGGAAACGATGAAGGGGTGGCGAAAACGTCAGACACCAGGGGCCGTTATCATCAATTCTATACTATCGCACCCACCGCATGTCAAGGGAGCGCTTCGCGCTACGATTCCCCGACGGCCCTTGCAGGCGCCGCTTCTCCGCCGCGTGCAGGCTTGCCGAGGCGCGGCAAATACAAACAAACACGGCCCCCGCCGAAGCGGAGGCCGTGAGTGTTCAAGTCTTCCTGGCTGCGCGGCGGCTTGCCGACGCGCAGCAACCATCAATTAACGGTAGAGCGCCTTCACCTTGCCCCACGACGTGGGCTCGGTGGCAACGGAGCAGGGGCACGAGCCATCGGCGTTGACGATGGCCTGGCCGGTCTTGATCGGATACTCACCGAATAGACAGTCCGTGGCGATCGGATTCGCGAAGTTGTCGGCCGCGACGACGCTCACATAGCTGCAAGCCGGCGAAGCAGTCAGCGAGAGGACCTGGAGCTGACCCACAACGAACTGAGTCGACTGGCAGATACCGTAGGCGATCGAAAGGTCGCCAGCGACCGAGCCCACGGGCACGTACTGCGTGCTGAAGCCGACGATGCTCATGCCCGTCGGAACCGTAATCTTGAACCGGATACCGGTGCAGCCACCGCCGTTGCTGAACTTCTGGATCATGTACGGCTGGAGGAAAGCACCGCCGCCGTTGGCGGTAATGTTACAGTTACTGCCCTGATCATCGGAATACATGCTGATATCGCCCACCTGGGGGTTGATCTGCGCGAACGCAGGCGCCGCCAGGGCGACCAAACACACTGCCAATAACGCAATACGCTTCATAACAACCCGCTCCTTCTTGAGTACCGTTAGAACGAACACCGAGCGCCCGGTCACTCCGTATGCTTCCGGGACCGGATGTACATTGACATCGTGCAGACGGTCCCCCAGACGGCGCCAATATCCGGGTCAAATGGTGTCCCTGTCAAGATTTTTCCACCCTTACGCTTCGCAACCACTGTGCCGCCTGAGGTAATCGCGCTAGCGGCTTTGTAGGTCACGAGATAGCTCAAAAGCGCCCGTGCGGCAACGGGCATATTGCAATAAATATAGCCACCGCGGCACCCATCGACCGAAAAAAAAGCGCCCGAAGCCGTAGGGCTTCGGGCGCTTCGCACGGAAGGGTTAACTTCCGCACAAACTACAGGAGGCAGGTCCTAGCGATAGAGCGCCTTGACCGAACCCCACGTCGACTGCTCGGTCGCAACTTCGCCGCAGTTGCCGGTGCCGGCAACGTAGAAGTTACCACCCGTCGCCGGCAGTTCGGCGAAGAGGCAGTTCGTGTACAGGATGATCGACTGGAGATCCGCCTTCTCGACCATACCGGTGCCGGGGCCGTAGATGGCGTTGATGGTACCGAGGACGATCGTACCGGACAGGCAGCTACCGTAACCGAGCGAGATGTCGCTGTTCAGCGCACCCACCGGCACGTACGGCGTGTTGAAGCCGAAGAACGCCGTGCCACCCGGGAACGTGACCTTGAAGCGGCTGCCCGTGGCGCCGGCCGTGAACTTGTGGATCACGGTCGCGGACGGGTTGAACTGACCCGCAGCACCGAGGGCACACGAGGCACCCGTGTTGTCCGAATACACGCCGATATGGTCGGCCATAGCGACGCTCGAAATCATGAGGACTGCCACCATGAGTAACAGAACCTTTTTCATAGCTGCTCCTTACTAGAGTAGTAGAGGTTCACAACAAAACTACAGGCTGGATGAACCGCTGTTCGCGATTGTGGATGAACCGATAACCCTCGGCTCATCCAGCCCCCACAGTCGACGTTTAGCGATACAGCGCCTTTACTTGACCCCACGTCGACGGCTCCGTCGCAATTGCGCCGGGGCAAATCAACGAGGTCATACCAATGCCGCTGAACTCCTGGAAGTCTTCCTTCCGGATCGCCGAAGGCGAAGTCTTGCCGAGGGGCGTGTAACCGCCCACGACGACTGCCAACGGAGCACCTGAGCACGAACAGTTCGGGCTCCAGATCACCAGCGGAAGCAGAACCTCGGGGTTCGTGCCAGCGGCCAGGAAGCAGCAATTCGCGTAAGCGATTGCGATTCCGGTCGGGCTCTGACCTACCGAAGCCTGAGTCAGCGGATCCGGGAGATTATCGGCGGCCCAGATGAGGCCCGACGAGTAGTTGATCGAAAAATCAACCCCGGTAACGTTCATGTTCCAGTTGTTCATGACAACATACAGACTCGTGGGCGTACCCACCGGTCCGCACGTCGCCTGCGTTTGGGTATGCGCAGGGTCAAAATAGACCTGGATGTTGGGAGCCTGCGCCATCGCAGAGCCAGCGATAACGCCGACCAGCGCGACTGCAAGCACCCCTGCCAGAGCTTTTTTCATAGCGTTCAAACTCCTGTTAACTTGAGCGAAAGGCGTCAACCAATTTAGGAGTCCACCACGCCGCTTGATTTAGATCGGGCACTTGTGACCGGCACCCGCGAAGTGAACCGTGAACTTCGAGAAGTCCGCGAGTCCAATCGGAGCACCGAGCGGGGCCGCGTAGTCAGCGCACGCAAGATACGTCGCACCGGGATTTGCACCGGTCGGGTAGTGCGTGACAAACCACGAGAAGTCCGCGTTCGTGACCTTCGAATCCGGGCAACGGCTGTCGCCACCGCAGGGCGCCGGGCCAGGCGCGCCAGAGGACTTGTAGTCCGGGCTGCGCACGGCGATCGCCAAGCACTTCGGCAGACAGTTGTTGATATCCTGGATAATGACACCCTGAACGACAGCGTAGAGACCCGTGTCACAACCGCCGGCGACCGGCTCGTTGCTGAACGTGGCCACACCACCGGCGTTGGTTGCGGCATCGGCGTTGCTACCCTGGCTGCCACCGCAAAGGAGCAGACCATCGTTGCAACCGACCAGCCACATATCCGTCGCCGGAATACCAGCAATCGCGACGTTCAAGTTGTCCTTGACCGTCAACGTGATCTGCGAATTGCCGCCGCCGACCGGAGCCGTCAACGCATCGCCATCACCGAGCGGGCATACAAGAACGGTTCCCGCAGCAGCCGTCACGGTCGACTTGCACGGATCAACAATACCGCTGTTAGCGTTATTGATGCCCGCAACCTGCCAACACACGAGCGTCGCAGCGAGCGAAAGGAGTACGTACTTTCCTTTCAACATTCCAGCACCTCCAAAAAGTGGTTAAGTTTGTTTCCCTTGAGAACAAACCACACGGTAACTTGCGTTCCCCGTCTGGGCGTTCCCCCCACCGGTTGGTAAAACGACACCTAACTCGACCGGGAAACATTTTACCACAAGCCGCAAACGCGGGTCAACGCAGATATTTGGAGAGTTTTCATCCGGTACTCGGCGAGTACGGGCCGCGGCGAACCCGCCGGATGCCCTACCCACCCGGCTTTCCGCCGAACCACTAGTGAGATAAACACTTATTCGTAGCGGCCTGCCCGCCCCGGGGTCCTGGGCCCGGGGGCAAGCCCGGGACGCAGCCCCCCGGAGGGCATTCCATGGCGTCGGGGCGCGATATTACGGGGCCACCGAGTGTGAATGTGCAACTGGTGTTAACGCCGAAGGAAACACTGCCCGGTCGTTGCTGCTACGGCGACAAGAAATGGTGGGCGAAACAGGGCTCGAACCTGTGACCTTCTGCGTGTAAAGCAGACGCTCTACCAACTGAGCTATTCGCCCGGACGGGCACGGAACGTTCTAGAGAAACGCGAGAGGAACCAGGACGCAGTAACCAAGCACCAGTAGCAACGGAGCGATCGTGATGTTGTTGATCGCAAGCAGCACGTAGCCGAGCACGATGGCTGCCACGCCGATTCCGAAGAGCTTCCAGCGGAAACCACGCTGGGCCACGGGAGTGCCCGGATCCGATTTGCTTTTGACGTTCATTTTCTGCATGGAAACACGAACCTTTCCAGAGTGTCAAGATTGGCGCCGGATGGCCTCGTTCATGCGGCCGCTCTTGAAGCCGCGCTCGTCGAGCTCGACGGTCTCGAACCCCGCGCTGCCGACATCACGCTCGACCGAGCTCCACACCTGCTTGATTTGTTCCATCACTTCGACAGGCACTTCGATGCGCGCCACGGCTCCATAGTGCCGCACGCGACATACGTCAAATCCCAGGCGTTTGAGCGCCGCTTCCGCATCCTCGATCTGTCTGAGTTTTTCCGGCGTCACTTCGCTCTGATACGGGACGCGCGAGGCAAGACACGGTGACGCCGGTTTGTCCCACTGCGCGAGCCCGAGCTCGCGCGCGGCGGCGCGCACCATGGCTTTGGTGAATCCCGCTTCCGCGAGCGGAGCGCACACACGATGCGCGTCGGCGGCCCGGGCGCCGGGGCGGTGGTCGAAGCGATCATCAGCATTGGCACCATACGCAATCACCGGAAACGCCCGCGTTTGCGGCAGACGCTCCATGCGCTCGAACAGCTCGTGCTTGCAGAAGAAACAGCGGTCGGGATTGTTCGCGCGATAGCGCGGATCGTCCAGCTCGAGGGTGTTCATTTCGACGTAGGGCAGATCGTGCGCGCGAAAGAAAGCGAGCGCCTCACCGTGTTCGGAGCTCGCGAGGGATGCCGAGACACCGAGCACGCACAGCATATTGCCGTTCAAAGCGCGGTGCGCCGCCACGGAAAGCAGCGCCGAGTCCACGCCTCCCGAGCACGCCACCACCATGGGCCCGTGCGCCCGGATGCACGCTTCGAGCCGTTCCATGGCAACTTTGAGATCCTGCGGTGTCATCACTTTGGCCTGTCGCCGTTCACCGCGCGCGCGCGACGCACGGCAGCGTTGTGTTCCTTCAGTGTGTTCGAAAAATCGTGCCGGCCGTCACCGCGCGCAACGAAGAAGAGCGCGTGCGAACTCGTGTCCGGATAGAGCGCCGCGCGAAGGGCTTCCCCGCCCGGGTTTCCAATCGGCCCCGGCGGGAGTCCCGCGTGGCGGTAGGTGTTGTAGGGTGAGTCCAGTGCGAGGTCCTTGTAATAGAGTCGCCCGCGGAACCCGCCCTTGGCGTACGCCACCGTGGGGTCGGCGTCCAGCTTCATGTTGATCTTCAGACGATTGTGATACACCGCAGACACCAGGGGGCGTTCCATCGGATCGCGCGCCTCCGCCTCTACAATGGAAGCCAGTGTCACGACCTGGTGCCGCGTCATGCCGATCTCGCGCGCCCGGCGCTCGAAATCGGGCGTCCACACCGCGTGAAACTTCGTCAGCATCTGCGCGACGATGTCGCCGGCGTTGCTTCCAAACGGCACCAGGTAGGTGTCCGGGTACAGATACCCTTCGACGTTGGCAGTCGGCACCTGGAGCGCGCGCACCAGGTCGGGCTCGCGAATCGCGTCCATCATCGCGACCGAGTCCACCCCCGCGGCCCCGAAAGCGGCCGCCACCTGCCACATGGAAAATCCCTCGGGGATGGTCACGCGCACCGACAGAATGTCGCCGTCAACGAACGCGCGCAGCATGTCGACCGGCGTGGTGCCGCGCGCGAATTCGTAGGTGCCGCGGTGGACCTTGCGGTCGGAGCCGGTAGCGCGCGCAAAGAAATTGAGCGGCCACGCGCGTCGAATGAGCTTCTGCTCCACCAGCTCGTCGACGACACGAACAAACGGGGTGCCTTCGGCGATGGTCACGCGCACCACGCCCTCACCGCGCAGGCCGTGGGTGACGTCGTGCACGACGTACCCGCCCACCGCCGCCACGACCACGACGATCAGCGCAAGAAAAAGCACCAGAGCGCGGGTACGCGTCATGTTTGCCGTCCATCGCCATCGTCACGACGGCGCGCATGCGCATCCAGATATCCCTGCAGTATGAGCACGGCCGCGATGCGGTCGACGGCGCCCTTGCCCGCGCGCGAACCTGACCCCGCCAGCACACGGTGCGCTTCGGCACTCGAGAGGCGCTCGTCCCACAACTCGACGGGGAGTGAAAGCCGCTTCCCGAGTTCGGCCGCGAGCGCCCGCGCCAGTGCCGACCCCTCGCTTTCACGGCCGGAGAGCGACATGGGATTGCCCACCACGAGGCGGGTGACCTCGTAATCGCGTGCGATCAATTCAATATGGGCCAGAAGGTCACCGCTGCGCCTGTCAAACGTGGCGAGGCCCTGCGCGGTGATGCCGAGCGGATCGCTCACCGCGAGTCCGACACGACGCTCGCCGGGATCGATGGCAAGCACGCGCCCGATCATGATGCATCCCGGCCGCGCGTCAGCACCACCAACGTCAGGTCGTCCTGATTCTCACCGTCACCGAAGGAACGCACTTCCTCGATCACGCGCCGGCACAGGTCGCGCGCGGACGAGCTGCCGTGCGATTCGAGCAGGAGCTTCAGCCGCTGCGCGCCGTAGCTCTCGCCCGCGCGTGACTCCGAATCGGTGACGCCATCGGTGAACACCACCAGTGCGCTGCCCTCCGGCATGGCAACTTCGTGCTCGGAATAGTCGAACTCCGCCACACAGCCGAGCACGATGCCGCTTTCTTCGAGCTGCACCGCGCTGCCGCCGGCCACGACGAACGGGAACTCGTGCCCGGCGTTCGCGTAGCGCATCACACCTTTCTCGATGTCGACCACGCCGTAAAACGCGGTGGCGAACTCCGACGCACTCGTGTTCTGGAAGATGAGTCCGTTCAGTCGCGCCAGCATCCGGGTGGGATCCGTCTGCGCGTCCGCACCGGTGCGCACCGTGGCCTGCAGCGTCGCGGTGAGCAGCGACGCCGGAATTCCCTTTCCGGATACGTCGGCCACCACAACCACGAGATAGCGATCGTCGACGACGATGAAGTCGTAGTAGTCGCCCCCCACCTGGCGGCTCGGCACCGCGACACCGTAAAGCCCGAAACCGGGAACGGCCGGCGGCTTGCCCGGGAGCATCTTCATCTGGATCTGGCGCGCGATCCGCAACTCCTCCTCGAACACCTTGCGTTCGACGCTCTCTTTGAGCAGCCGGATGTTCTGCAGCGCGGCCCCGATCTGGGTGGCCAGCACGGCGAGATGCCCCATTTCCTCCGCGCCGTAGGCGAGGCCGTAGATTTTCTCACCCAGCGCGATACACGCGACACACTGCCGTTCCTGCATGACGGGCACGAACAGTTCAACGCGCGAGGGCAACTGGTCGGTTTCGAGAGGAGCCCGGGCGGCACTTTCGTTCGCCGCGACCGCGCGTCTGCGGCGCAATCCGCGCCGGCGCCGAGCGGGCTCGGGCGCGCGCAACAACTCGAGCCGGTGCACAGGCTCCCCGACGTCGGCCAGAGCCGCAGCCAGCGGATCGGCCGCATCGAGCATGGTCAGACGCACTTCGGTGGCGTCGGTGGCGTCGCGCACGCCCTTGACTACGGCTTCATCCAACGATTCCAGCGTTCCGGCCGACGCCACTGCGTCCCCGAGCAGCTTGAAGCGTCGCGCCATGCTGCCACGGCCGCGCACAAGCGCGCCTTCGAGCAGTAGTTCGGCGCGCTCGATCACGGGTTGGAAAGCCAACACGACGAGCACCACGAATCCGGCTTCGAACGCGTTCTGTCCCACCGTGCTGTACTGCGCAAAGAACAGTGTGACCGGCCGAACCGCCAGAATGTAGATCGCGCCCAACGCCACAGCCAGGAACAGATACAGGAGCGCGCGCTGCAAGAGGTGCCGCACGCCGAGGAACTGCTGGCGGATGACCGCGTAGGCAATGGTACCGCCGCTCGCCACCAGGGAAAGGCTGAGCACGGCCTGGCTGCGCGAGACCGGCCCCAGCCGCGCGCCCATCATGAGAGAAGTCTTGGCAAGGGTGTAGCAGGCGAGGCTGGCGGCAACGCCGATACCCACGGTGCGCAGCTGGCGAATGAGACGTCGGTTGGGAAGTCCCTGCTGGCTGCGCCACAGGAGGTCCAGCGCGATAACCGAATACACCACGTTGACCAGCGCGAACAGCGCTCGGTGCACGCTTTCGAGAAGGCGCACCACCGCTCCCACCACGGCGTCGAAACCGGAAATGGCGATGTCGCTGCCGCGCGACTTGTTGGCCGCGCCCGCGAGGGCGCGCGGCAAACGCGTCAGCTGGTCGAGCATGGAATCGCCGAACATGAACGCCATCAGGTGCAGAATGTAGGGCAGAAAGAGCAGCAGGCCGATGGCCGGGAAACGCTGCAGCACGCGGTTCTCACGCGGGAACGTGAGCGCGAAAAGCAGGAGTGATGGAAAGTAGAATTCCCAGAGGTACTCAAAGTTGTCGAGCATGCTCGTGAAGAGCACGGATCCTTCGCGCAGCGTGTGCTGCATGATCATCCCGGATGCGGAGAGAAGCGGTCCGAGCCCGGCAAAAAAAAGCATGAGTGCCGCGGCGCGCGTCGGAGCGCTCGTGCGACCAACGCGCAAGAGCGTCAGCCCGAGCAGAAAAATCACGATTCCGCAGACGAGAAAAAGAACGGGAAGAATGAGAGTGTGGGTGCCGCTCATCAGGGAATAACTCCGCACGTGCGGTGCGTCACCAGGATTCGAGGCCTCCCGCTTTGTACGCGCGCCTGCGCGGCGCGTTCCGGGGCGCCGGGGGCGCCAGGAGGTGGCGAGAAACTACTCCGCCGAAGCGGAACCGTCACGAAGTTTGGTGAGCTCGCAGACGAGCCCGCCGTCGTAGCTGAAGTTCAGGCCGTCGGTGAAAGCGCGCATGATGAGAATGCCGCGTCCGCGTTCGCTGGTCGGGTCCGGATCGGGCTCCTCGCTCATCGCCTTCTCGAAATCAAATCCGCGGCCTTCGTCCTTCACCGCCGCCGTGAGCCTGCCTTCGTGAAAACGCAGCGAAACCGTCACGCGCTTGTCGGGAGAGAACTTGTTGCCGTGCTCGATGGCGTTGCTGCACGCCTCGATGAGCGCCGTGCCCAGATCGTTGATCGCATCCTGCGAGAACAGTAGCTCGCGGGCCAGATCCTGCACGGCGGCGTCGACAGCACCCAGGTACTTGAGGTCGCTGGGAATCGTAACTGTCATCTGCTCGACTTGGTTCGTTTTTACCATCCGACAACCCTTGGGAAAAGGCTCAGTGACTCACCTGGCTGAAGCTCTTTACCGCGTCTTCCTCGTTCTCGAACGACTTGAAGAGCAGGTTGAGCTTGGTGACGTACAGGATACTTTCGATGCGCTCGGATGCGCCCATCACCACGAGGTCGCCGCCCGCGCTGCGCACGGAACTGTAATTATGAATGAGAATGCCGAGACCTGTCGAATTGATCCACGACACCTTCTCCAGATTCACCACGATCTGCTTCTTACCCTGCTCGATCAGCCCTTCGAAGAGCTTGCGAAAAACGTCCGCGTCGGGACCGCCGGTCAGCTTTCCGTTCAGGTCCAGGATCACTGCGCCCTGCTTCTCGCGCTGCGTAATTCTCATGCCGGCGTCTCGTACGAGCGGTCCTCGCAATGAAGCAGTTCCATCGCGGAGCGCATGTCCGCAGGCAAGGCGCTCGTGAAAGTCATACGCGTATTGAGTTCGGGATGAGTGAACGATAATCGGGTCGCGTGCAGTGCATGCCGGGGCAGGATTTTCATCAATCGCTCGAACGTCGTTTTGGTTCGCGCCTGTGTTGCTGCGTTCCGCGATCGACGGCCACCGTACAGCTGATCGCCTACCAGCGGATTGCCGACGTGGGCCATGTGCACGCGTATCTGATGTGTCCGCCCCGTGTGGGTCAAAACGCGAATATAGTCGAAATGGGAAAACGTGTCTACCACGAACACATCCGTGCGCGCGGGGCGTCCGGCCGGTCCGGAAACTGCCATGCGTTGACGATGGACGGGATGGCGCGCGATGGGTTCTTCAATACTGATGGCGCGCGAACGCACGTGACCGAGCACGAGTGCGTGGTACGTTTTTTCGGTTTCCTTCTCCTTGAACTGGCCCGCCAGTGAACGGTAGGCGGCATCCGTTTTCGCCAGCACCATGACGCCCGAGGTGTCCTTGTCGAGACGGTGGACGACTCCGGGGCGGTCGGTCGAGCCCAGCGCAGAGAGCTGTGTCCCGCGTCCGAGCAGCGCGTTGACGAGCGTGCCATCCCAGTTGCCGTGCGCGGGATGCACCACCATCCCGGCCGGCTTGTTCACCACGACGAGCGCGTCGTCTTCATAGACCACGGGGACATCGATGTTCTGCGGCACCGGCGCGCGATCCACGGCAGGAATGGCGAGCACGCCCACTTCGACCTCGATGGTCTCGCCGGCGGAAAGCGCAAAGCTGTCCGGACGCACGCGACCGTCGACGAGAACGGCGCCGTTCGCGTTGAGATTCTGCACCTGGGTGCGCGAAAAGCCGTCGAGCGCGTTGGCGAGGAATCGATCGAGGCGCTGCCCCTCGTCGCCTTCACCCACGCGAATGGAGACGCGCGGTCCAGTCATGACGGGATCAGCGATGGATAGAATCGTCGGCGGCGGTCGGCGGAAGCTCATCAGTCGGAGCGGAATCGGCCGCGACCAGAGTACGCTGCGAGCGCAGCGCATATAAAATGAGGAGAGCGGCTCCGACGGTGACGCCGGCATCTGCCACGTTGAACACCGGCCAGTAGTGTCCGGCCACGCCGATCTGCAGGAAGTCGATCACTTCTCCGGACGCGACACGGTCGATGAGGTTGCCGATCGCACCGCCCAGGATCAACCCGAGCAGAATGCGCCGCGTGCGCTGCGAAGCGGGCAGGCGCAGTCCGAGATAGATGATGAGACCTACCGCAAGGACACTCGCCGTCACGAAGAAGACACGGGCTCCCTGGAACATGCCAAAGGCGGCACCCGCATTCTTGACCAGCGTGATGTTGAAATAGCCGGAGATGATTTCGTAGTTCTGACCGTTGCGCCAGAACAGGTGCTTGGTGATCTGGTCGAGCACAACGACGACAAGGGCGGGCAGAAAGAGACCCACGCTACGCCCTCTGAATGCGTTCGAGCCGCGACTGGCACTTCACACACGTGCGCGCAGCGAGAAAAGCTTCCAGCCGGCGCGGCGGAATCTTTTCGCCGCACTCTTCACAGGTTCCGTAGGTCCCCTTGTCGATACGCCGCAACGCTTCTTCCAGGGCAATCAAGTAATCGGTGCCCTGGCTCGCGTGCAGAAACGCCTGTTCCTGCTCCATAGCATCGCTGCCGATGTCAGCCATGTGATTCGAATAGCTCTGGTTGCCGGTGTCGCGCGAGTTGATCCCCTGGATTTCTTCCTCGATCATGCCGAGGCGCTGGAGAACGCGCTGCCGCTCTTCTTCGATGAGCTTCCTGAACCGCTGCAGATCCCGCTTCGTCATGTACTTATAACCCCTTGTCGCTTTTTAAGTTACGACGACAGAAGTCGCCGCCAGAGCGAAGGAAAGATAGTTTGGCTTCCCAACCCTGTCAACGAGATTTCGCAATCCACAACGACACCGACTCGCCTTCGAGATCGAAGACGACCGTGTCTTTCCATTCCGACCCACCGGCGGTTACTTCTTCCGCCAGCGTTTCGGTGGCAATCAATTTCCCCTGGGCCTCGAACACGCGCCGGCCACCTTCGTAACGCACGTGGATGCGATCGGTCACGTCGAAGCCCGCGCTTTTGCGCAGATTCTGCAGGCGGTTGACCACTTCGCGCGCCATGCCTTCCAGGCGCAGTTCTTCGGTGATGGCGAGATTCAGAACCACGGTCAGGCCGCGCTCCTCGCTGGCGCCATAACCGTCCATGGGCGCCACGCGCGCGCTGAGATCGTCGCGTCCCAACTCGACAGTCTCCCCATCCACGTTCACACGCGCGGTACCGTTCAACATGAACGCGGACAGTGCCGCGGTGTCGAGCGCCTTGATGGCCTCGGCAATGCGCGGCACGCGCTTTCCAAACTTCTTTCCAAGCACCGGGAAATTGGGCGTGGCAGTGATGCTCACGAAGTCCGACACGTCGTCGACGGCGCGCAGTTCGCGCACGTTCAGCTCGTCGGTCACGAGCGCCGCAATCTCACGGTTGGCAAGGAAAGCGTCGAGAGCGGCGCGGTCGGTCGCGTGCACCAATGCTTCCGAAAGCGGCTGGCGCACCTTCACGGCAGAATCGTTGCGGATGGTGCGGCCGAGCGACACTACATTGAGCGCCACATCCATACGCGCTTCGAGTCCGGCATCGATGGCGCGCGCATCGGACTGCGGATAGGCCTCGAGGTGCACGCTGGCGCCACCGGCCGTATCCGCCGTCAGCCCGCGCAGCGCCAGATGAATTTCATCGGACAGAAACGGCGTGATCGGCGCCATCAATCGCGCCACTCCGTCGAGCACGGTGTGGAGCGTGTGGTAGGCCGCGATCTTGTCCGGGCCCATCTCGCCCTTCCAGAAACGGCGGCGCGAGCGTCGCACGTACCAGTTGGACAATTCGTCGAGGACGAAGCGCTCGATGGCGCGCGCCGTGCGTGTGACGTCGTACACGTCCATCCATTCGCGCGACCGCTTCACCGTGGTGTGGTAACGCGACAGGATCCAGCGATCGAGGAGGGTCGGAGTCCCGGCGTCGTCCGACGGCGCGTACTCATCGACGGCCGCGTACAGAGAATAGAAGGCGTACACGTTGCGCAGGTTCTCCAGCATCTTGCGCGCGGTGTCCTTCACGCCGTCGCGATCGAAGCGCGTCGGACTCCAGGGCGGACTCGTGGTCACCAGGTACCAGCGCAGCGCGTCGGCACCATCCTCATTGAGGACATCCCACGGCTCCACCGTGTTGCCCTTGCTCTTCGACATTTTCTGCCCATGCTTGTCGAGAATCAGCTCGGTGGTGAGCACATTCTTGTACGGGCTCACACCCTTGATGAACACCGAGATGGCGAGGAGCGAATAGAACCATCCGCGCGACTGATCGATGCCCTCGCAGATGTAGTCGGCCGGAAACTGGGTGTCGAATTTCTTCGCCTCATCCCACGGGTAGTGGTACTGCGCGAACGGCATGGCGCCCGAATCGAACCAGACGTCGATGACGTCCTTCACCCGCTGCATGGTCTTCCCGCACGTACAACGCAACTCGATCGCGTCGACCATGGGACGATGCAGATCGAGGGGCTGGTCGTGCGGAAAATTGACCGCGCGCTCGTGCAGCTCGATGACACTCCCGATTGTGTCCATGTGTCCGCACTCCGCGCACACCCAGATGTTGAGCGGTGTCCCCCAGTAGCGCTCGCGTGAGAGCGACCAATCGACATTGTTCTCGAGCCAGTTGCCGAAGCGGTATTCGCCCACTTCTTTCGGGATCCAGTTGATGGCGTTGTTGGCTGCGATCATCTGTTCCTTGTACGACGTGGTGCGGATGTACCAGGCCGGCCGCGCGTAGTACATCAGAGGCGTCGAACAGCGCCAGCAGAACGGATACGAGTGCTTGATGGTCGCGCTCTTGTAGAGCTGGCCGTGATCCTTCATCCATTTGATGATGGACGGATCGGCGTCCTTGATGAACTTCCCCGCCCACGGCGTGATGCGCGCTTCGAAGGTGCCGTCGGTCTTCACACCCTGAATCAGCGGAACGCCGAACTCGCGGTGCATGCGGTAGTCGTCGGCGCCGAATGCGGGCGCCACGTGCACGATGCCGGTGCCGTCCTCGAGGCTGACGAAGTCACCCGCCACCACCCGAAACGCACCGTCCGCTTCCATCTCCTTATAGAAGTCGAAGAGCGGCTCATAATGCGCTTCCACCAGCGTGGAACCCGCGAAGGTGTCGATCAGCTCGTACTCGTCGTCCAACGCCCCGAGTCGCGCCTGCGCCAGAATGAGCACGTCGCCCTTCGAGCGCACACGGGCATAGGCCTCTTTCGCGTTAACCGCCAGCGCCGCATTGCATGTCAACGTCCACGGTGTGGTCGTCCACGCCAGGAAATACTCGTCCGCGTCGCGGCGCTTGAACTTCACGAACACGCTGGGATCGGAAACGTCCTTGTAGCCAAGGCTCACCTCATGGCTCGAGAGCGAGGTCTCGCAGCGCGGACAGAACGGAACGCTCTTGTGCCCGCGATAGATCAGTCCCTTCGTCCAGAACTCCTTCAGAATCCACCACACCGACTCGATGTAGTCGTTGTGATAGGTGATATAAGGATGTTCGAGGTCGAGCCAGTATCCGATGCGGCGCGTGAACGCGACCCAGTCCTTCTCGTATTTGAACACGCTCTCGCGGCACTTCTGGTTGAACTCCGCGATGCCGTAGGCCTCGATCTCCTCTTTGTGTTTGATGCCGAGGGTCTTCTCGACCTCGATCTCGACCGGCAATCCGTGCGTGTCCCAACCGGCCTTGCGCACCACGCGCTGCCCCAGCATGGTGTGGTAGCGGCACGCGAAATCCTTGCACAGACGAGCAATCACATGGTGCACGCCGGGACGCCCGTTCGCCCTCGGCGGCCCTTCATAGAAGACGTACGCGTTCTCGGCGGGGCGCTCTTCGACGCTGCGCTCGAAGACGCGGTGTCTCTCCCACGACGCAACCAGCGCTTCCTCGGCGCGGGGAACGTTGTCGGAAGATGCGAGACGCGGCAGCTTGATGGTGCGTGAGTTCATGTAGAGCGTTTCAGATATTCAATGATGATGCGGCGCAGGCGCGGCTCCGCGGACTGCGCCGTGGCAATGATACGCGGGATATCGATCGGCTCGAGCGCGTCGGGGCGGCACATATCGGTGACCACGCACAACCCCAGCACGCGCATCTTCGCGTGCACGGCGACCAGCGTCTCGGGCACCATCGACATGCCGACGATGTCGGCGCCCACCCGGCGCAGGAAACGATATTCCGCGGCGGTCTCCAGGTTGGGTCCCGCCACCGCAACCAGCACGCCGCGACGCAGGGGCGTGCCCTGCTCGATTGCTACCGCTTCGGCCAGAGCCCGACAGGAGCGAGCGTAAGGCTCCGACATGTCCGGAAAGCGGTCACCCAGGCGGTCGTCGTTCCAGCCAATGAGCGGGTTGTCGCCCATCAAATTGATGTGATCGGTTACCGCGACGATATCGCCCAGATCGAGGTGGGGATTCATTCCGCCCACCGCGTTGAACACGATGAGCTCTTCGACGCCGAGCGCGCGCATGACGCGCACCGGGAAGGTGACCTCCTGCATCGTGTAGCCCTCATAATAATGGAGGCGTCCCTGCATCGCGACGATGGCCCGGCCACCGAGCTTCCCGAGCACGAAGTTCCCCTTGTGCCCTTCCACCGTCGAGGGCACGAAGTGCGGGATGTCCGCGTACGGCACAGCGGCGTCTACATCCATGGCATCGGCGAGATCACCCAGGCCGGTGCCGAGGATGATGCCAAAGCGCGGCCGGATGTGGGTGCGCTTGCGAACCGCTTCCGCGGCGCTCTCGATTTTTTCGAACAATCCGTGCAAGGCGTGGCTTTCGTGGAAAAATTAGAGGCGCGCATTCTAGCAAAAGACCGCCGCCGGGGAAACCGCCAAAACCGAGGGGCTTGCGCCGCCGGAACCGCCAAAACAAAACGGCCCGCGATCACTCGCGGGCCGTTCGTTCAGTTCATTCAATCTTGTCGAAGATTCAGCGCGCGTTACCGTCCTGCGGATTGCCCACGATGTTCTGAAGGTCGCGACGGAACTGCTCCATGTTCCACTCCGACGACGCGGTCGGATCACCGGGTCCGGGCGGAGCCGGAATAGGGTCGCGCCCGGGCGTAGGCGCGGGCGACACAATCTCGCGCGGCTGCGTGGCGGCGAGCGTCTCGCGCTGTCCCTGCGACAAACGGTCGAGGATGTCGCTGATACCCGGCAACGTCTCGCCCGCCGGCGCGTTGCCAGCAAGGGTGTCGAACAGGTTGGACTTGGGAGGAGCCACCTCGGCCGGACGCGGAGCCGCCACGGGTGCGGGCGCCGGTGCGCTTTCCCGGGGCAGATCTTCGTCGGAGCGGAAATCGCGCTCGGCCGACTCGATGAACTTGACGTGTGACTCGGCGACCACGCGCATCTTGGCGACGTAAGCATCGCGCTGCGAGCGCAGGCGCTGGATCTCCTGGCGCAGGCGAACAGCCTCCGAACTGATGTCGCGCAGCGCGCGCTCTGCCTGAAGCTGCGCTTCCTTTACAATGAGGGTCGCTTCGCGACGCGCGTTGTCCTTGGATTCGACGGTTACGCGCTCGGCGGTGACCAGCGTGTCGCGCAGCGTGCGCTCGATGGTACGGTACTCCTGCACCTTGTCATCGAGTTCGAGCAGGCGCTCGCGCAGCGCCTTGTTGTCGTTGAGCGCCGCTTCATATTCGTCGGCGACGGTGGCGAGAAATGCGTACACCTCGTCCGGATCGAGGCCTCTCATTCCCTTACGAAACTCCTGCTTACGCACATCCAGCGGTGTGATACGCATCTAAAGTCCTCCTTCGCACTTGCCCGCGGCAGCGCTCCAGGCAACATACGAGGCTGCCGCCGCGCGGGGCATCCGCGATTCCCCTCGCGGAAAATATTGCAAGGGTTACGCCATGCCGGTCGGCCGGCACAAGCGGGCACATGACAATCACTTACACACCGGGTCCGGGCCGGTTCGCCCACTTTTGGTCGCCGGCAGCATACATGAACAAGCCGGCACTGGTAAGAATATTTTCAGTCGCGCTCGCCCGTTATAAGACGCCCGACGCGGATCAGGGTTGCACCTTCCTCGATGGCGACCTCGAAATCGTCGCTCATTCCCATGCTGAGTTCGGGGAGCGCGAGACCCGACCGGCGCCGGAGGTCCTCCGCGAGGCGGCGCAGTTCGCCAAAGCAGCGCCGCGCCGCATCGAGATCACCGCCCGCCGGACCGATGGTCATGAGCCCCTGCCAGTCGAGACCCGGCAGAGCGGCCAGAGTTTCGACCAGCGCCGCCGCCTCGGCCGCCGTGACACCGTGTTTGGTGTCTTCGCCGGATGTGTTTACCTCGAGCAGCACGCGCACGCGCAGCGCCCGTTCCCGCGCGATGCGATCCAGCGTTTGTGCGATGGCAACGCCATCCAGCCCGTGAACCAGGTGCGCGAGGCCGGCCACTTTCCCCGCCTTGTTGCGCTGCAACGGCCCCACGAGATGCCAGCGGCACGTGTCATCCACCTCCGCCGACTTGGCCAGCATTTCCTGAACACGATTCTCGCCGATGTCCCGGATGCCGGCGGCCAGAATGCGCTGCACCATCGACACCGGAAACGTCTTGGTGACGGCAATGATCGTCACCTCATCGGGCGCGCGCCGGGAGCGCGCGGCCGCCTCCCGCACGCGCTCGCGTACCGCCTGGATTCTTTCGACGACGGGATCCATGGGCCGCGAAAATAGCGCGGCGTGCCCACGTGAACCAATTGATTTATGGCGCGATGCGAAGGCCGTGGAAAACCGCGCGAGGTTGTCCACCAGTCATCCACCGGCATTCCACATTGCCGGGCGTTCTCAATCTGGTTATCTTATGATCTGACAAGTGGATAAGTGAGATGAAGATAATCATTTCACAACCGGGAGAAACCCTTGACGGCTCTGGTGCTC
>CAZULB010000059.1:0-18664 GCA_964621155.1 uncultured bacterium | reverse complement strand
GCGCATCGGCGCGCTGGCCACGCACCTGCTCGGGCGCCATGTAGCCGACCGTCCCCATAACGACACCCGCGAGGGTGTCCCCCGAGGTCGGCAGCGCGGTGCCGGTTCCGCCCGCAAGCTCGGGCCGCTCCTGGCGTGCCAGGCCGAAATCCAGAATCTTGCAGTTCCCGTCCTGCGTGATAAAGAGATTCTCGGGCTTCAGGTCGCGATGCACGATGCCGGCGCGATGCGCGGCCGCCAGTCCGTGCGCCACCTGGACCCCAATCACGACCGCGCGTTCCCTTGTAATCGTTCCGCGCGTCAGCGCGTCACGCACGGTTTCGCCGTGCAACAACTCGGTGACGAGATACGCGACGCCGCTCTCGGTGCCGACGTCGTGGATGGTCAGAATGTTGGGATGATTGAGCGCCGACGCGGCGCGCGCTTCCTGTTGAAAACGGCGCACGCGATCGGGATCGCCGGCCACTTCCGCGGGCAGCACCTTGATGGCGACTTCCCGGTCGAGGCGTGTATCACGGGCGCGATACACTTCCCCCATGCCACCGGCACCAATGGGGGCAAGGATTTCATACGGCCCGAGGCGTGTGTTGGGCGAAAGCGTCACGGCCCCGAATTGTATCCCGCATCGCCGGGGCGACGAAACGGAGAATATGCGCCCGGATGGGAGTCCGGCCGTTGAAAATCACCGCAAAATCTCCTCGCTTCGTGTGTAGCCAAAACCGCTCCGTTGCCTGATACTGGCAAGCGAGAGACATCACGCAGTTTTCACACTTGAAGGCGGAGGGCACCGTGGCAAGAAGGGTCAATTACAGCTTCGAAAAGCATCAGAAAGAGAACAAGCGCAAGAAGAAGCAGGCAGAGAAACTCGAAAAGAAGCGCTTGAAGAAGTTGGCCGAGGGCGAGCAGCCAGGTACGGAAGCACCGGCCGTCGCAACGGACGAGACGCCCTCTTCCGAGTAGAGGGCGTCTCGCGACTTCTACTGGTACTTGAACAACACCGGGAACAACGTCGCCACGAACGCCGCCCACAATCCAAAGACCGGCAAATATGCCGTCTGCCACCGCTCGACCACAGTGAATGCTGCGCGCTGCGAGATAAAGCGCGCGTAGTGCAGGGCCAGTCCGCCCAGATTTACCAGCAAGAGGATGTTGAGCCCGAACGCGGCCGTCTTGTTCGGGCTCCAGCCAAACTCAGAGATGCGCGCCACGATGGCCCACAGGGCGAGCACATCGACCACGAGCGCGGCAATCACGAGCAGAAACTGCAGCCTGTCGAAGCGGCCCGGCGCCGCCTGCGGGTCGCGCGCCGAGATCCGGTAGAGCAGCAGCGCTGAAACGACAACAAGCAACAGGTCGAACCCGATCAGCACTTCGCGATTGACGTCGATTGCCCTGCCGGTGGCGATCATGGCACCGACGAATACGAGCAGCAGGATTGTGAACAACGGCGTGAAGAGCATGGTGAGCACGGGCGCCATGTTCTCGATGACGCTCTGCTTGGCTTCCACCAGCCACGCGCCGATGACGACAGCTCCGGCGGCCCCGCACGGAACGATCCAGCGCTCAACCACGGGCTCGGCTTTGAGACCGATAGCGTCAAAGATGAACACGGTGACACCCATGAGCGCCCCGCCACCCAGGGCGATCAGCACGTAGTAGATGAACCACTCACCCGAGAAGCGCACGAAGTTCATGCGCTGCTGGCGCGCGCGCCACTCGCCGCCCATGTAGGCGAATCCCACCGCCAGCCACAGGGCGAACGGCATGTGAATGACGGACAGGTGTGCGGTGAATCCCTTCGGTATGAAGGGCAGGGTGTTCGCAATCACTGCGAACACGACGAAGGGTGCGGCGAGCCACAACCAGCCCGCGCCGCTCAGCCTGCGCTTGAGCGCGAAGAACGCGGCCAGGAACGGCAGCACGAGAAAGGGAATGTTGTGCACATAGAACATGTCGGTGCCGTTGTCGCCGAACTTCTTTCCGAAGAGCTCGGGGACTTTCATCGCGATGGCAGCGGCACACGCCAGCCCGACGGCCTTCGTCGCGTACGTGTTCGCAGGTGAGGCGCCGGCGGCGGGCGCGACGACGAGTTGCTTCCACATGCGTTCCGAATACTCGCGCGCGAACTCGCCGGAAACCGCATCGAGGCTCCCCAATCGCTTGACGGCGACAAAGAACGCTTCGTCTTCATCGAGGCCGGCTTCGCGCAGCGCATCGATTGAACTGCGCAGATGATCCTCGAGCTCGGCGACATCGGCGGCTTGCACCGCCTGGCGCTTGCCGAAGAAAGCCCGCCATTCGCCGATGCGCTGTTCCAGCGCTGCTTCGCTTATCATGCGTTTATCCTCCATGTGAATCCTCTTCCTTTCCGCGACCGTCGCCCGGTCGCGGCGCGCCGGTTCCCCGCAGTGCGAGATCAACCAGGTGCCACTGACGACGCTGACGCTCGAGATGCTCCGCGCCCGTCTTCGTCAGTTGGTAGTACTTGCGGCGCCGCCCCGTCTCCGACTCTCCCCAGATCGCTTTCACGAAACCATTGCGCTCGAGGCGGTGCAGAATCGGATAGAGCATGCCGTCGGTCCACGCCAGCTCACCGTTGGACAGCTCGCCCACACGCTTGATGATGGCGTAGCCGTAGCTGTCGCCCTCGCTCAGGATGGCGAGCACGAGTGGAGTTGCCGACGCGGCGACGAGGTCCTTGTTGATTTCCATGCATCTACCTAGAAGCACTATACATTGCACTTCTATGTATGTCGAGAGGAAATCTTTGCCGGCATGTCGGTGGAGCCTAAGACGCTAATAAATAATTAGTTGCTTCCCCGGGGCGGATAGGCGCGAGGCTGAACTAGTGGGCCTGGGTGGCGAGCGGACGCACGTCGCGGACGAGATCCACCAGGACTTCACCCGGGGCCTCATTCACGACGAAGTGCGCTGCACTCCGGACGAGGAAGAGCCCCTTCCTGGGCGCGTGGAGGTGATTGTAGTAGTCCTGAACGATGGTGGTAGGCGTGGTTCGATCGTCCACACCGGCGAAGAAGAAGATGGGGCACGTGAATGTCGTCGTCGTGTCGAAGTTCACATCCACCGATTCTGGAACCAGTGCCTGGACCGACGCCATCGCACCCGCTTCGGCGGCAGCCAGATCGCTCTCATCATATAGCGGGCTGAACGTGGCCAGCGGCGAATAGTCGTCGCCTTTCTTGCCGAAGAACATGCCGCCATAGTTGATCATCCACTTGCGCTCGAGAAACACGCTGGCAAGCGGAGTCGAACGTCCCGGCCCGGGATACGGCGCGATGGATTTCAACTCGTCGATGGCGGTCTTGTCGCCGGCCTTTTCTGCCAGCGCCATGGTCTCGCGATAGCTGACTTCTTCGTTGCGCCGCCCGTTGATGACCTGGCCGACACCAATGTACGCGTACAACCATTCCGGGTGACGCTGCGCGATACGCATTCCGAAAATCGTTCCGAACGAATGCGCCATGACGAAGATCTTGTCCTGATGATATGTCGTGCGCAGCCAGGCGATCATTTCCTCCGCGTCGGCCTGCAGGCGATCGATGTTCATGGAGGGATCCGGCGTCTGGTTCCCGCGCGCAAACGTCTTCCCCGTGCCGCGCTGGTCCCACTGCACGACCGTGAAGAACTCTTCCCACGAACGCTGGAATGTCCAGGCCAACGGCATCATCGCAAAGCCGGGGCCGCCGTGTATGAAGAGAAGAATCGGGTTGGATGCGTCGTTGCCACGAACGCTGATCCACTGATCGATGCCGCCGATCTTGACCGCCTTGAGTTCATCGATTCCGCCGGGCGGGATTTTCTGGGATGCAGCGACCATGGCGCGCACGTCGGCAGCATCGCCGGCGTGCAGAGAAGCCGGAGCACTGGCCGCGAGAATCGCCGCCACGCAGCAGAAACGAATCGATCTTCCCGCGATCCTGAGCACGCTCACCAGCTGCGCCCCTGTCGCCGCGAACGGCGCGGACTGCGGGACGGCGGCTTCGATCCGCCGGAACGTGGCGGTGAAGAGGGGCGGCCCTTGCCGCCGCCGCTGCTCGCGGGACGGCCCTTTCCGCCTCCACCACCCGAAGACCGCTGCGGTCTTCCGCCGCCGCCATGCTTGCTGCGCTGGCCCGAAGGGCGGGAACGCGAAATCTCGCGACGTTCGCGGTTCGACAACTCGAGCCGCGCTTCAGGTCGCGCCTTGTAGTCGAAGTCGGGCACGATGATGCGGGGAAGCCTTTTTCCGATGGCACGCTCGATGCGCAGCATGTCTTTCTCTTCCTGCGGTGAAACGAACGTGAATGCATCCCCTGTCATTTCGGCGCGGGCGGTTCGTCCCACGCGGTGGATGTAGTCTTCCGGCATGTTGGGCACGTCAAAGTTGATGACGTGACTGAGTGCTTCGACGTCGATCCCGCGCGCGGCGATGTCCGTCGCCACCAGCACACGATGCTTGCCGCTCTTGAAACCGGCCAGCGCCTGGGTGCGCTGGTTCTGCGAGCGATTGCCGTGAATGCGCTCGGCGTTGATCTTGTGCCGGACGAGGAAATCGGCCACGCGATCGGCGCGATGCTTGGTGCGCGTGAACACGAGTGCGTCCTCGAGGTCGCCGCGCTCGAGCAGTCGCACGAGCAGCGACGATTTGAGCTCCTGCGGAACCGGGTACACGGCCTGCGTGATACCGACCGCGGGACCGCTCTGGCGAGCGAGGTTGATCACGACGGGGTTCTTCAGCATTTCCTGCGCGAGCTTCGCTATCGGCGCCGGCATGGTGGCCGAGAAGAAAAGCGTCTGCTTGCGCGGCGGAATGTGCTTCAGCACGCGACGAATGTCGGGCAAGAAACCCATGTCGAGCATGCGGTCCGCCTCGTCGAGTACGAGAATCTCCAGGCCTTTCAGCCTTGCATATGGATAGCTGAAATGATCGAGCAGGCGGCCCGGTGTGGCGATGATCACGTCGACACCGCTTCGAAATGCGTGCTCCTGCGGTCCCATCCCCACACCACCAAACACTGCCGCGCCGTTGATGGGCGTGTGCACGGCGAGATCGTTCAACTCGCCCAATACCTGCGCGGCGAGCTCGCGCGTGGGAACCAGCACAAGCGCGCGTGTGGTGCGCCGCTCGCGTGTCATCAACTGGTTCAAGATCGGAAGCAAGAACGCCACTGTCTTGCCGCTGCCCGTCATGGCGCAGGCCAGCACGTCCTTCCCTTCTACACCGGGAGGAATGGCGTCGAGCTGGATGGGTGTGGGCTGGGTGAAACCCAGTTCGCGCACACCGCGCAAGAGGTCTGCGTGGATTTTGAAATTGGAAAATGGCATGGGGACGTTTCCTGGTTAAAGGGGCGGGACTCCAACGGGAGCGTAACAGGTATCAGCGGCCAAGTCAGCGGAGAATCAGGCTGCAGCAGGTGACCCCGCCCTCGGCTTTGGCAAAGCACGATCTTGTTCAGATGACGCGCGACAACCCTGTTCGCAATGTACTACAATTATTGATGCCGCACGGCGTGCGAGCTGCGAACCCAACATACGGAGGCCTGACCGTGGCGAACCCGACCCGTCCGTTGCATTGGGCATTACCATCCGTAGTAATCATTCTGCTCTCAATTGCTTCGTCTCCCGTCGCTGATACAACCATCATGCGCGGGTCGAAAGCCCCCTATCCGTTCAAGATCAATTACAGCTCCCTCAGCGAGGATCAAAAGCGTTGCGTGCGGTATGCGCTCAAGCAGTGGGTCATGTACGACAAGGCCAAAGAAGCCGGCAACGTTCCCAACTCGACAACGCAGGTCAATCGCAACGAGACTGCCACGGGCGTAATGACGCCCGGCCCGGATCATAATCTGGACAACGCGGCCACCGTGAATCCCGCCAAGAAACATGCGCTGTCGAGCCGGTGCATGTCGGAAGGCGAATACGACAGCATGGTGGGGGTTTACGGTCCGCAATCGCCATTCCACGCCTCCGGCCAGCCGGTGGAGGATCCCGTCACCAACCCGGACGCCTGGTTCACCAATGATCCAGGCCAGGCGACAATGACGATCCAGAATGTCGACCAGGTGCCCAACCAGAAGAAGACAGTAGCGGGCCTGATGGATTTCAAGTTGATCCCGCCCACGGCAACCACTCCGGAGAAAAAAGAGGGGCCCGCCAATCTCTATCTCCGCAATGATCCCGGCAAGACCAAGCACAGCGGCCACCAACGAACCTGGTGCTATCCCAGCGACACCGACGGCGATGGATGGATCACCAACAAGGACGACAAGTGCCCGGAGAACACGCTCGATTACTACCAGATGGTGAAACACGAGCTCGGACACTGGTTCTGTTTCTGGCACAAAGGCGCCGAGTTCACGATTCCGGAACAGTACACGGCTCCGGACACGGTCGCGGGAATCGATTCCGCGCATGACGAGGAATGTGGTTGCACGCATTGCGGAGGTGAATTCGCGAGCGTGTCGGCGCCGAAAATCTATTTTTCTTCCAATCGCCCCGGCGGCTTCGGCGGCAAGGACATCTGGTCGGCAAGCTGGGACGATGTGGCGCACGCGTACGCCACGCCCGTCAATCTCGGCGCGGGCATCAACAGCGCGTTTGACGAGATCACGCCGGAAGCGGCCGCCGGTGAAGCGTGGCTGTACTTCGCATCCAATCGCCCCGGTGCGGGCGGGTTCGACCTGTACGTGGCGCCGCGCGTCGACTCGACGACATGGTCCAGCGCCGCATTTCTCGGCTCGGTTAACTCTCCGGCCGACGACACCTCACCGATGGAATGGAACGATCGATTGTTGTTCGCATCCAAACGTGCCGGTGGAATGGGAGACTGGGATATCTGGATGGCGATGAAGACCGGAACGCCGTCATATCTCGGCGCGCCCGTCAACCTCGGGCCCGGAATCAACACGCCCTTCGCGGACAAGGACCCGATGCTGGCGGACTGGGATGGAACCAGCGCTCGACTCTACTTCACTTCCAATCGACCCGGCGGGTTCGGTGGCTTCGACATTTATCGAGCTTCCATGACGGCCGGTATGTGGGGAGCACCAGCCAACCTGGGACCCGGCGTCAATGGCCCCATGAACGAAGTCGCGCCACACATCCCGCCGGTGAACGATCGGATTTTCTACGCGACCGACCGTCGTGCGGCGGCCGGACGCGGGTGGGAGCTGTTCGAATCAATCAATACAAGGCCGCGTATCTCCTGCATGGCCGGGCATGACGTTGAAGGCCTGCCGGGAGACACACTGGCCATTCCGTTCATGGTCGTGAACGACGGCGCGACTCCCGTGATGGTGACGCCGACCGCGACGAATGCGGACGGATGGATGCTGCAGTATGCCGGAGGCCCCATGGCCGTGATGCCGGGCGACGTCGCGACATGGATCGTGAACGTCGTGGTACCGAACAGCGCCGCCGTGGGCGACACCACTCAGGTCGACGGTACCGTTACAACCGGATCGGCGTCGAGCAACTGCGGTGCGCTGGTCATCGTGACACCGCCCGTAACCGGCGTGGAACGCACGCCCGTGCCGCGCGTGACCCTGTCCCAGAATATCCCCAACCCATTCAACCCCTCCACGGTAATCACATTCACACTACCACGTGCGCAGACAATCACGCTCGAAGTGTTCGACGTCGGCGGACGTCGCGTGGCGACAATTGCAAGCGGACCGTATCAGCCCGGTTCGCACGACATCCACTGGGATGGGCGCGATGCTCGCGGAACCGATGTGGCATCCGGCGTGTACTTCTATCGTCTTCGTGTGGGCGGTGAAGCAATTACGAAAAAAATGATCCTTCTCAAGTAACTGGCTGTATTGCTCCAATCAATTTCGCGGCTGCGTTTTCATGAACAGTCTTCCACGCTTTCATGAATCCGCGTTCGATCATCCAT
Source organism: uncultured bacterium (assembly GCA_964621155.1). Lineage (GTDB taxonomy): Bacteria > Krumholzibacteriota > Krumholzibacteriia > WVZY01 > JAKEHA01 > JAKEHA01. Next base: position 10,767 of record CAZULB010000059.1, on the reverse strand, counting down.
TCGTCGCTGACGAACTTGGAGAGGTAGTTGCGGATTGAATCCGGGAGAATCGTCGTGACCCGCCTTGTCTTCGGCGATGCGATCCTTCACCGAGCCTCCCGGGTTCAGGAACTCGCAGCTGGCAGACAACTCCACATCGATCTCTTTAATAACCCATGCCCGCCCGGTGATCCGCTGCATCCGAATGCCCGTGGGGCGCGAATAGGACAAGTATCAACACATCGCAGGGAGCACGAAAATCAAGGAGAGATACGATGAGAAGCGCCTTTAAGTTGATACCAGTACTGCTGTTGGCCGTCACAGCCTCCGTCCTGAACGGGTGCAGCAAGGATGGCAATCCGGCCGGACCGGGCACCACGAATGACACCGGGCTGGCGGCCACCACTTCCAACGACATTGTCGACACCGCCATCGGCGCGGGAAGCTTCAACACCCTGGTGGCGGCCGTGGTGGCGGCGGACCTGGAGGGTACGCTCCGCAGCGCCGGCCCGTTCACGGTGTTTGCCCCGACGGACGCCGCGTTCGAGAAACTGCCGGCCGGGCTCGTCCAGAAGCTCCTCTTGCCGCAGAACAAGGCCAAGCTCCAGCAGCTCCTGCTCTACCACGTTGTTCCGGGCCGGGTTCTGTCCACGGACATCAGGTGGTCCCAGTTGGTCCCGACCGCCCAGGGCGACAGGCTTTGGGTTCGCAAGACGTGGGGCAACCGCATCATGGTCAACAACGCGCGCGTCACCACGGCTGATGTTCTGGCCAGCAACGGCGTCATTCACATCATCGACCAGGTGCTGATTCCGAAGGGCTTCGAGCTCGAGCTGAATCAGCCCACCGGGGACATCGTCGACACCGCTGTCGGGGCGGGCTTCAACACGCTCGTGGCCGCAGTACAGGCCGCCGAGCTGGTCGACGCCCTGCGCGGGACCGGACCGTTCACGGTGTTCGCGCCCACCGACAAAGCGTTCAACCAGCTTCCGCCCGCTCTCGTGCAGGCCCTCCTGCGCCCAGAGAACAAGTCGAAGCTGCAGGAGCTGCTGCTCTACCACGTCGTCAGTGGCCGGGTACTCTCTAAGGACCTCCAGTTCTATCAGCGTGTCCCGACGCTGCAGACGGGCAAGGTCACGATCGTGAAGTGGTTTTCCAACGTGTGGGTCAACTTCTCGAGGGTGACCACCGCCGACGTCCTGGCCACCAACGGCGTGATCCACGTGATCGACCGCGTCTTGATCCCGCAGGGCTTCACCCTGAATGTCAACGGCACGACCATGGACGCGGCCAGACTGGAGGCGATGGTCAACGCGAACAGTCGCGAAGAGCTGCCTCCCACCGAAGCCGAGATGAAAGCGATGCAGGTGTCCGAGTAAACACTCGAGGACACGGGTTCGGTACAGAAAAAGAGGCGGGTCGGAATCCGACCCGCCTCATTCTTTTTGCACTTGAACAGACCCGCAAGCCCCTACCCTGCGAGCGAACCGGCGTCAGGAATTCGTCTCCATGAATCCGCGCTCTTTCATCCACTCGTCACTGACGAACTTGGAGAGATAGTTGCGTATCGAATCCGGGAGAATGGTGAGAACCCGATTTGTCTTGGGATAGCGCTTGAGTGCCTCGAGCATTCCCCATACGGCTGACCCCGAGCTGCCGCCGACGAGCAGCCCTTCTTCACGGATCAGGCGCCGCGCCATCTGGAAGCTGTCGCCATCATTACAATAGATCCAATCGTCGATGTGATCGTACGACATGACATCGGGGATGAAATCGTAACCGATGCCTTCCACGTGGTAGGTCTTCACCTCATCGCGGCCGCCGAGGATCGACCCTTCCGGATCCACCCCGATGATCTTGATGTTCGGGTTCTTCTCCTTGAGATATTTGGCCACGCCGGCGATGGTCCCGCCCGTCCCCGCCGTCAGTACGCACATGTCGAGAGTATCGCCGAAGTCATTCCAGATTTCGGCGCCCGTTCCATAATAGTGAGCAGCGGGGTTGTCGGGATTACCGTACTGATCCGGAATAACCGAATTGGGAATCTCCTTGTTGAGACGCTGCGCCACACCGATCAAACTCTCCGGCGAATCGTGCGGCGCTTCCGTGGGGGTGCGGATGATTTCGGCACCCAGCGCTTCCATCACCACCTGCTTCTCGCGGCTCATCTTCTCCGGCATCGTGATGATCATGCGGTAACCCTTCACGGCCGCCGTCATGCACATACCGACACCGGTGTTGCCGCTGGTCGCCTCGATCAACGTGGTGCCCGGACGCACCCGTCCGCTCTTCTCCAGTTCATCGATCATGCGCACGGCGATGCGATCCTTCACCGAGCCGCCGGGGTTCAGGAATTCACACTTTGCAAACAGCTCGGCACCCGTGTCCTTGCCGATGCGGTTGAGTCGCACGGTCGGCGTATTACCGACCACCTGGAGGATATTGTCGTAGATCACGTATTTCCTTTCGACTGACTTGGGAGCGCGGACGGAACGCGACGCCTGTGATCTGCTCCGGGCGCTCTTGCGCGCTTGCTTTTGCGCGGAACACGATGAGGAGCACAAACGTCAGAAGCACCGGAGCCAACTTCTGCACGGAGAAACTCCCGCTCTGTGACATGACGAAACGAATCTCCGACGCGAGTAGGGCGATTCCGCCGGGTAAATGCGACACCCCACGCACACGTCCTGTCATCCTACGAGACAGCCCGTATCGAGTGCAAGGCACCCGGAATCCATGCGATCAGGTATTTCCCGCATACGACCTGCGATCTGGACTTCTCCGGGAGTGTCGTGAATAATCGACGCCCGGACCCGGTTCGAAGCACCATCTCTCGAAAGGAAGTCACCCTTGCGCATCGCATTCCGGCGGGTTGTGCTTACGTTGTTCCTGGCGGTTGCCGCCTCTCCGTCGTTTGCTTCCGACGGTCCCCCCGCGGTGCTGGACGCCGCGTCCCTGCGACTCGCCATGGAGAAGCTCACCGTCGTCGGCTCCGTGCTCTACGTGGCGGCTCACCCCGACGACGAGAACACGGCCATGTTGACGTGGCTCGAGAATGAAAAACTGGTGCGGGCCGGGTACCTCTCCATGACCCGCGGCGACGGCGGACAGAACTTGATCGGCAACGAACAGGGCGACCTGCTGGGCGTCATCCGCACCCAGGAGCTCCTCGCGGCGCGCCGGATCGACGGCGCCGAGCAGTTCTTCACACGCGCGGTGGATTTCGGATACTCCAAGTCGCCCGACGAAACGCTCGCCAAGTGGGGACACGACGCGGTCCTGAGTGATGTTGTGCGCGTCATTCGAGCCTTTCGGCCCGATGTCATCGTGATGCGCTTCCCAACCACCGGCGAGGGCCGACACGGCCATCACACCGCGTCCGCGCTGCTCGCCGTCGAGGCTTTCACGGCAGCGGGCGATCCGGCTCGATTCCCCGAACAGTTGCGCACACTCTCGGTCTGGAAACCGAAGCGGCTGGTCTGGAACTACTTCAACTGGACGGCACCGCCATCGGGCGAAAGTGCCAGACAGTTTCTCACCATCGATCTCGGGGCTTATAACACGCTGCTCGGTCGTTCCTATACCGAACTCGCTGGCGAGAGCCGGAGCATGCACAAGAGCCAGGGATTTGGTTCGCCTGAGCGCCGCGGCACATCGGTCAATTTCTTCAAGCATATCGAAGGGGAACCGGCAAAGGCGGACCTCTTCGAGGGTGTCGATCTGTCGTTGAATCGAATCCGTGGCGGGGCGGCGGTGGGCAAACTCCTCGATGCCGTGGTCCGCGCCCACAATCCCGGCAACCCCGAAGCGAGCGTGCCGGGGCTCTTGAAAGCGCGCACCGCACTGGAGCGCCTGCGCGCTTCGGCGGCCGCCGGCGATGCGTCGCTCCTTCTATATAAGGAACGCGAGCTCGACGACGTGATCCGCGCCTGCACCGGGCTCTGGCTCGAGGCAGTGGCGCGTCAGCACACACTCTCTCCCGGCGACTCGATCCAGGTTGATGTCACCGCAATCAACCGCTCGGGCGCGGCAATTCGCCTGACCGGCGTAGCATCCGAACCCGCCGGATTGGGCGGCCCGGCCGACAGCCTTCTCGCGGAGAACCGGCCGGTCACGGTGGCGCTGCGCAGCATCGTGCCCGCGAGTCTGGACTGGCGCACCACGCAGCCCTACTGGCTGCGCGAGCCACTCGCGGGAGGTCTGCAACAGGTGGCAGATCCGGCGCTCATCGGAACGCCATGGAACGATCCCGCGCTGCAAGCGACGATCTCCGTGACCGTATCGGGACAAGCGATCAACTACACACTGCCCGTCCTGTACCGCTGGGTGGACCGCGTGCGCGGTGAGCTCTACCGGCCGCTGTGCATCGCTCCCGAGGTAACGCTCGCGCTCGACAAGCAGGTCTACCTTTTCCCCGACGGCTCCGCGCGTCCGGTGCGCCTCCGACTGGAATCGCGCTCCGCGCTGCGCGGAAGCGCCCGCCTCGCGTTGCCTTCCGGGTGGCGTTGCGATCCCGCCGCGCATGAGGTCGATCTTCCCGCGGGGCAAGCCCGCGACGTCGTCTTTCAGGTCACTCCGGGCCCGGAGGCAAGCGTGCTCGCGGCCGAGTTCACAACCGGCGACCGAACCTTCACGCGCGATATGACAGTGATTGATCATCTCCACATTCCGATTGTTGCCGTGTTCCCACCGGCCACCGCGCACGTCGTGCGCCTGCCGCTTGCCAAAATCGGCGAAACCATCGGCTACGTCATGGGTCCGGGGGACGACGTTCCTGCTGCTCTCTCCCAGGCCGGATACCGCGTGACACTCATCGAAGACGCCGAGCTTGCTTCGGGTGACTTCTCCAAATACGACGCCATTGTCACAGGAGTGCGCGCATACAACGCACGCGAGGCGCTCAAGCGCAATTCGCAGCGCCTCCTCGACTACGTCAAGTCGGGAGGAACGCTCGTCGTGCAGTACAACACTGCTGATCGAACCCTGCAGCGGGACTTCGCGCCCTTCCCGCTCGAGATCGGTCGTGACCGCGTCACGGTCGAAGAGGCCCCGATTGATTTTGCGGATCCCGCGAGCCCGCTCCTGACGACACCCAACCGGATTACGGCGCGAGACTTCGAAGGCTGGGTGCAGGAACGGGGTCTCTACTTTGCCTCCACGTGGGGACCGGAGTACAAGACCGTGCTCTCGTCCACCGATCCCGGTGAAAAGCCGATGGCGGGTGGTCTTCTGTGGGCGCGCCACGGCAAGGGGATCTTCATCTACACCGGTTACGCATTCTTCAGACAACTCCCGGCGGGCGTGCCGGGCGCCTACCGTCTCTTCATCAACCTCGTGTCGGCCCGCGGATGAGAGAGACCGAGCAGCCAACGGCGCCTGACGGAGAAGAGCCGCCACCCATCGGGGGGAGCTGGCGTGTGCTCTACGCCGTCGTCATCGGGAACCTGGTGCTCCTCATCCTTCTCTTCTACGCGTTCACGAAAGCGTTCTCGTGAGAAGTTACGACTGGCTTGTGCTCGTTGCCTCGCTCCTCTTCATCGTCGTTTACGGCGTGTGGAAGGGCCGGAGGAACCGCGATCTCGACGGGTACATCCTGGGCGACCGCAGCATGCGCTGGTACATGGTCGCGTTCTCCATCATGGCGACGCAGGCCAGCGCCATTACATTCATCTCGACGCCCGGCCAGGCCTACGTCGACGGCATGCGCTTCGTGCAGTTCTACTTCGGTCTGCCGCTCGCGATGGTCGTGCTGTCGATCACCGCGGTGCCGCTCTACCGCCGGCTCAAGGTCTACACCGCGTACGAGTACCTCGAACACCGTTTCGACGTCAAAGTGCGCAGCCTCGCCGCCATCTTGTTCCTCGTGCAGCGCGGGCTCGCGTGCGGGCTCACCATCTACGCACCGGCCGTGGTCCTTTCCGTGCTGTTGGGCTGGAACCTTCACGTCACCAACGTGGTCATCGGCATTCTGGTCATCATCTATACAGCCACGGGCGGCACGAAGGCCGTCTCTCACACCAATTTCTGGCAGATGGTCATCATTCTGGGTGGTCTTTTGACCACGCTGGCGATCGCGGTGGCACGGCTTCCTCAAAGCGTCTCCTTCCCGGAAGCGGTGTACGTGGCGGGCCGCATGGGCCGGCTGAATGCGATCGACTTCTCGTTCGATTGGAGCAACCGCTACAACTTCTGGTCGGGCATCATCGGCGGTTTCTTCCTCGCGCTTTCCTACTTTGGTACCGACCAATCGCAGGTCGGCCGCTACCTCTCGGGCCAGTCCGTGACGCAGAGCCGGCTCGGGCTCCTGTTCAACGGCATTGTCAAAGTGCCGATGCAGTTCCTGATCCTGTTCATTGGAACCATGGTCTTCGTTGTGCACCAGTTCCACGCCACACCGGTCTATTTCAATCCCGTGGAAACGGAGAAGGTCGAGGCAAGCTCGTTCGCGGGCGATTTCCATGTTCTGCAGACGGAGCACGACGCGCTCACGCAGGCGAAGCGCGCCGGCATCGAGGCGCTGCTCAAGGCACGACGCACCGGTGATGGCGTGGCAGCGGCATCGGCCGCAACGGCGATCGACAGCATCCAGGCCGAGGCCGACGACGTGCGCCTCAGAGCACGTGAGATTGTGCGCCAGGTCAACCCGGGATCGGACGGCAACGACGTGAACTACATTTTCCTGTCGTTCGTGCTCGCCTCGCTGCCTGTGGGCGTGGTTGGTCTCGTGCTGGCCATGATCTTCGCGGGGTCGATGTCATCGACGGCCTCGGAACTCAACGCCCTCGCCTCGACGACGATCGTCGACATCTATCGGAGATTCTGGAAGCGTGAGTGGTCGGACCGGCACCTGGTGGTTGTATCGAAGGTCGCGACCGTGGTCTGGGGCGCGCTGGCCATTCTTTTCGCGGAGTATGCGAACCGGCTGGGATCGCTGGTCGAGGCCGTCAACATCCTGGGATCGCTCTTCTACGGCACGATCCTCGGGATCTTCTTGCTGGCGTTTTACGTGAAGCGTGTGGGGGCAACGGCGGTGTTTATCGGGGCGCTGGCGGGCGAGATTGCGGTCGTGGTCTGCTTTGTGGCCACCGACATCTCGTTCCTCTGGTACAACGTGGTCGGCTGTCTCGGGACCGTTGCCTTCGCCATCATATTCTCGCTACCGGGCGGCCGCCCGGGCCGCCCGGTAGCCCGGTCCGTTACTTCTTAGCCTTCTTCCACTCCGCAACCTGCTTCTCGATCTTGGCGATCTCGTCAGCGGGTGCGTCGGTCTTGCCCACCGCGATGGCTTTCTCTCCGAACTGGATGGCCTCTGCCGTCTTGCCATCCTTCGCCATCATGTCGGCCTTGAGACGCAGGTTGAGCCAGGTCTCCTTGATGGAAATCGACTTGTCGATCCACTGCCGTGCTTCATCGGGCGCGACGTTGTTCTGGAAAGCAAAACTCGCACAACGGAATGCCGTCTGATTGTCGTCCGGTGCGAGTGAAGCCATCGCAGCGCGGGCGCTCGCGAGCGCGTGCTCGACAGTTTCCACCTGGATTTCAAACGAGACGCGCAGCTTCTCCCAGTCGAGAGCCACTGTGGCCTTGTCCACGGCGATGTCCGGAAGACTGAACTCCATCCACTCTGTGAACTCGTGGGCCTTGGGCTTGACCTGGACGCGGAGCGCGTCATCCTTCGCGTCGTAGGAATAGCTTCCCCACTGGTCGGCCTTCTTGTTGAAGATCACGGTCCAGTCGCTCTTGGTGGGGATGGTGTGCAGGCTGTAGGTCCCGGCCGCGAGCGGCTGACCGTTCACCTTCACGTCGGTGGAGAAGGTGATGTCGGTGGCCTCATTCGCGCCCGTCCTCCACACCTTGTCGTAGGGAACGAGGTCGCCCCAAATCGTGCGTCCCTTCACGCCGGGCCGGCTGTAGTTGATGGTGACATCCGTGAGACCCACGGTCTGCATGACCTGGGCCTTTTGGCTCGGACGCGGCAGCTGGAGCTCGGCAGCGGAGGAGGCATTGGCAAGCAACGCCGTAGCGACGACAGTTGCCAGTAAAGGGAAACGAGGAGATCTCATCATTGGGAAGTCCTTTCTATGGGAACAAAACGAGAGGGGCAGAGCCGGGGGGACTCTGTTCTACATGGGGATGATACCCCAAAAGGGCCTTGGATATCCGCCAGCATCTCCAGCGATTGCAAAATAAGTCAGCACTTTCTGATTAACGCGGGTCTGCTCCGGTGCTACCGTGCACACATGCGGTGCGTAGGTCGCGCCGCAATTTCAATGAGGGGGGAAACCATGTTCAAGTCAAAACGTGTTCGTCTCCTTGTAATCACCATACTGTTCCTGGTTGGAGTGGTGTTCGGCGTGACCATGCACACGACCAGCAACGCGGCGCCGACATCCAACGCCACGTATTACAACAATGCGAGTCACTCGACGGTTGTCGGGCAGTTCGGGAAGGACTGCTGCAACAATCCGGTCGCCTGGGGCATGAAGACAAAATTCGTCGTCTACGGCGGCTGCTTCCCGTGCACGCCACCTCCCCGGTGATCGCGTAGCGCTTGATGTCTTCCCTGGTACGGCTCCTGATTCCATGTGAATCAGGAGCCGTTACCTTTTGGGGCGGGTTTGCGCTATGATCATCTGCGCGCGGCTATCCTCCCGGCTGCCGAACGTCTGGCAAAGAGGAGGACCGCCATGTTGAGCTCCATTACGGATCGCGATTTGATGAAACGCCTCGAAGAGCTGCGACACAGCGAGCGCGACACCGATCTCGATCTGCTCCACCATCTCATCGAAGTCGAACGCCGGGGTTTGCACCTTCGGCTGGGATACTCGTCCCTCTTCTCCTACTGCACCGGGCATCTCTGTTATTCCGAATCCGACGCCGGCCGTCGCGTCCAGGCCTCGCGCTGCCTGCAGCGCTTTCCGGCCGTGGCGACACTGTTGCAGCAGGGCGAGATCAACCTGATGACGCTCGGACTCATTGCGAACATCGTTACGGAGAGCACCGTCGACCAATGGCTCGAGAAGATTCGCCGGAAATCTCAGCGCGAAGTGGAAGCATTGGTGGCTGCCGTTCGCGCGCCCGTCACATTGCGTGATCGTGCCCGACTGGTCCACGTCCCGGCCCCGAGCCGGGCGCCCCTGCCGTTGGAGCCCCGAGACAACTCCCGATATCGCGAATCAATCGCCGACGACACACTGTTTACTCCCCGGCCGGCACCCACGGAAGCGGAAGATCCAGTATCAGCAAGTGTCGATACGAAATCCGCCCCGACGACGACGCAGGCCAAGGTTTACATCCAGTTTCTCGTCGACCAGTCATTCATGGTGAAATACCGCACCGCCATCACCGTGTTGTCCAACCGCGTCCAACGCCTCACATTCGAATCCGTGTTCACGGCATTGCTCGAAGAATTTATCCGCCGCCACGAACCCACCGAACGGCACCAGCGCCGCGAACAGAGAACCGTCCACTCAATTGAACGCCAGATTCGTACATCAATCCCAACCGGAACACGCGACGCCGTCTTCGCGCGTGATCGTGCACGCTGCACCTTTGTGGGATCCGACGGCAAACGCTGCGAGGAAACCATCCGTCTGCACGTTGACCATATCAAGCCCGTCGCGCGGGGCGGCAGCAACGAGATTTCCAATCTCCGGCTGTTGTGCGCACACCACAACCGACTCCAGGCCGAAAAGATATTCGGTCGTCAGCACATGAAACTTTTCCGAAAGGAATCGTGACCCTGGAAGCCGGCACGACATGTCACTGGCCCAACAAGACTCTCCGAACGGAAGCAGGCAAAAGGACAAACACCTCTTTTGTCCCGTCTGCATCGGACAAAGTGCCTCCATACTCGACTCAATCGTTGGTGTCCCAAGCTTTGGTTTTCTGTATAATTGTGCACCTATTCTCAAGTCGCGTTTTCTTCTCTCGTTCCCCATGGAGGCCCCGACATGCGGCACCTGTTAATGACCGCGATCCTTTGCATCAGTCTCGTTCTTTTCTCCGCCGCTTCCGTGAGCGCCACGGTGCTCGCCAACTACGATCCGACGGGCTATCAACAGCCGGGCGTCAGTGACCTGGCACCCGCGCTTGTCGATCCGGTCGTCGCCGCCTCGTCGTTGAGCAACCACGGCCCCGGTTTTCAATACAGCAATACCACTGTGCGTCCGGTCCGCGTCGGGCCGGGCCCCCTGGATACGGTTGGAGGCTACTACATCGAGTTCACACTCACCGCGCAGGTGGGGGGGCTGCAACTCTCGACCATCCAGTACGACTACCGGTCGTATTGCAACGGCGAAACGTTCACGATCAGCCTGATGACCAGCGCGGACAACTTTGCTTCCGTGGTGGACGCCGTCAATGTCACCGAGACCCTGGATCAGAACGGTGTCTATGCTGGATCACATACCTTCGATGCCTCGACGGTTCCGGCGACGCAGGGGAATCTCATCATCCGTTTCTACCTGCACAATCTCCTGAACACTTGCGAGACCGATGCGGACGGTGTGATTGGCTGGGCCGATATTCGAAGCACGATTTCAGACGTCGGCGCCCCGGGCACGGGAATCACCGTGAACGGCGACGTGGTCGAAGTGCCCCTCGCCACCGAGGAGACCACCTGGGGCCGCGTGAAAGCGCTCTACGCCGGACAGTAGAAACTATCGAGTTGCTACAAGAGAGAACCGGAGGCAACAGCCTCCGGTTCTTTTTTTTGTGTTGGGCTGATTAGAAATGGCTCCCCGGGTAGGACTCGAACCTACAACCCTGCGGTTACGAGGGTTCCTT
>CAZULB010000058.1:0-18774 GCA_964621155.1 uncultured bacterium | reverse complement strand
AATTCGTTTCGCAGATCCGGACGGTCACGGTTCCCCGACTCGAGGCCGTGCTGGAACAGAATCAGCCCAACCCGTTCAACCCGGCGACGACGATTCGTTTCACGCTGGCGTCGCGCGGTGCGACCACGCTCGCCATCTATGACGCCGAAGGCCGCCTGGTCAAAATGTTGCTGGACGATGTGGTTCCGGCCGGTACCACCGCCGTCACATGGGATGGCCGCAATAGCTCGGGCGTTACGGTCACGTCGGGTGTCTACTTCTATCGACTGACGTCGGGGAAGTTCAACGCGTCGCGCAAGATGTTGCTGCTGAAATAACGTTTCGCGCATATTTCCTTTCGGAGAGGGCCGGCGACCGTGTCGCCGGTCCTCTTTACTTATCTGGGACGGTGTACTAAACTATTGTCATTGCCCCACGTTCTGCCCCGAAAGGACGATAACGCGATGCCACGCTGGCCGCATGTCCTTCTCCTTCCGCTCCTTCTCTTGATTCCGTTTTCCGTTTCCGCCAACTGGATTGATGGCGGTATCCCGATTGCAAACTTGCCGGGTCAGCAAAACAGGCCCGCGCTCCTTTCGGATGGCCTGGGTGGCGTCTTCGTAATCTGGTTCGAGAACGGAACTCTGCAGCGCGACATATTTGCTCAACGCGTCGACCAAGATGGCAACCGTTTGTGGGCGGAGGGCGGCGTGCCCGTGTGTGCGTGCACCGGATCGCAGGTTTTGCCGAAGGTTGTGAGCGATGGTTCGGGCGGTGCTTTTGTCGCCTGGGAAAACAATCCGAACGGCGCGGCAGGTGGAGACGTCATTTATCTCGGCAGAATCGACGCAGCCGGGCAAGTTCTCTTCAATGACAGGGCAGTTGGTGGTGGCTGGCTGAATGAATGGAGCATGATTCCCGATGGTAACCACGGCGTCGTGGTGACGTGGTCCGTTGGTGGACCTCAATACGCGCAAGTTCTTGCGCAGCGCTTCGACAGCGATGGCGTGCCGCAGTGGTCCTCCGCCGTCTTGTGCAATCTGACGTATGACCTCGATCAGAATCGCGACTATCCGGTTGTTGCTCCCGCCTTCCCCGGCGGGTTTCGTATCTATTGGAGCGATTTCAGACGTTCGTATTGGGACTACGATGTTCGACCCCACCAGTTCTATGGAGCCGTCGACCTGTACACGCAGCTTGTTGACGGCTCCGGACAACAGGTGCCGTCGGGCAACGGGCAGCTTCTTCAGCAAGACGGGCATGCCGGTCCGCTGGCGCTCGGGGCGACCGGAGGCGCCGCCATGGCGCTCGAGGGGGGCGTTTCGCTGAATCGCAAGCTGCAGGTGCAACGCCTCGACACAGATGGAACTCAACTGTGGTTATCGGATGTCGTGACGGGCGTGAACACATACGACTGGCTCTACCCGTGGATTGAACCCGACGGGGTAGGCGGTTTTGTGGTGGCGTGGCAAGCGTCGATCGGCAACGATTTGGACCCGTACGCACAACGGCTCGGACCCGACGGAAGCAAGCTGTGGCCGAGCCCGGTTTCATTTTTTCCCGGAGCCGGCAACTACTCAAACAGCGCTGTGATTGCCGATGGATTGGGTGGACTCGTGGCGGTGGTTCAGCCGTGGGCTTGTTGTGGAGTCGCCCGCCTGCAGCGCGTGGATGGGCTGGGAGCGCTGCCCTGGGGAACCACCGGTGTCGCGTTGAGCAATGCGAGCTACTTCTACGATTCGGCCCTCGCACTCGACGGTGCCGGCGGAGTGTACTGTGCCTGGGCCGATGATCGTGACGGTGAAAGCTATTCGGTGTTCCTGCAGCGATTCAACCTGAACGACGGCTCGTGGGGCAATCCGGTTGCCGTGGCCATCAGCTCGTTCGAAGCCGTTGCGGAGAATGGACGCGTCACGCTCAGCGCAACGTTTCGCTCCGACTTGGACGTGACGAACATCTCGGTTTATCGCGCCGTGAATGACGGATCTTTGAAGGTGCTCGAGACGGTCACTCCAATGAATCCGTCACGCTTCGAGTACACCGACACGAAGGTGACGCCCGGTGAATCGTATCGTTACCAGATTGGAATCACCGATGCCGACGGAGAATTCGTTTCGCAGATCCGGACGGTCACGGTTCCCCGACTCGAGGCCGTGCTGGAGCAGAACCAACCCAACCCGTTCAATCCGGCGACGACGATCCGTTTCACGCTGCCGTCGCGCGGCGCGGCCACGCTCGCCATCTATGACGCCGAGGGACGCCTGGTGAAAACACTGATGGATGAGGTTGTGCCTGCCGGCGTCACTACCGTTGAGTGGGACGGACGCAACGATTCCGGCAACACGGTGACATCCGGTGTTTACTTCTATCGACTGACGTCGGGGAAGTTCGGCGCATCGCGAAAGATGTTGCTCCTCAAGTAGCGCAACGCGTCCTTCGTTCAGGAAACCGGCGGGGCACCACGTCCCGCCGGTTTTTTTGTTATGCTGCGGGCATGAAGATCTACGCCGGTACCAGCGGTTACTCGTACAAAGAGTGGAAGGGCTTCTTCTATCCCGAGAAAATGAAGCCCGAAGAAATGCTCTCGTTCTATGCAACCAGGCTTCCCGCGGTCGAGATCAACAACACCTTCTACCGGCTTCCCAAACGCGAGCTGATCGAGTCGTGGTCGTCCCAGGTGCCGCCCGAGTTCAAGTTTGTGATCAAGGCGTCGCAGAAGATCACCCACATGCGCCGCCTCAAGGGTGCCGACGACGAAACCAACTATCTCTTCGACGTGGCGTCGTTGCTCGAGAAGAAACTCGGTGTTGTGTTCTTCCAGTTGCCGCCCAATTTCAAGAAGGACATCGAGCGCCTGGGCGCGTTCCTGGATCTGCTGCCCGAAAAACCGCCGGTTGCTTTCGAGTTCCGCCACGCCACCTGGTTCGACGACGAAACGTTCGAACTGCTCCGCAAGCACGACATCGCGCTGTGTCTCGCCGATACCGACGAGGAGCTCGAAGTGCCGCTGGTCAGCACCGCCACCTGGGGCTACCTCCGTCTGCGCCGGCCCGAATATCCGCCGGCCGAGATGAAGAAATGGCGCGCGTGGGTTGAGGCACAGAAGTGGGATCAGGCCTTCGTGTTCTTCAAACACGAAGACGCGGGTGCCGGGCCCAAAATGGCCGCCGAGTTTCTCGCCCTCGAGCGGTAGCACGCCGCCATCAACCGACTCTTTCCTCCTGTCAGCGCGCCGGGTGGCGGCGCTCCTTTCTGTTACAATTGAGGGGAGCACCATGCGTCACTTTGCTTCCATCCTCGGGCTCCTCTGCACCGCAGTCCTGCTGTCGGCTGCCGTCGCCCGCGCCGGGTTTCAGTTCGAGACTCCCGTGCCCACGGCCGGGTCGGGTGCAGCGCGCGAGCCCAGCGACGTTTTCACGATAGAAGGCCGCCAGCCGGCGGCTGTGACCTCGGCACCACGAAACCCGTTTTCTGCCCCTCCGCTCCAGACCAGCATCGAGTCATTCGATTTCGATACCAACCTGGGGTTGAACGACGGCAAGACGTTCATTCCTGTCGATGCATCGTGCGCGGTGGGACCGGAGCACGTGATGACCGCCGGCCAGTGCGTGATCGAGTGGCGCACGAAGGATTATCTGGGCAGCGCTCCGCAATATCGTTCTTCGCTCTTTCAATTCTTTTCCGCGATTCCGGCGCCGAATCCCGGCCCCGGTCCCGGCACATCGCTGGGCACGTTCGGTTTCAACCCGCGTGTGTTGTATGACCAGTACGAGGGACGCTTCCTCGTCGTTGTGCTCGAACGGCTCGACAGCGGTTATTCGCGGATACTGTTCGCGGTATCCAAGACGTCGGATCCCAACGACGGGTTCTGGTTCCACTCCATCGACTCGAAGCAGACCATTTCGGGCGCAGCCACGTGGATCGACTACGCCGCGGTGGCGGTTGATGACAAGGCTGTCTATATCACCGGCAATATGTTCGGCTTCAACAATGGGCCGTACGCAGGCGTTCGCTTGTGGATCATCCGCAAGCCGGCTGCCTATGCGGACAATGATCCGTCCATTTTCTTCATCGTTCGCAATCCCTACGCAGGCGCGGGCTTCGTCACCACCACCATCCCCGCCCACATGTTTGGCGCGCCGCCCACCGGAAGCAGCGGGCGCCCCATGGGAACGTTTCTCGTCGCGTATTCAGGCATCACGGATGGGACTGACGAGTATCTGCAGCTGACCGAAGTGACGGATCCGCTCCAGACGGTGGGTGGACCATTCTTCACCGTCCAACAGCTCAATATCGGCAACATCGAAAATCCGGCGCTCGCGCTGCCGGATGCAACGCAATTGGTTGCCGGACTTGCGATCGAAACCAATGACCGGCGCACATTGAGCGCCGTGTGGCGGAACAACAATCTCTACTGTTCATCCAATATTCGCGGCGCCGCGCTGACGCCCGACGCGAATCAGTGTGTCGCGCGCTGGTGGCGTCTGAACACCACGGTCACGACGGCGCTCACTCAGGCCGATGCCGGCAATATCACGGGCGAGGACATCGCGGCGGGAACCCACACGTACTACCCGTGTCTGATGGTGGACGCGGACGGTAACATGGCGGTGAACTTTTCCGCATCGGGCTCAACGCTGCATGCGGGCGCGTTCTACACGACACGGCTCGCGGGAGATCCGGCCGGGTCAACCGCGGTTCCTACCGCGCTGGCGCTGGGCGTGGACTTCTACCGCCGTTACGCGACCGGCCTGACCAACCGCTGGGGGGATTACAATGGGATCGCGCTATCGCAGCCGGATCAGGCCGACTTCTGGATATTCAACCAGTACGCCGGGCCGCATGATCCCAACGTCGGCAACGGCGACGATGGGCGTTGGAAGACGCGCCTGGGCCGCTTCCGCGTCAAGGCGGTGACGGCGGTTACGCCGGGTATACCCGGAAACACACTCCTCCAGAACATACCCAATCCCTTCAATCCTACGACCACGATTCGCTTTACACTCGTGGAGCGCGGGCATGCTGAGGTCGTGATCTACGACTCGGCCGGACGCCACGTCCGTACCTTGCTCGACGACATTCGCCCCCAAGGCAGCCACCAGCTGGTGTGGGATGGTCGCGATGACCGCGGCCGGCCGGTGGCATCCGGAATCTACCTGTCTCGACTGCGGGCCGGTGCGAGCGATCAGTCGCGAAAAATGATTCTGATAAAATGACCTACGCCTATTGATATCTGCCCGGAGTAGTGACAGAATCGGCCTGTCAGAGTCTTACCCATTTCCGCCTTTCCAGCAGTTCACCATAGACCCGGAGGTTTCGCGCCATGCGCATGCGATACCTTGGCTCCATTGGATTGATCTCTGCGATCGCGCTTTCGTCGTCATTGGTGATGGCGAAGACGTACACCGTAGAGCCCACGACTCCTTCAATCGGCATTCCCAGCAACCCGACCTCGATGTTCGTCGGGGATCTCGGCCCCCTGACCAACGTGTTCAAGGGCGGACTGGATCTCACACCGGGCCTCGGGGCATCGGCAGAGTGCATGCGCTTTGCAGACAACTCCGGCCTCAACAGCGGCTTTCTGTTCATTCCACCGGATCCCTCTTGTGCTGCGGGCATTGCCCACATCCTCGATGCGGGGAACAACTACATCGAGTGGCGGCTGAAAAGCGCGCCGGTTGACATCCCGCAGTCGCGGATCAGCATGGACGCTCTCTTCGCCGGTACGCCGGGGATGCTTGCGCCCGCCGTGCCGACGAATCTTTTCGACACCCGTTGCACGTACGACAAGTATTCGAACCGCTTCTTCGTGGTGAGCTTCCAGCGGGTAACCAGCCCGGCGCTCGATTCGCGTATCCTGGTCGCGATCTCGAAGACCTCGGATCCGAACGGCGGATGGTATCGTTATTCGATCAACTCGCTGCTGACCATCGGCGGAGTCGCCCGTTGGGCCGACTATCCGTGCCTCAACTTCGACGATGACGCGCTGTACATCACGGCCAACATGTTCAACGCGGCGGGCACCAGCAGTGGTGGTCCTCGCCTGTGGATCATCGACAAGGCGACCGTGCTGTCCGGCCCGGATGCGGCCATCGGGCCCCCGGTATACGACTTCATGACGCTTTCGGGCGCGACCGCACAGCTCCCGGCCACCGGTACGACGACGATGCCCACCGCCATGTGGGGACCGGAGCCGGCCGGCGTCGGCACCTTCCTCGTGCAGACGGGTTGGAGCGACGGCACCAACGAATTCGTCGCGGTGATCCGCGTCGATACGCCTCTCGCGCCGACCTGGAACTTCCAGCTGCTGGGTGTGGGCGACATCGCCAGCGCCAGCGCTGTGCCCAGCGCGACGCAGCTTGGTTCGACGCGCACAATCGCAACCGTCGCGGGACGGTGCATGGGCGCCGTCTGGCGCAACAACAACCTGTACGCGTGCCACACCATCCGGCCGGTCGCCGGCGTGGATGGAACCCAGGCAACGGCGCACTGGTACCGGATCGGCACGGCCGCCCTGGGTGCGCTGACCGTGGCTGACCAGGGTAACGTCGGCGGCGAAGACATTGCTGCCGGCACCCATACCTTCATGCCCAACATCCACGTCGACAAGTGCGACAACATGGCCATTGGCTTCTCAGCGTCGGGTCCGAGTATCTACGCGAGTGCGTACTATGCGACGCGCGCGCTGGCCGATCCGGCGGGCACCATCGGCAACAGCGTGTTGCTGGCGGCCGGACTTGACTTCTATGTGCGCACGTTCACCTCGAGTCTCACGGCGTCCAGTCGCTGGGGAGATTACAGCGGCATCTCGCTGTGCCCGGTGGACGAAAGCAATTTCTGGGTCTACAACGAATACGCCGGCACGCGCGGCACGCCCACGACTGTCAGCGGTGTGACCGAAGATGGTCAGTGGTTCTCCAAGGTCGGCACGTTCTCGAGCTGCCAGCCGGTCGCGGTGGCCATCTCTTCGTTCAACGCGTCCGCCAAGGGCGACATCGTCACGCTGCGTGGCGCGTTCCAGTCGACGCTTTCGATCGACGTGGTGAACATCTACCGTGCAGCGGGTAACGGCGGCTTTGTTCGTATCGACGCCGTGCCTGCGACGGGCAACGAATTCACGTACACGGATCGCGTGGCGGCGGGGAACTACCGCTACCAGATTGGTGTCGTCGATCGTGACGGCGAGTACATGTCACCGATCGAGCGTGTGGGCGTGAAGGCGCTGGCCGCTTCGCTGGCGCAGAACGAGCCCAACCCGTTCAATCCGCAGACGACGATCCGTTACACGATGCCGGCTACCGGCAACGTGACCATCAACATCTATGACGCGAGCGGCCGCCTGGTGCGATCGTTGCTCAATGGTGTGAAGGAAGCCGGATCCCACAATGTGACGTGGAACGGGACTGACAACAACAACTCGCCGGTCAGCTCGGGGATTTATTTCTATCGCCTGACGGCGGGCAAGTTCAGCGAGACGAAAAAGATGACGCTGCTCAAGTAGCGTCACCTGATCGCTCTGTCTGGCTCGAAGGGGCGTCCGGTTTTCCGGGCGCCCCTTCTCTTTGTGCTGTCAGGGTTTCGATGCGGCGCCGGCCGCGTGGGGGAGCGAGCTGGCAACGGCGTCGGGCGCGCGCCGTTTTTCCCGGGAGAGATACGAGTAGAAGGCCGGCACCACGAACAACGTGAGTCCTGTCGCGAATACGAGCCCACCCACCACCGCGATACCCATCGAGACGCGGCTGCCGGACCCGGCGCCGAGACCGAGTGCCACGGGCAGGATGCCCAGAATTGTCGAGAAGCTTGTCATCAGGATGGGACGCAGACGCGACACGGCCGCATCGCGAATGGCGTCCGCCACCGGCAGGCCTGCGGCCTTGCGCTGGTTGGCGAACTCGACGATCAGGATGCCGTTCTTGGTGACCAGGCCGATCAGCATGATCATTCCGATCTGGCTGAAGATGTTGACGGTCTGATTGAAGTACCAGAGCGACACCAGCGCACCGCCCAGCGCCAGCGGCACCGTCAGCATGATGACGAGCGGGTCGCGGAAGCTCTCGAACTGTCCCGCCAACACGAGATACGTCAACAGGAGCGCCAGCAGGAACACGAACACGAGGCTCGACGAACTATCAGCAAAATCACGTGAGGCGCCGGAGAGCGAGGTGTGGAAGGAAGGATCCAGCACCTTGTCGGCAATCTGGTCCATGGCCTTGATTCCGTCGCCGAGTGTGTAGCCGGGCGCGAGGCCGGCCGACACAGTCGCGGCCATGAAGCGGTCGAAACGGAATAATTGTGGCGGACTCGAGCGCTCGGTGGTGCGCACCACATTGTCGAGCGGGACCAGCTTGCCGTCGCGGTTGCGCACGTAGATCGACGCCAGGTCGACGGGCTCGTCGCGGCTGGCGCGGTTCAACTGCCCGATCACTTCGTACTGCCTGCCGTCCTTGATGAAATAACCGTAGCGCTGTCCGGCGAGCGAGAGCTGCAGCGTCTGCGCGATGTCGGCCACCGACACACCAAGCGTGCGCGCGCGTTCGCGATCAACCTCGATGTTGAGTTCCGGCTTGTTGAACTTGAGGTCGACGTCGACGGCGCTGAAAGCGGGGTTGCTGCGCGCCGCTTCCTCGAACCTCGGCAGTGCCTCGGAGAGCTTGTCGAGGGTGGGCGCCTCGATCACGTACTGCACGGGGAGCCCGAAGCGGGCACGGCCGCCACCGACGCTGATGGTCTGCTCCTGGGTGACGAAGGTGCGCGCATCGTTCATGCCGCGCACGGCCTGCGCGAGCTGGTCGGCAATCTGCTGTTGTGACCGCTTGCGGTGCTCGGGAGGAATCAGCGTCACGGTGCAGTTGCCTGCGTTGGCGGCGCCGGCGAATCCGGACGTGTTGGCCAGGGCACCATCGGCTTCCGGCACCGTGTTGCGCACGAGATCGATGATCCCGTCCATGTAGTTGTCCATGCGCTCGAACGACGTCCCCTCGGGGGCCGTGGAAGTCATGCGCAGGCGGCTGCGATCTTCAACGGGGGCGAGTTCGCGCGGCAGGCGCCACAAGAGCGATGCCGTCAAACCGATGGTGACCACCACGATCACGGCCGCCCATGCGCGCCGGCGCAGGAAGCCGTCCAGGGCCCGGCGATAGCTTTCCGAGAGGCGCAGGAAGAACGGTTCCGTCGCGCGGTAGAAAGCGCTGTGTTCGGCATGGGGGCGAAGCATGTGCGAACTCAGCATGGCTGTCAGCGTCAGCGCTACGAATGCGGAAATGGCCACGGCCCCACCCACGACGATGCCGAATTCCTTGAACAGACGTCCGGTCAGTCCCTGCAGGAATACGATGGGCATGAAGACGGCGATGAGCGTGACCGTCGTCGAGATGATGGCGAAGAAAACTTCGCGCGAACCGGAGTGCCCCGCTTCCACCGGTTGCAATCCGTCCTCGATCTTGGCGTAAATGTTCTCCAGCATCACGATGGCATCGTCGACGACGATGCCGATGGCAAGGACAATTCCAAGCAGGGTGAGTACGTTGATCGAAAATCCGCAGACGTACATCACGAAGAACACGCCGATGAGCGAAATCGTCACTGCCAGCTCCGTGATCAGCGTGGTGCGCTAGTCACGCTGGTACATGAAGATGATGCACAACACCAGCAGAAAAGCGGTGAGGATGGTCTCCCGCACCTCGCGGATCGACTTGCGGATGTATCCGCTCGTATCCCACGCGATGTTGACGGACACGTCCTTGGGAAGATCGGGCTGGATGCTCTGGATGCGCCGGTAGAATTCGTCGGAAATATTGATGTGGTTGGATCCGGGCTGCGGGAACAGTCCCAGCGCCACGCGCGGGCCGAGCAGTCCCTTGGAGATCGAGCGGTCGTTTTCGGGACCCAGCATGGCGGTGCCGATGTCGCGCAGGCGCAGAATGCGACCGTTTTCCTCGCGAATGATCATGTCGTTGAACTGCTCCGGCGTTTCCAGCCGGCTCTTGGTGCGAACCGTCAGTTCGACGTTGTCACCTTCGATGCGGCCGGATGGCAGCTCGATATTCTCGGTGGCGAGCGCGCTGCGCACGTCCAATGGCGTCACGCGATAGGCGGCCATTTTCTGCGGGTCCAGCCACAGGCGCATGGAATACCGCTTTTCGCCGAAAATGCGGACCTGGCTGATGCCGTCGATGGTCTGCAATCGCTCCTTGAACACTTTCTCCGCCAGGTCCGTGAGTTCCATCAGATTGTGCGTGGCGCTGCTGATGTAGAGCACAATGATGGGAAACGCATCGGCATCTGCCTTGGCCACCACCGGCGGGTCCGCATCGGGCGGCAGCAACTGAAGTGCGCCCGAGACCTTGTCGCGCACGTCGTTGGCGGCGGTCTCGAGGTCGATAGACAACTCGAACTCGATCGTGATCTGGCTGGCGCCATCGCGGCTTACCGAGTTCAGGGTGCGAATTCCGGGAACTCCACTGATAGCTTCCTCGAGAGGCTGTGTGATCTGAGAATCGATGATGTCGGCGTTGGTACCCGCGTAGTTTGTATTTACGGTGATGACGGCGGGGTCGACGTTGGGATACTCACGCACGCCCAGGAACGTGAACCCGATGACGCCGAACACGATGATCGCGATCGAAATCACGATCGTCAGAATGGGACGGTTGATGCAGGTCGAAGAGAGACTCACGCCGTCATTCCGTCGTGAGGGTGACGGGGACGCCCGGCTTGAGCTGTAGGATGCCGGAGGTAATCAATGTATCACCCGCAACCAGACCCTCTGTGACCTCGACACGGTCTTCTTTGCGGAGGCCCGTCGTGACTGACACCGCGTCGGCCTTGCCATGGTGATAGACGAACACGCGCTGTCCCCGCAGCTCGGGCACCAGCGCGAACGAGGGCACCGTGACAGCGTCGCGCTCGGGCATCACGACTTCGATCTGGGCAAACGCGCCCGGAACCAGTGCGCCGTCGGTGTTGGGGCTGGTTGCGCGCACCCCCAGCGTGCGCGTATTCGGATCGATGATCGACTCCAGCGCATATACCGTGGCATCAAAGGTGCGTGATGATCCTTCCACCGAGAAATGAACCGTGTCGCCTTTGCGAATGCTTCCCGCAAACCGTTCCGGAACCGCGAAATCGATCTTCACCGGATGGTCTTCGAGGAGCGTCGTGATCAACACCGTGGGAGTGATGAACTCGCCCTCGCTCACGTTGCGCAAGCCGACGACGCCATCGAACGGCGCGCGGATACTCGTCTTGTTGATTTGCACGGAAATGAGGTCGAACTGCGCTTGCGCGACGCCGAGATTGTTAGCGGCGGTGTCGTACTCGCGCTGGCTGCTCACGCGCTGGCTGTACAGATCGCTCTGGCGCTCGTTCTCTTTCTTCGCGATGGCGAGTTCCGATTGCGCGCGGGCCAGTTGGGCCGCAAGCTCACGGTCGTCGATCTTGACGAGCAGGTCGCCCCGGCGCACGCGCGTTCCTTCTATGAATCGTATTTCGCGCACGCGACCCGGAATCTCCGTACGCACGTCTATGCGTTCGTTGGGCAGTATGGTGCCGACGGCGCTGATGCGGTCAGCAAGACGCTCGGTTCTTAGAACGACGAAACGAACCGGGGTCGGCCCGCCGCCGGTCGCGCGCACGGTGGACACGGGCTTGCCGCCGTCGATGGCCAGTTTGCCGGCGACGAGAATCGCCACGACCAACACGACGATGAGCCATATGGGGAGGCGTTTCACGGAAGCCGTTGGGTTGAAGACCAATCAGCCGATCTCGAGCATGCGATCGAGTGCGCGCTTGGCGCGCACGCGGATGTCCTCGGGAACGTCGATGACGTATCGATTGTGCTGGAGTGCGGCGAGCGTGTCCTCCAGCGTGATTTCGTTCATATGCGGGCAGCGGATGCTGCACAGGCGCACGGTTTCCTTCTCGGGATTTTCCGCGATGATGTTGTCACCCATGCTGCACTCGGTGAGAAGCAGATAGCGTGGCGCACTCGACTTCTTCACGAAATCGATCATGCGCGTCGTGCTCCCGGAAAAATCGGATGCAGCGACCACTTCGGCGCTGCACTCGGGATGCGCCAGCACGACCACGTCCGGGAATTGCTTGCGCACCATCTTGATGTCATCAACGGAGAACTTCTCGTGGACCTCGCAGCGGCCCTTCCAACCCACCAGGGCATAGTGGAGATTGTCGGGCGCGTCGCCGCGCGCGGATGCCGGTCGCGGCATTTTGGTCGGAAAGATCACCTGACGACCGGTTTCGCGCGCCACGTTCTGGGCGAGATATTCGTCGGGAAGGAAGATGATCGCGTCCGAACCCAACGCTTCGACCACGCGCGAAGCATTGCTGGACGTGCAACACACGTCGGTCTCCGCTTTCACATCGGCGTAACAGTTGACGTAGGTGACCACGGGGACGCCGGGGAAGCGTCG
The DNA here is from genome assembly GCA_964621155.1 of uncultured bacterium. Taxonomy (GTDB): domain Bacteria; phylum Krumholzibacteriota; class Krumholzibacteriia; order WVZY01; family JAKEHA01; genus JAKEHA01. The sequence continues at coordinate 6,367 of CAZULB010000058.1, read as the reverse complement.
CTTCAAATCGCGCACGTCTTCAGCCGTGATGCTGGCGGCGAGGGAGCAGCCCGCCTTCGCGGCGGGGAGCAGAACGGTCCGGGTTGGGTTCAGAATCTTGGCCGTCTCGGCCATGAAGCGCACGCCGCAGAACACAATGGGGTCGCGGTCGGTCTGGGCGGCGCGACGCGAAAGCTCCAATGAATCGCCCACGAAGTCCGGCACGGTGTGGTAGAGCGCCGGCTCCATGTAGTTGTGTCCGAGAATGATGGCGCCGCGCTCTTCCTTGAGGCGGTTGATCTGGTAGACCAGCTCCGCCTTCTCGCGCAGTTCCACGTCGGGGACGACGCGCGAGAGCTTCGCGCGCATTTTTTCGTAGGTATCCTGGACGCTGTCAGCCTTGATCATGGGTACCACTTCGCCGTCCGAAGGATACGGCGAAAAGGGCGGAATAGCAAGCCGGGCTTCGACTTGCAGGTGTGGGCACATTGACATCCGGGACCGATATTCATGACGCCTCACGCAACGCCTTCGTCCCGAAGGAGAACCGGCCGTGTTCCGCACTTCAGTGGTTGCGGCAGACATGCTGTCGATCTGCCTTCCTCTTTCAACCAAGCGTGCCGGCATTTCATGCCCGTCTACGAGAAGTCCGGACCCGCCGGGGAGTTCATTTCGTCTTCGTGAACGATGGCTCGCTGGTGGAGAGCACTGGGCTCGCAGCGGGAATGCGCGGCGCTCGCGAACATTTCTTCACATGGGATGGAAGGGACGGAGCGGGCCGGCGCTTGCCGGCGGGCGTTTATCTTGCCTGCTCGAAGTGGGCGCGCAGGTCTTCCGAGAAAAAACTCGTGATTGTGCGCCAGCGCGTTATTCGGAATCCGAATCCTTGACCCAGCGACCGACCGTCGAGGCGTGGCTGACTTCACCTTTGCCGGAACCCCAGCGCGCCTCGATCTCTTTCATCAGCTCGGTTACCATCTGGTCTTCCTTCACCTTACGGTCGATCTTGCCGTTGATGTAGATGAGGCCTTCGCCGTCGCCGGCCGCGATGCCGATCTCCGCTCCGGCGGCTTCGCCGGGGCCGTTGACGGCGCAACCCATCACCGCGATGTTGATGGGAACGCGCAGGTGCGCCGTGCGCCGCTCGACTTCTTCCGCGATGGCAAACAGATCGATGCGATTGCGCGCGCACGTTGGGCACGCGATGATGCGCGGCGTGTTGGAGCGCAGATGGAGCGACTGCAGAATCTTCTGCGCCACCTTCACTTCATCCACGACATCCGCCGCCAGGGACACGCGCATGGTGTCGCCGATGCCCTCATGCAGCAGAATTCCGAGTCCCACCGAAGAGAACACGGCACCCGAAAGCCCGGGACCCGATTCCGTGATTCCAATGTGACGGGGATACTGCGACTGCTTCGCAAACAGGCGGTATGCCGCGAGTGCCAGCGGCACGTGCGACGCCTTCAATGACACGATGATGTCCGTGAAGTCGTGCTCTTCGAGCACGCGGATGTGACGGAAGGCGCTTTCCACCATCGCCTCGGGCGTGGGGAAGCCGTACTTCATGAGCAGGTCTTTTTCGAGTGATCCGCCGTTCACCCCGATGCGAATCGGCAGTTTGTATTCCTTGGCTTTGGCCACCACCGCCGCCACGCGGTCCTTGCTCCCGATGTTGCCGGGATTGATACGGAGCTTGGCGATACCCGTCCCCGCCACCTCGAGCGCCATGCGGTAGTTGAAATGAATGTCGGCGACGAGCGGCACGCGGATCTGGCGGACGATCTTTTCCGTGGCGCGCACGCTTTCGATGTCGGGCACGCTCACGCGCGCGATGTCGACGCCGGCATCCTCCATGCGCTTGATCTCATCGACGGTCCGGGCCACATCGGTGGTCGGCGTCGTGGCCATGGACTGGATGGAAATGGGCGCCCCGCCGCCAACGGCGACGGCGCCAACCATGACCTGGTGGGTGGGGAGATAGGGTTTGCTGCTCACGGGAATGGTTATTTCCTCAAAGGTGGCCGAATCCGGCTTCAAACGTACACCGCTCGCACCAACGCTGGCAAGCCGCTATACTGGTTCGATGCATCAACGCTTTGTAGTCCTCACGGGCCTGGTTCTCACCCTGGTCGTTTCATCTTTGCCGTTGGCTGCACGGGCGGGCAGTATTGGCGGCATCGAGGTCACTCCCGAGGTCTGGTTCGGTGGCGGCACCTCCTGGCCCGTCTACCACGAACATTCCGAGGTCTGTGGTCGAGGCGGTTTCGGCGCCGTGTTCGCGGAGCACTTCACGCTCGGAATCAGCGGACAGGTCGACCGCGACCACTTTCACTACTTCATCGACGGCGGCGTGGCCCTGCCCCAGGTGTGGTTCGTCATTCCCTACGGACGCTACCAGTTTGGCCGGCGCGAAGACCGCGGTGACAACGCCTGGGGATATTGCGCGGGAATGCGTCTGCTGGGTGAGGGAATGAACTTCTATGTCGAGTTCAGCGAGATTCTGGAACCGGAGTACAACAAGGCGATGACATTGGGGCTTCAGTTCTGAGCCATGTGTGCGACCGGCGTTTTGGAGGGCTATAAACGATGAAGCTCGAAACAGACTTCCATGGTCAGGCGGTCGCGAAAGAGGGAGTAGAAAAGCAATCGCCTGAATCGAAGTCTGTATCGAGCTTCATCGGAGAATTTTCCGGCGGGTGGGGCGGGACTCCCGAACCTTTGGTCCCGCGCCCGATGCCCAAAATCCTATGAAATCCATCCCGCCGGAAATCTGAAAAATTCCGGTGACCGGTTCCCTCGTGAACTTTCGCCCCCACCGTCCACTCGGGCAATACTGCCCGGCCACCGGAAATAGAATTGCTCCGGAATTAAAACGGAGTCCCGGCCAAGTAACAATGAGGGTTTCTTGGTGAGAGATTGGGTAGGTCCAGCCCTATCTAAAACTATTGTCGATATTATGAAGTAACGTTCAGGAAATCTACTGCACCGGCCCTAGAACCTGAACCCCGGGAAGCGCTTACGCTACTGCGATCGCAGGTACGTGGCGAGATTGATTTCGCGATGATCGATCTGGAGCTTGCGGCGGATCGACTGCCGGTGCTTGTGGACGGTCTGGGAAGAAAGATCGAGTGCATCTGCGATCTGCTTGGATGACCGTCCGGCGCGAATCATTTCCAGGATGTCGAGTTCGCGCGGTGTGAGTTTGGACATGTTGTTCTTGAACTGGTCAATGTCACGGCCAAACGTCTCATCCAGACCGCGTTCCAGCAGGTCGACGTCGCGGCGCTCCAGCCGGCCCTGTTCCTGCAGCTTGCGCAGCATTGGCCTCAGCAGCCCGTCCATCTTGGCCGCGATATCGTGGCGGTATACCGATTTCTCCTGCTCGATATGCTGCAGCACCTCGTTGAGAGCCACGTTCTTGCGCACGAAGTCCACCTGCTCGCGGCGCAGCGTTTCCTCCAGCTCGCGCAGTTTTCTCTCCTGCTCCTGCTGCTCGGTCACGTCGCGGGTGACGGCCAGAATGCAGGCCTTGCCCCCGATTTCGAGTTTCTCCGCCGAAACCACGCAGGCGCGCACGTCACCCGTGCGCGTGACCACGTCGATGGGGAACTCACGGACATGGCCCTTCTCGTTCAACTCCTGAATCAGTTCAGCGCGCCGGTTGGGATCCTTCCAGATGCCGACGTCGATGGTTCGCTTGCCCACGATTTCGTCGCGGGTATAGCCGACAACACGCTCGAAGCCTTCGTTCACTTCGACGATTTCGCCGTCGCTGGCCGCGGTAATGGTGATGGAGTCGGGGCTGCTCCGAAATGCCTTCTCGTAACGTTCGCGATAGACCGAGAGCCGCTGCTCGGTCTCAATGCGTTCCGTGACGTCGCGGTAGTTCATCACAAAGCCGCTGATGTCAGCGTTGTCGCGGAGGTCGCGTACCACCACTTCCACGTAGCGCCAGGTGCCGTCCTTGTGCCGTGCCCTCAGAATCTTGTGGATGGTGTGGCCGGTCACGGCGATGTCCGCCATCTCCGCACGGGCGACGTCGAGGTCGTCGGGGTGGACAAAGTCGAGTGGATTGGTGCCAATGATCTCGCGCGGCGAGTACCCCAGCACACCTTCTACCGTCGGACTCACGAAGATGGTCTTGAGATCGCGATCGACCACCTTGATGATGTCGAAAGAATTGCGGATCAGCGCCTGAACGAGGCGTACGAGCTGGGTGGTATCGGTTATGGTTGCGTAAGAATCATGCATATTTGCGGGATGGATTGGGTACACGCTTAGGATAGGCCGTTCGACCGAGCGAATCAAGCGCCCCAGGCCTGAAATGCTTACAATGCGAGTGCCGGGGTCCGGGGCAGAGTTGCAAGTATGAAGAAGACAGAGACTTCCGAGAGTTTACGGGACGTAGCCGACCGCCTGCCAACGCGGCCGGGAGTCTACCTGTTCAAGGATGACGTCGGTCGGGTGATCTATGTGGGCAAGGCGCAGTCCCTGCGCACCCGCGTCAGGAATTACTTCCGCGTGGGTGGCGACGGCCGCGCCACGGTGGAGTTCCTGGTAGCCCGGGCGAAGAGTATCGACTTTGTCGTGACCGGTACCGAACAGGAAGCCCTGATTCTCGAGAACAACCTCATCAAAAAGCACCGGCCGCGCTACAACGTCGTCTTCAAGGACGACAAGAGCTACGTCCACCTCCGCCTCGACACCAAACACCCATTTCCGCGCCTCACCGTGGTGCGACGGCCACGCCGGGATGGCGCCACCTATTTCGGGCCGTTTGCTTCGGCCGGGTCGGTCCGGCAGACGCTGCGGACGCTGGGCCGCATCTTTCCCATGCGCACGTGCACGGATGCCGATTTCGCCGGCCGCGTGCGGCCGTGTCTCTACTATTACATTCAACGTTGCCCCGGCCCGTGTGTGGGCAAGATCGAAGCGGCCGAGTACGGCGAAACCGTGAAGCGTGTCACGATGTTTCTCAAAGGGCGCAGCCAGGATCTCCTGAAGACGTTGCGCGACAAGATGGACCTGCAGGCGGCCGAACGCCGCTATGAAGAAGCGGCGCGCATACGCGATCAACTCTTTGCGCTGCAGAGTGTGGTGGAGCGGCAGCGCATCACGTCGCCGCAGCGAGCCGAGCGCGATGTGTTCGCCACTCATCATCACAGGGAGCAGCTCGTGATCCAGCTCGTCACCGTGCGTGACGGTCAGGTCTCGGGCGCCGAAACGTTTTTCTTCGACAATGCGGTTCAGTCCACTGCGGAGCATCTGGCGTCGTTCCTGAACCAGTACTACCAGAGCGGCGCGCCCATCCCGGAAGAGGTGCTGGTGGGCGAGCAGATCTCGGATGCCACCGCGCTGGAAGCGCTGCTCTCGGAGCGCGCGAAGCACAACGTCAGCATTGCCGTGCCGCAGCGCGGCGAACGCGCGACGCTGGTCGAGCTCGCAAAAAAGAACGCCAGCGTCGCCTTCAACGAGGGCCGCGGCAACAATCGCAACCGCGAGATCCTCGACGACCTGCAGGAGCTGCTGTCGCTGGAAAACTATCCGCGGCGTATCGAGTGTTTCGACATTTCCAACATTCAAGGTAGTCGCGCGGTAGCGTCGGGGGTGACCTTCATCGATGCCGAGCCGGCCAAGGCGCAGTATCGAAAGTTCCGCATCCGCACCGTGGACGGGGCGGATGACTACGCGATGATGCGCGAGGTGCTGGAACGGCGCGTGTCGCGCGGGATGAAGGAGGGCGACCTGCCCGACCTGCTCGTTGTCGATGGCGGGCGCGGACAACTCAACGTGGCCCGCGAAGTGATCCATCGTCTGGGCGCCGAGGTCGAGGTGGTTGGCGTGGCCAAGGTGCGCGACGACGAAACCGGGCGCAAGATCCGCGGGCAGGAACGCATCTACTTGCCCGACCTCGCCGAGCCGCTTTTCCTGGAAGGGCAGTCGCAGGCGCTCTACCTCCTGGAGCGCGTGCGCGACGAGGCGCACCGCTTTGCGAACACCTACCACCGCCAGTTGCGGGCGAAAGCCATCGGGGAATCCAGGCTGGATGCGGTGCCGGGCATCGGCGTGGTACTCAAGCGGCGGCTGTTGCAGGAATTCGGGAGCCTGGAGCGGCTGCGGCGGGCAGATGTGGAGACGATTGCGGCCGTTCCGGGGATGTCGCGCCGGCGTGCCCAGGCCATCAAAGACGCCCTCGGTTAGCCCGCTCCCCGCCCCAAGACCGTCCTTCGCATTGACTTTTGGCCACTTGCCCCCTATGATCCGGTTGGTCTGACGGATGGATGTCCGGCCGGGCCATCCCCACCGCAAAGATTTCAATAAGCGATCCCGATTGCTCCCTTTTCGGAGGTTCCGGAAGTGATCTCTACACGCAAGCTGGTCGTTG
>CAZULB010000057.1:8341-18838 GCA_964621155.1 uncultured bacterium | reverse complement strand
TGAAAGCGACGCGAGCGCATCCGCCGCCGTCGCGGCCCGGCCGGTCTCCACATCCGCGCCGCTGTTCCAAACCGTTTCGTTACCAATCAAGAGCAGGCTGGTTACCATGAGAGCTCTCCTTCTTCGAAAATGATCGTGTGAATGGTGGTCCCCGCAGAGTCTCTGTGAATGCCGTTCACCATGCCGATGACGGGCGCGGACGCCGCGATATACGCGAGGCCCAGACCCGCATGGTCCGCTTTGGCCGTGACGAACGGTTTCCAGATTGAATTGAGATCGAGTGTGGGATCGATGCCACCGCCGTTGTCACTCACGCGCAGGTGTACGGCGGAGCAGCCCTCGAGCCGGATATGGTCGGCGCGCACGCGCACGATGCCGCCGCGCGGAGTCGCCTCGACGGCGTTGCGCAGCGCGTGAAACAACACGCGTCCGACAAATTCGGCGCGCTGGCGGAATTTCCCGGGCGCGCGATCGATCAGTTCGATCGTGCACGAGCCCAGCGCGCCGCAGCGCGCCGCGACACGCGCGAGCACGTCGGCCCAGCGCATTTCGGCGACGCGCTCATTCTCATTCATACGCAGCGCGCCCATGCGCGCGGCAAATTCTTCCATATCGCCTGCGGCACGACCGATGCGCGCCGCCCACGTGCACGCATTGGAGTCATGCGCGTATCCGTCCTCGATCAGCGACGCGTACGCGCGCACGGAGCCCGAGGTGTGGCGTGCCGCGCGCATCGTCTGCGCGAAGAGCACATCCATGGAACGCATCAATGCCAGGTCGTGCGCGTCGGTGGCGGGCGCGGGATGCGCCTCGAGGCCGACGAGCAGCTCGTGCGCCGCGCGGCGGGCGCGGACGCTGGTGGCATCGCGTGCAATGAATGCGTCGGGACCGTGAGATGGCGTCATGCCCCGGGCCAAGGCAAGGCATGTGCCCTGAATTGCCGGGTCGCGGCCCAGGCGGCTAAGTTATTGAGACTGGGGAAATTGGCCGCGGGGACCGCAACCCGGGCGGAGAGCTTCCCGGTCCCCCGCTGGCCGGTTTCTGCCGGCCAGCGGGGTTACCTATGGGAAAGAACTGACCACGTGGGTCCGAGTTCGGCGCCGGAGGCCTATGCTTCGGCTTCTGCCGCTGGCTCGGCCGCGGCCTCGTCCACGCCATGGAACGTCTTGAGCTTTTCGCGCAACGTCTGGCGCGAGATCCCGAGAATGGCCGCGGCGCGCGACTTGTTGCCGTTGGTCTGCTCCAGGGTTTTCTCGATCTGGATACGCTCCACGTCGCGCAGCGTCATCGGGAAGAACGGACTCGTCACGCTGGCCGCCGACGCGCGCGGCATGACCGCCTGGGGCATGTCGAGCGGCGTGCCGCCCCGGATCTCGCTGGGAAGATGCGACACCAGCAGCGCGTCCTGCGCGTCGAGCAGCATCGCGCGCTCGATCACGTTCTTCAACTCGCGCACGTTGCCCGGCCAGTCGTAACGCACCAGCAGATCGATCACGTCCGCGCCCGGCATCGACACCGTCTTGCCCAGCTCGCGGTTGAAACGCTCGATGAAGTGGGAGACGAGTAGCGGAATGTCGTCGCGGCGTTCGCGCAGGGGCGGAATCTGGAGCGGGATCACCTTCAAACGATAGTAGAGATCCTCGCGGAACTGCTTGTCCTTGATCGCCTGCGTAAGATCGCGGTTGGTCGCCGAGACGATGCGAGTGTTCACCGTCAGATCCTTGACGCCACCCACGCGACGGAATGTCTTGTTTTCCAGCACGCGCAGTAGACGCGACTGCAGGGTGATGCCCATTTCGCCGATTTCATCCAGGAACAGAGTGCCACCCTCGGCGAGCTCCACCAGACCGGCCTTGCGTGCCTTGGCGTCGGTGAAGGCACCCTTCTCGTATCCGAACAGTTCGGATTCAAGGAGCGTCTCCGGAACCGACGCGCAGTTGATCTCCATGAATGGACGCGGCTCCTCATTACTCGCGGCGTGAATCGCGCGCGCCACCAGTTCCTTGCCGCTTCCGCTCTCGCCCGTGATCAGGATCGTCGTTGCCTTGCTCTGGCCGATCTTCCGGATCTTTTCGAAGATCTCCTGCATGGCCGGGCTGCGCCCGATGAAGTGCTTGAGGAATCTTCCGCCAGTGGAGCTGGAGCGAAGGTACGCGATCTCGGTCTTGAGCCGCTCCGTCTCCATGGCATTGGCGATCGACACGCGCAGCTTCTCCACCGAATAGGGCTTGGGGATGAAGTCGTACGCGCCGTGCTTCATCGCGTCCACGGCTGCTTCGACTTCCGCGTACGCCGTCATCATCACCACCGGCACGGTGGAATCCTCGGCGCGAATTGCCTTGAGCACGTCGAGGCCGGAGCCGTCGGGGAGTTTCATGTCCAGGAGCACCAGATCCGGGCAGGTCTCGCGAAAGCGGACGATACCGTTGGCAGCCGTATCCGCGTCGACGGTTTCATATCCGCTCGCCACCAGCGCTTCCGCCAGCGACCACCGGATGGTCTTCTCGTCGTCGATGATGAGAATCGTTTTGCCCATTCTGACTCCTTCGGGGTTTGAATTTAGCTAGCGCGTCACAACCGTGGTCGCCGTGTGTGCGGGGATCTTCACGGTGAAACGGGTGCCGCGCTCCAGAAACGTGCACGAAAGCGTACCATGGTGGTCCTCGACGATCTGTCGCGAGATCGCGAGCCCCAGCCCCGTTCCCTGCGACCGCGTGGTCACGAAGGGATCAAAGAGTGTGGCGCGTATTTCGCGCGGAACTCCAGGGCCGTTGTCCTCTACATCGATCACAATCCACTCGCGCGCGCCCGACGTTTCCGCGCGCGCCGACACCGTCACGCGCTCGCCACTGCCACATGCCTGCACAGCGTTGAGCGCAAGGTTCAAGAGCACCTGCGTGATCTGGGAAGCGTCGGCCAGACACACGATCGACGCATCGCTCACGTTCGCGCTCAGCTCCACTCCGCGGGCGCGGGCCTGATCCGATACCAGCCCGCGAATACGATCGAGCAGCTCGTCGACGGCAAACGGCGCAATCGTGGGCCGCGGCGGTCTGGCAAACGCGAGCAGGTTGCGCACGATGCCGTCGAGGCGCGTGACCTCGTCGAGAATTACCCGCGTATACCGCGTGCGATCGTCGTCGGGTCCGAGTTTTCCGCCAAGCACTTCGGCGGTGGTGGCGATGCCCGCCAGGGGATTTCGAATTTCGTGCGCAACGCCGGCCGACAGCTGGCCGATAGCGCGCAGGCGATCGTTGCGGCGCAGCGCCTCTTCCATGCGCTTGGTCTCGGAGAGATCGTCGAAGATGGCGACCACGACGGTGCCATTCACCAGGTCGTCATGCATGCGTGTGAGGCGCAGGCGCGCCGGAAATGTGACTTCGCCGGCGTGACATTCGACTTCCATCACGATGGAATCGGATGCGGAGTCGAGAAAACGCGTGAAGATCTCCGGCGTGCCGTCGCCGGCGCGAAACAGGTCGTCGAATGAAATCTGGTGGCGTGCCAGCGTGCGCAGGCGCGGGCACATCTCGTTGGCCCACGAGTTGGCGTAGCGCACCAGACCGTTGGGGTCCGTGGTCACGACGCCGCTGCGAATGTTGTCGAGCACCTTGTGGTTGAAGCGCGAGAGCTGACGAAGCTCGCTGATGTACGACGCGTTCGCAATTTCCTCGGCGAAGATGGTCTGCAGCGTGCTCAGGAAGTGGTAGTCATACTGAAAGTCGAGGCCGTTCGCGTACGCCTTGTCGAGGACCAGGAATCCAAGGGCGCGACCCCGGTGGCGCATCGGAATCACGGTCAGGCCCCAGCCCGTCGTGCGCTCGAGGCACGAAGTGGGCCTTTCGCCGGAAGCATAGCTTTCCAGACTGTGAATCTCGCCGCCGCGCGCATGGCTGCGCCAGCCTTCGCGCACGGTGCCGATGATGCGGGCGACGAGGGTTTCGTCGAGATGGAAGACGGCGCGCGCCGAGAGCGCCCGTTCACGATCACTGAAGAGCAGGAGCCCCGCGCCGTTGGCCCCCATGAAGTTCACAAGCGCCATGAGAAAGCGGTCGAGGGCATCGCTCCAGTTCTCGTCTTCCCCCAGGTCGCGCCCCATGTGGTAGAGCGTCTTGAGCTGGGCCGCCACCCGCTGCAGGCGCTCCCGATCGACGTTGGCGTGGGCCTCCCCCCGGGCCACCGAGGCTGCGGCACGGGCCACCGGCTGGCCGCCGGATGGACGCCAGGCCGAGGGGGGCGTGTCCATACCCTGGGAAGATTTCGGAAATTTCCTTTTCACAATTATTTACGATGCCGCCGACAGCTGCCGCAGCAAGGTGGTCACAGGCTTACCACACGTCCGAAAAATGCGGCAAACAAAAAAATCGGCCGTCCGTGCGGACGGCCAGGGAGTGGTGGGCGGGGGCGTCATCGCCCCCGGGCGATGCTTGCAATAGATCAGAACGGAACGTGGCGCAGGATATACGACTCCAGCCGCGTCTTGTCGGTCTCGGAGATGTCCGTGAAGTAGCAAGCAACCTGGTATTCGCGGGTGGAGGCGCTTTCCTTCTCGGGCTCGGTCCGCACCACGACACCATCACACGACACACGCGAGGTGGCACCTCCGTCGCCAGGCAGCTCCAGCGTGACACGCAGGCGGGTGAGCAGCGGAATGTACGCGCTCGACGCAAAGTAGACACCGTTGGCGCTGACATTGAGGCTCTCGGCGGTTGCCGTGTCGCCGCCAAGCACGATCTCCATGGAAAGGCGTGCCGGTACCCGGGTGGATCCACGACGTTCGGCAGTTGACATGGACTCGACATCCTCCGGCGGGGCCGCGCTCGACCGCCGCGCTGCAAAGTGAACGCGGCGGCCGACCACGTGTCGGCCGCCGCATCAAGCTAGCGAATTCTCTTCTTGTGACGATTCTTGCGCAATCTTTTCTTGCGCTTGTGCGTTCTGATCTTCTGTCTCTTGCGTTTGCGTCCGCACGGCATGCGTCGAATCTACCTTTCTCTGTAAACAGTACTCGGGTTGCAGAAAGAATGAGAGGCGCGGGCACCGCCCGCGCCGGAAATACAATCGACCTGGTTACGCGTTGGTGTCGTTCACGCGCGACTTGAGCTCGTTCGATGCCTTGAAGAACGGCACCAACTTGGCCGGAACCTGCACGCCGTCACCCGTACGCGGGTTTCGTGCCTGACGGGCGCGGCGCTCCTTGACCTTGAAACTACCGAAGCCGCGGAGCTCCACTTTGTCTCCGTCGGCAAGGGCGCGGCAGATGTTATTGATCACCTCATTGACGATGATGCTGGTGTCCTTCTTGTTCAGTCCGGTGATCCGGGAGATCTCCTCGACCAGGTCTGCTTTCGTCATGGTTCTCTCCAGTGAAAAGTCTCGGGGTCGCCGCACCGGGCGTCCGCGACAACATCGGCTCGAACCGGGCGCGCGCAATCGCGAAACCGCCGCGCCGGCCAAGCTCGCATCAAGGACGCGTGGACGCTAACACACCACTGAACCACTGTCAAATAAGAGATTACAGGCTGCCGCTGGGCTGCCGGGGAGGGAAAGAAAAAAGGCGCCGCTGCGCCGTGTGCCTGGTCTCGGGTTACGCAAAGCCTTGAGGAATGGGCCCACGCCGAAGCAATACACGTTGCGCAGCAGCAACCTTATCTGTCCGGGTATATAGCGAGCGATGGGCCAACGACCCACGCGCGCCACCCCGTGCGTTAACTGGCGGAAGGACTTCGACTTGTCCGAGTGGGAAAACGATTCAGCGCGGGCGGGTGCCTGAATTCAGGGTTTGTGCTCGCAGCCGAACGCCGTTGAAGTGGTGTTGCAGCGCAGGCGCTCGAGGACGAGCTTCGGCGGGTGTGCGTTTCTTCCCGGTGGTTTCGTAGAACGGCGGTGATTGCCGTGGAAAGGCACACGCTATCGCGTGTGTATCACGTGTTCCAGCCCGCGCGCTCGGCAATCGAGAAGATGGCCTGAAAGAGCTCGCGGTGTGCAGGGGTGAAGCGAACGTTGCGGCGCTCCATGACCACGGCCGCCGTCTGCATGGCGCGGTCGAGCTCGTAGCGGACGAGGTCTTCCCCGTGCCCCCAGGAAAAGCTGGGGACGAACTTGGCGGGCATTTCGGCGGAGAACACATTGCAGTTGAATCCCACCACCGAGCCCGTATTGAAGAGCACGTTGATGCCGGTCTTGGTGTGGTCGCCCATCAGCAACCCGAGAAACTGGCGGCCGGTGTCGCGCTCGGCACCCGCGCACCATATGCGCACCGGACTGTAGTTGTTCTTGAGATCGCTGTTGTTGGTCGCAGCGCCGAGGTTCACCCACTCACCCAGGTAGGAATTCCCGAGAAATCCGTCGTGCTGCTTGTTCGAGTAGGCGGCAATTATGGTTTCTGAGATTTCGCCACCCACTTTGCACACCGCTCCCACCGATGTGCCTGGCAGCAGCCGCGCTGCAGGATTCACGATCGTCCCGCTTCCCACGTGGCACGGTCCCACCAGCACGGCGTTGGGCATGATGACAGCATGGTCGGCGATCACGATCGGCCCATCGCTCGCGTCGAGCACTGCGCCCGTGCGCACCACGCACTTTTCACCCAGCACAATCTGATCTGGATTGACGAGATGGGCGCCGGGATACACGAGCGCATCGTCGGAGACGCCGCGCACAGGCATGCGCGCGAAGTCATCTGCAATCACATCGGAGTTGAACTCGATCAGCTGCCAGGGGAACGAGAGCAGGCGCGCTTCTTCGACGACGATCTTGCGCAGTCCGTGCTTCTCGATCAGATCATCGATTTCCGTCGGAAGCTTCTCCTCGAATTGATCGTGACCGATGGCATGTTCATCTTCGTGGCCGCCGCGCGGCGCGCGCGACGTGCGCGCGCCTGCCTTTCCGGTCGGGGCGTGGGCATTTCCGGCGGCGGCACGCAGGGCTCCGCACATCTGTTCGATGGCCGGCTCGGAGACACGGCGAATCAGGTACTGCGCAAGATCCTTTGCCGCGGCGGCGGAAAGGTTGGCGGCTACGATGTACCCGCCTTTTGTCGCAATACTGGATTCGCCCAGCGCCTTGAGGGTGCGGTCGCGCTCTTCACCCAGTGCCAGCCAGCGCCCGTTCAGGAACACAGTGGCAGCGGCGGCCGCTTCGTTGACGGGCACGCCGGGTGACGCTTCGCGCGTCACGGCGGCCAGGTATTCACGGCATATGAAGGAGCGCGCGCCCGCCGGCAGTCCGTCGAGCAAGCGCGAGCGCAGCGTGCCGCAGCCAATGCGCAGGTCGAACACCGGCCGCGTCAATGACAGCGGCAGAAAGTTCGAGTGCTTCTTGTCCTCGAAGATGCAGATGGAAATAGACACGGCAGGAAAAAAATAATGGTGGAGCTGAACGGGATCGAACCGTCGACCTCTTGACTGCCAGTCAAGCGCTCTCCCAGCTGAGCTACAGCCCCACGCGCCGGATAACGTACCAGAAGGCGGGGCTGGCGTCCACGCGGATTATCTGGACATCCGCTTGCTGTTGCGCTAGATAACGACAAGTGCCGGAGTGGTGAAACTGGTAGACGCAGGGGACTCAAAATCCCCCGGAGCCAAAACTCCGTGTCGGTTCGAGTCCGACCTCCGGCACCACACACCCTTCCCTACGACGCTGTCTCCAGTTCCCGGTTCTCCATGTACATGTAGACGTGCCAGTTCTTCGGCGGACGCCGGTTCGCGAAGCGATTCTGCACACCCCAGAGCCACGTGGGCTGCGCCGGATGGCGAATCAGCCGCATTCCCGATTCAGCGGGAGTGCGTCCACCTTTTCTACGATTGCACGTCACGCAGCACGTCACGATGTTCGACCAGTCGGTTCGGCCGCCGCGCGAGCGCGGGACCACGTGGTCGCAGGTGAGCTCGTGCGAGGACGGACGCGTTCCACAATACTGACAGCGAAAATTGTCGCGCGTGTAAATGTTGCGGCGGGAAAACTTGGCTTCGCGACGGCGAAAGCGGACGAACGAGGTCAGGCGCACCACGGACGGGACCGGAACCCGCGTCGAGACGGACCGCACTTCGCGATCCGAGACTTCGATGATCTCCGCTTTCTCGAGGACGACGAGCTTTACTGCCCGCCGCCAGTTGATCACGTTCAGCGGCTCGAAGGATGCGTTCAGTAGTAGGACGTGTTCGAAGGAGATCACCCCTCGTAAAATATGGCAAAGCTAGCCGTGAATGCTAACAAACCGGCGGAAAAACCGGCAAACCTTATTCTTGCGGCATTCGCACCGCAGCCCTTGACCGCCGGCCCCACGCTGCTATGGTTACCACCGTGTTCACATTCCTCCCGAGAACGTGGCGGCCAATCGCGTTCACGCTCGCGCTCATGACCGCGCCCACTGGAAATGCCGGGTCCGTCCCGCCGCCCGTGGAGCCGGTTCTCGTCGGGCACGTGAACGGACCTATCGGCCCGGCCACCGGCATCTACGTCGAACGTCTCCTCGCGCAGGCGAAGGATGGCGGCGCGTCATGCCTGCTCCTCACCCTGGATACGCCCGGTGGTCTTTCCGACACCATGCGCGAGATCATCCAGGGCATTCTCGCAAGCCCCGTGCCTGTCGTTACCCTGGTGTATCCCGAGGGTGCCCGTGCGGCCAGCGCCGGCGCGCTCATCGCGCTCTCCGCGCACGTTTCCGCGATGGCACCGGGGACGAATATCGGCGCTGCGCACCCGGTGACCCTCGGGGCGGGCGGTGACAACAAGGACGATGTCATGACCGAGAAGGTGACCAACGACGCGGCAGCTTTTGCCCGCAGCATCGCGACACGGCGCGGCCGCAACGTAGACTGGGCCGAGCGCGTGGTGCGCGAGAGCATTTCGTCCACGGCTGAGGAAGCTCTCGCCGCGCGTGTGATCGATGTGATTGCGCGCGACCCCAAAGATCTGATTGAGAAGATCAGCGGTCGCCAGGTTGACGTGGCGGGGGCGCAGCGTGAGCTGCAACTGGCCCACAGCGAACTGGTCGAAGCGCCACCTACGTGGCGCGAGCGGTTCCTTGCCACCATCTCGGAGCCGAACATTGCCTATCTGCTGATGCTCGCCGGCATCTTCGGCATCTTCTTCGAGCTGCAGAATCCCGGCTCCATCCTCCCCGGTGTGGTGGGAGGTCTATCCATTATCACTGCGGGCTTCGCGCTGCACATGCTTCCCGTCAACGTTGCCGGTCTTGGTCTGATTGCGCTTGCGCTCGTATTGTTCGTGCTCGAGATCAAGGTGACCTCGCACGGGCTGCTCACCGTGGGTGGCGCCATCGCCATGCTGTTCGGCTCGCTCATGTTGATCGACTCCCCGTTCCCATTCATGCGCATATCACTCGCGGTCATCGTGCCTTCCGTGCTGGCGACGGCGGCGTTCTTTCTCTTCGCCGTCGGCATGGGCGTGCGCGCGCAGAGACGCCGCGTCACCACCGGTCGCGAGGGCCTGCTTGGCCTCGAGGGCGTGGCGCGCGGAGCGGTGGATGCGCAGGGCGGCTCGGTGTTCGTGCGCGGCGAATTGTGGAACGCCCATAGCGACGAATCGATTGCGGACGGCGCGCCGGTTGAAGTCCTGCGCGTCGACGGACTCAGGCTTCGTGTGCGGCGCGTGCCGCGGTCATCTTAAGGAGGTCATCGTGCAGTTCTCATTGCTTGCCATTGTCATCATCGGTTTCATGCTCATCTTCTCGGCCATCCGTGTGCTGCGGGAATACGAACGCGGCGTGGTGTTCCGTCTGGGGCGCCTGGCGGGTGTGCGCGGCCCGGGCCTCATCCTCCTGGTTCCCATCATCGACAAGATGGTGAAGGTCAGCCTGCGTGTGGTGACCATGGACGTCGCGCCACAGGACATCATCACCCGGGACAACGTGTCGGTGAAGGTGAACGCGGTGGTTTACTTCCGCGTGCTGCACCCGGACAAGGCCATCATCGAAGTGGAAGACTATCTCTACGCCACCGGACAGCTGGCGCAGACCACGCTGCGTTCCACGCTGGGCCAGTTCGAACTCGACCAACTGCTCTCGGAGCGCGACACCATCAATCAGAAGCTTCAGCACATAATCGACGAACAGACCGATGCCTGGGGCATCAAGGTTTCCCTTGTCGAAGTGAAGCAGGTCGACCTTCCCACGGAAATGCAGCGCGCCATCATGCGCCAGGCCGAGGCGGAGCGCGAGCGGCGCTCCAAGGTGATTCACGCCGACGGTGAGTTCCAGGCTTCGGCCAAACTGCGCGAGGCCGCCGATGTGCTGTCAGCGAATCCGACCTCGCTGCAGTTGCGGTTCCTGCAGACGCTCACCGAGGTGGCAGCCGAGAAGAACTCGACCATCGTCTTTCCCGTGCCCATCGACATGATTGAAGCATTCACAAAGCGCCGGAACCCGTAGCGGCGCCGGCCCGGGCAGGCCATTTCACCCCGCGCCCGGTAGAATTTGAACCGATAGGCCGCGCCCGCGGTCGGCCACCAACCGCACAGCGCGGCCGTAGGTGG
>CAZULB010000057.1:0-8331 GCA_964621155.1 uncultured bacterium | reverse complement strand
TACCGACCGTAATCGCAGCTGTGACGCTGCGGCGTGGTATGCCCATTGCTTTTCAACCCGGCATGATCAACCGCGCTGAAAACCGCGTTGTGGCCCGGTTTCTGGACGGGCTCACCCTGCGCGGAACCACCATCGATTTCTCCCCCCTGCGCCGGACGTTCCGCATCAGCGACAACGGCGCCACCTATGAAATCGACCTCAGCAAGCTCAAGGCACTTTTCTTCGTGCGCGATTTCGACGGCAACCCGGCCTACAATGAGAAAAAAGGGTTCTTCTCCCGACAGAATCACGGGAAGAAGTGCATGGTGGAATTCAAGGACGGCGAAGTGTTGTTCGGGTACACGCTGACGTACACGTCACAGGGACTCGGGTTCTTCGTCTTTCCCGGCGACCCGGAGAGCAACAACGAAAAAGTCTTCGTCGTGCATGGCTCGACGGCGTCGGTCAAACTGACGGCGCTGGCTGGAAGTTTCCCCCAGACTCCCCACTCGGCATAGCGTGCGCGCCACGGTGCGTGCAAAGCTTTGACACCTCTCTGACCCGCGCCTATCATCTGCCTGCGGCACGTGCCGCAACGAGATGTCACGCTTCGTCCCCGCCTTCTTGCTTTGCTTCGTTGCTGCGGCGCTGCTGGCGTCGTGCCACAGCGACGCGCTCGATCGTTACAACCTGGGGATCGACGCGCTGGAGCGCGGCGACACCACGTCGGCGCTCGCGTACCTGGCACAGGCGGCGCGTGAGCGTCCTTTGGATCCGGACATCCGCATCAACTACGGCGTGGCCTTGCTCGCGGCCGGGGAAACGCACCGCGCCATCGCCGAACTCGAAGCGGCCGTGGCACTGGCCCCTGACAGCGCCGTCGCCCACCTCGACCTCGCTGAAGCATACAAAGCCGACCGGGCCTACGACCAGGCGCGCGCGTCATACAAAGAGGCCATGCGTCTCGCACCGGAGTTGGTGGAGGCCGTTTCCGGCTACGGCGAGATGCTGCTCCGCCAGGGAAAACCCGACGAAGCCATTTCGCAACTCCTGCGCGCCACGCGCATCAAACCCGCGCACGCGCCCGCGCAGTTTCACCTGGGATGGGCGTACCTCGCCATCGATCGCCCTACCGATGCGGCACTGTGTTTCCAGCGTGGCCTGCAGAGCGACCCGCGCTCCGGTTATGGACGGCGGGGACTGGGAAGCGCGTATCTTGCGCGCAACCTGCCGGCCGCGGCGTTGAACGAATTTCAGAAAGCCTTGACCACGGACAGCACCGACGTCGACGCCATGGTGGGTCTGGCCAGGAGTGAGATCAGATCCGGACGCGCGCACGCCGCCGAAGCAATTCTGCGCCGGGCCGTGACCCGCCAGCCCAATCACGCCGCCGCGCATCGCGAGTTGGGCGCGGCGCTGGATGCGCGCAGTGAATATGTGGAGGCCGTGGCGCAGTATCGTTTTGCCATTCAGCTCGATCCGCGTGACACGGAGTCGTACGTGGGACTCGGGACGGTGCTGGAGAAAGCTGGCCAACCCGCCGAGGCGGAAGAGGCGTTGAAAGCAGGACTGGAACACGCGCCGCGCGATGCGCGGCTTCACTACCGGCTGGCACTCGTCTATATCGACATGGACGACAGGGACCGCGCGCGCACGTTTCTGGAGACTGCCCTCGAAGAATGCGGCGACGACACGTCGCTGCGCGCCACCATCGAGGCCGCGCTGTCCTCCATCAAGTAGCCCATGGCTTTCGCACCGGGCCCAACCCCGGGAGCGCGCGCGGAGCTACTTGATCGGGACCAATCGCGACTGCCCCATTTTCAGTTTTCCCTTCGAAATCCCTACATCGAGACGATAGACCTCGCCCGGGCGGATCTCGATGTTGTCGAACGGAACCACCATGTCGATGGGTTCGGGCTCGAAATCTCCTCGATAGGTAATCGTGTCGCGGTTACGAACCACAAGCTTCGCGTGGTGCAGGCCGCTGTCCACATCGACACCAAAATCAGCCAGATCGATGTCGTTCCTGAGAACGGTCTTGTGTCCCTTCTTGATGGTCTTGTCCATGGTGGTGTCGGCGACGGTATGGGCCACGCGCCCATCCACCAGAAGCTCCACCAGAATGTGATTCGACGACACGTGCGCGTCCCAATCCTTGCGCAGGTCGATCGCGATCTTGCTGGAAAGTTCGCGGTCCTTGAACACGACTTCGATTCTTCCCCTGCCCGCCGGCGCCGTGGTGGTGGCGGGCGCAGGCGCAAGCGCGGTAATTTCCGCGGACTCGTCAAACACAATCGATATCACTTGCTGGCGGTGAAAACGCAGCGTGCCGAACGTGCTTTTGAACACCAGCGTGTCGCCTTCGACCTGCACCAGGCGCCCGCGCACGACCGACTGATCGCGCAGTTTCACGACTTCCCCCGAGGAAGCCGCGGGAACGATGAGAAACAACAAGGAAGCAAGACGCAACCAGCGCACCGGCATGATGGACCCTCCATGGGACTCGAGTGGCGGGATCATACGCGCCGTTCCGCCATGCGACAAGCAAAAGCCCGCATCGAGAACGTGGCGTAAGAACGCCCCGTATCTCGACACCTCGCGAAGTTCTGTGGTAGACTTGATGCACTAAAGCAGACGTTCGTCCGCGACTGGACTCCCGGGGCAACGGTGCACCGCCCGGGTGAAAAGGAGCGTGCGGACACTTCTCACAGCGACCGTCCAGACAGCTTTTGCATTTGCATCAAGGGAGTCGATCCTCTATGAAACGGTCCATTCTCATTCTTCTCGCATTGTTCGTCGCCGCCGCTCCTGCATGGGCAGCCGGTCCCACGGCGAGCAAGGCCGTCAAAGCGGAGAGCGACGGCATCACCACGCTCGCCGTCAACGTTACTTCCTCGGAGGAAGTGTACGCAGTCACCATCACCGGCGCCGCCATCGACGATGTGCGCGCGCCCAAGGGATGGGTTGGCGTCGCATCCGGCAACCACGTCATGTTCATGACCGATGCAAATCCGGTGAAAGCCGGGAGTTCGCTCGCGTTCAAGATCATGACGACGGAGCCGTCGGCCGCGCTCAAGGTCTCGTTCCGTGGCAAGGATGACCCGATCGGAATGCCGGTCGACATCTAGACGCGATAATTCGTTATTTGCCGCGCCAGGCTTGCCGAGCCGCGGCTTTTCCAGATTATCGGGAAAATGACGGCGCGAAGATGGGGAGTCTTCGCGCCGTTTTTCTTTCCCCCCCACAAAACTGTGAGCTTCAAACCGGCGCGCCGGCAGCCTATATTATCTGCCGTGGCGCGCGTCTCCCTGCTTGTCCTGATTCTGGCTGCGAGTCCTCTCGGCGCCACCACGGCGGCGGCGGAGCCGCGCGATCCGGGTGTGGTCGTGGCCCGCGCCTCCGACATGCTCGCGCATGGCGATACCACGGGCGCCATCGATCTGCTCGAGCACTCCAACCTCGATCAGCATACCGATGCGCGTGCCTACATCCTGCTCGGAAAGACCTGGCGCGAACGTGGGACCATCGACGGAAGGCTGCGCTCGCAGCGCGTGCTCGAGGAAGCGCGAACGCATTTTCCGCGCGATGTCGACCTCCTGCTCGAGCTCGGCCGCACCTACTTTGCGCAGCGATTTTTTCCCGACGCGGTGGGCACCCTGCAGCGGGCGCTCGACATCGACCCCGGGCGTTGCGACGCGCGCTACCTCATCGGCCTGTACCACTATCGCAACTGGCAGCGCCTGAACAGCTACAGCGACGACCTCGACATTGCGCGCCGGCAGTTGCGCACGGCCTGGACGTGCGACCCGTCCAACATGACGGCGGCGAAACTCTACCTCTACGCGCGCTATGTGCTCGCTGACACCTCGGCGCGTGAAGCCGATCAGATCCTCGCCCACTTTCCGCGCGAAGCATGCTTCAACCTCTACCGCGGCGCGTTGGCCTACGACGCGAAGCAGTACGACCTGAGCGGCCGCTACTTCGAGCGTGGCCTGGCCCTGCTCCCCAAAGAAGACCGGGAGGTATACGAGGATCTGGCATCGGTGCTGCCGGTGAAATCGGCCGCCACCTTCCATGACGCCACGCGCAGCGAGCGCGACGTCTTGCGCCGCGGATACTGGGTGGCGTCGGATCCCGACCCGACCACCGCCGTCAACGAGCGCCAGCTCGAGCATATCTATCGCGTGTTCCTCTCCGACATGATGTTTTCCAACGACTGGACGGGCCGCCGCGGCTGGCGCAGCGACCGCGGTGAGACCTTCATCAAGTACGGCGCGCCGCTCAAGGTCGAGCACTCGATGGGCGCCTTTCTGGACGGCCATGCCGAGACCTGGTCGTACAACCGCGGCGGCGAGTTCCGCCAGTTCCTGTTCGTGGACGAATTCTTGAACGGCGACCCGCGCATCCCCTACGACGACGACTACGTGCTCCACAACATGCGCCACGAAGGCGAAGTGTCGCAGTTGCTCTCGTCCACGGCGCGCATCTCCGGCCTTCTGGATGTAACCGTGTTCCGCGACGACGATCTGCACGCATCGCTCTATTGCGGCATGCGCGTCGACGCCGATTCGGTGGAGGCGCATGCACTCCCGGGATCAACCAACATGTACTTGATTCGCGGCGCGCTCTTCGACTCGGTGTGGAAGCGCGACGCCAGCGACGCCGACACGCTGTGGATCTCGCAGCTGCCGCCGCGCGTGGTTGCGGGCAATCGTGTGCTCGAGTTCGTCCGCCATTTTCCGGTGGAGTTCGGCGCCTACCGCGTGGCGTGGAGCATGCAGGACGAACACGTGCGCATGCGCGCCCTGGCCCGCGGTGACACCGATGCCAGCCGGTTTGCGAGCGATCAACTGGCACTCAGTGACGTGCTTCTGTATGACGAGGCTTCCCCGGAGGATCCACGCGCCGCCGGATTTATCGAGCGCGGGGGCCAGCGCATGCGGCCGCGCATCGGGCATGTGTACACGCCGTCGGACGCGGTGCGCTCGTACGTCGAGGTATACGGACTGCACCTGCTCGACGGCGCCACGGAATACCAGGTGCGCTACAGTATCTACCCGTCGACGTATGCCGAGACCGCTGCATGGCGCGAACTCCTGCACGTCGCCACCGACGCGCTCGGCTTCGAGAACGATGATCCCATCATTTCGCAGTCATTCACGCGCAACGCCACCACGCACAGCGCCAACGAGCGCATCGCCATCGACATCGGAGCCCTCGATCCGGGCTACTACGAATTGCTGGTGGAAGTGATGGACCTGAATTCGGGCCAGCACGCCTCGAGCCACACCCCACTGAGCGTGGAGCCGGGGGCGATGGGGCGGCGCTGACGATTATTGCGGCGGGGTGATCGGCTTGCCGTTGGAACCGGTATCGGCGGTGTCGTCATCTTTCTCGATGAATACCTTCACGATGAAGAAAGCGACAAAAGCTGCGATCACGGTCCACATGACGATTTCCTTGGTGATCTGCTTCTTGCTCTTCTCTTCCGGGAGCACAAAACCATCGTCGGTCGAGTCGGGCGGCTCGGTCGCGGCCAGCGTCGCAGGAATGGAATCGCGGAGGAAGTGGTCGTGCGAGGTCGCCAGTTCAGGTTGCGCGCTCGTTTGCACACGCATGTTTGTCCCGGCTCGAACCGGTCGGGGCCCGTGGGAGGGAAAGCCGGTGCATACCAGACAGAACACGACCAAACCGGCTACTGTGCGCCGGAAGGCACCTCGGATCGATGCGTGTGTGGTCACTGTATTGAAGATAGCGGCAGGCGCACACCTTGACAATCTTCAACTGCCCCGCTACTTTTGGACTTGCTACCAGCCTAACCAGGTGAGCGTAGCGCAAAGTGGGTCTGCTCGTGGTCGGCGGCAGGCCCCTTTGCTTTGATGTAACCCGCCATGGCCCAGAGCGAAACCATTAGCATCCCAGCCAGGAGCCCGATCTGCACCGGGGCGGGCGTGCTCTTCCCCAGGAAATGGGTAATCCCCAGCATCGTGCACCCACCTGCGCACTGCAGGAACATCTTGAGCTTGCCCAGGCCGCTGGAGGGGATCATCCGGCCGTGGCGGCGTGTGTTGTACGTCCGCAACACCGTCACGGCGACCTCCCGCGCCAATGCCAGGACCACCAGGCACCAGACTGCAATTGATTGTGCGTCGGCACCCAGCCACAGCAGGATGACTCCGACAAGTATCTTGTCGGCAACCGGATCGAGGTGTTTACCCAGCGCGGTCGAGGTGGAAAAGGTACGCGCGTACCAGCCGTCGAAGACATCGAGAACGGAGGCCGCGATCAGGAGTGAGACCGCCAGCGCTTCCTGCCGGGCCGCCACAGCAAGACCCGCCGCCACGGCGGCGAGAGCGATGCGCAAAGCGGTGAGCAGATTGGGAACGGTGAAGTGCGTCGCGTTCACTGATTACACGCTAACACAGGAATCCGTGTGCTGAAAATGGCCGGTGCAAGCGGCGCGAGGTCTCATCGCACACGCATGCTCGTCGTGGGCATCGTGCTCGGCATCCTCGCCCTCCTCACGCTCGCGCGCGAGACCGCGGTGGACAATCTCTTCGAGCGCGTCGAACTGGCGCCCGACACGGTGCTCACCACTCCGCAGGGGGTGCCGCAGGCACAGTTTGCGGTCAACATCGACCCCGAAACCAACGTTACGCGTGTCATCGACGTGACGCCACCCCCAACACCACCACCTCCGAAGCCGGCGCCGGTCGACACCACCCGCGTTCGCCCGGAACGGAACGAGCCCGACCGCTTGCCTGACCTCGACGTAGGTGACCTGCTCGAAAAGGACGCTGGCGCGCGCGCCGGCGCATCCTCGAGCGAGGTGGCGTCAATTCCGCCACGACCCGTCGAGATCACATGGCCCGAAACACGGCAGCTCAAGCAGTGCATCGGACAGAGCGTGAGCGTCAGAATTCTGGTTTCGGAAGCAGGGCGCGTGAAAGACGTGAAGATCGTGCCTCGGGAAATCCTGCCGGCATGCGCCGATGCCGCGCTGGCGGCGGCCCGGCACATTCGCTTCGAGCCCGGCCGCACGGGCGGGGTTGCCGCCGAAATGTGGACCGAAGTCCGGATCGACTTTCAGCGTCGCGATTAACGCGATGCGGCTAGCGCCGACCTGCGCTCACCAGATCTCGCGCGTCCGAGCCACGTCGAATACGCGAATCGACCGATCGGGAAACTCGCCCACCACGTCGTTGTAGCCGTCGCCGGTCACATCGAGCAGATCGATGCGGTCGCCGAAGGCCTTGTCGGTCTGGAACTGGATGTTGTAGAAACGCCCGTCGACGATCTTGCCGGTGTTGAGGACAATCTCGGGCTGCGGATCATCGTCCACGTTGCCGATGGCCATGAAGGTGGCGGGCATCGTGACCGTGCTGCTCCATTGTACAGCGCGGTTATAGCCGTCGAAAATGAAGAGCCTCTCGTCGGCGAGGATCACCACTTCCTGCTGCTGATCGCTGTCGAGTTGGGCGGGCAGCATGAATTCGATGCGGTTGTAGCGCAGCTGCAGGTTTTCCCACTCGAGTTGGTAGGTGGCGAGATCGTAGATCAGAACGCGACCGCCGATGGTACTGAGGACGATCTTCTGCTTGCCGTCGCCATAGAGATCGGTGACAAACATCGACGTGGCGCGCGAGCCCAGCGTCGTTGACTCCCAGTCGGATACCAGCGTGCCGTTATCGATCTTTTCCACGTGCAGGTGACCCTGCTGGTCACAGTACAGCAAACGGTATGATGGCGTTCCCCACGTGCCCACCTGTTTCATCAGATACAGGTGTCCGGACACGCGCGCAATGTCGTTCGGATTGATCGGCTCGTCGCGTCCGGCCGCATGCACCGAGGCGCAGGCGAGACACGACCCCAGCAAGGCCACCAGCAACAGGCATCGATTCATGTCGGGCTCCTCCGGCTGCGATCGCGCGGCCAGGCCGCGCGAGAAAATACGACTACAAACGCAGGGGTCGCGGACCGTACTTACAACGAAATCCCTTTCACCAGGTCGCGCACATGGGAGACGGATTCTTCGAACAGCTTGCGCTCATCGGGCGCAAGTTCGATCTCCATCACGCGCTCCACGCCGCCGGCACCGATCACGACCGGCACGCCCACGTAGAGACCATCCACCCCGTACTCACCCTGGAGCAGCGCCGCGCACGGAAGCACACGCTTCTTGTCCTTGAGATACGACTCCGCCATGGCGATCGCCGCGGCGGCCGGAGAATAGAACGCACTTCCGGTCTTGAGAAGCTCGACGATCTCGCCACCCGCGAAGCGCGTGCGCTTGACGATGCGGTCGATGGCTTCCTGGGACAGCAACTTGGTGATCGGGATGCCGGCCACCGT
>CAZULB010000056.1:0-18973 GCA_964621155.1 uncultured bacterium | reverse complement strand
TGACGAAGGAAAAGGTCTGCTTGAAGCGTCGCGCGCGCTTGATCTCGTTCTCGAGCGAAGAGATCAAGTAACGATAGTTGTAGACGCCGGTCAAACCGTCGGTAACCGCTTCCTTCTCCAGCTGCTGGTAGAGCAGCGCATTCTCGAGCGCAATGGCGGTCTGGTTGGCGAGGAGCGTAAGCAGGCGCACGTCCTGCGGCGCGCTGATGCCACCCTCGCTGCGGATGGCGACCAGCAGGCCGAACATCGAGCGCTTGGCGACCAGGGGTGCCGAGATGATGACGCCGGCCCCTCCGCCCAGTCGTTCGGCCAGCAGCGGCACATCGAAGCCGAGTTCCCGGCCGGGCTGGAACGGGCTCGCGTCAGCCTCGCGCACCATCCAACCGACGAGCGCCGAGGCGTCGTCGACAACCTCGAACTTCATTTCCCTGCCGCGCTCGACGGTGTACTTGGAAACCGTCTCGCCGTCGACCTCCAGCAGGTGAATGGTGTCGGCCTCGATCACCTGGAGCGCGCAGTCCAGCACCTTGCGGAAGATCATCCGCTTGTCGTGCCCGGCCACAATGAGGCTCGTAATCTCGGACAGGGTCGAGAAGAGCACGTCACCGTAGCGGATAATCTTTTTCATTGCAATGGCCTGAACAGAACGTATGAGTGATTACCTGAAGTCAGGCCGGGAGCCGACAACAGGCCCGGGTGAAAGTGCAAGTCGCATGCCATCGACCGGCTTAACTGTAAGAAGTACTTTTCGTTAACGCGGATGACGGCCATCGGCCGCCAGGGCTAGTCGGCGGCGTCGGGGGTGATCTCCATACGGCGCAGGGCGTGAATGCGTCGCACCGTCCGCACTGAAGCAAATACGGCGGTGACCGCGCCCAGGAGCGCAAAGGCCGGCACCACCCGGGCAATTTCGGCGGGAATGTACGGAACGCCTTGTCGCCACATGCGGTAGGTCTGGAGAGAGGCAACGACCAGGGCGGCCGCGATGGCCACCTGTAGCACGGCCACGACCGCGAGGGAAACAACGAGCTCCCGCCGCTGGCCGTCGGTGCGCAGGACCGTGGGAAGGCGCTGGCCGCGCCGGAAAGTACGTCGTTTCGTCATGATCGGGGCGGGCCCGGGATCTCCTCGAAGTCGCCATCGACGATGTCCCCGGAAGAAAATGCCGGCGCGTCGTCCGCGACCGGGGCCGCGGCTGGGTCGGCGGCACCACCCTGCGGGTGAAAGTCCGACGCATGGCGCCGTTTTGGACGCCCAAGACCGCTCTGGATCGTGCGCAGCACCCAGATACCCAGGATCAGGAACAACAGCGAACGCAGCATACGAATGATCAGCTTGAATGGTGCGCCCGGCAGGATTCGAACCTGCGACCCCTAGCTCCGGAGGCTAGTGCTCTATCCAGCTGAGCTACGGGCGCACACGGGTTGATCGTGGGCGAGACTTCGCATCGGCCGCCTCATCGGCAGGCGCCAGCGGACGGGTGAGCAATTCACGCGCAAGCGCCGTGCGCTGCTCGCTTCCCTCGCTTCCACCCAGCATGCGCGCAATCTCGCGCATGCGCGTATCGCCTTCGGCAGCGCTTACACGCACCCGCGTGCGGTCCTTCGCATTTTCTTTGAGAACGACAAGGTGGTGGTGTCCGCGCGCGGCGATCTGCGGCAGATGCGTGATGCAGACTATTTGATGCGACTCGGCCAGGGCAAGCAGTTTCTCGGCGAGCGCATCGCCCATGTCCGCGCCCACGCCGGCATCGATCTCGTCGAAGATGAGCGTGGTCCCGCTCCCACCAGCGAGCGGCTTCAAAACCAGCGCGATGCGCGAAAGCTCTCCCGTTGACGCGATCGCTTCGAGCGCGCCTTCTGCTTCGCCCGGATTGGTCTGAACCCGCATTCGCACCACGTCGAGTCCGTTCTCGAACACGCTCACGGGTTCGCCGCCGACGTGAACACCGCTCTTCGGATCGCGGGCGTGCGCGATATCGGTGCGGAAGCGGGCACCACGCATCATCAGCCGCGCCAGGCCCGCATTCACCGCTGCATCGAAGGCAAGCGCCGCTTTGCGGCGCCGGGTGCTGAGCGCCTCGCCGGCCCGGGACAGGGCCGCCGCGCTCGCCTCGGCACTTTTCTCGAGCGCGCCGCGATTTCCCTCCGCGTCCGCAAGCGCACCCAGCTCCAGTGCCCACTTTTCGCGGTCCTCGATGATCTGTTCGATCGTCGAGCGATACCTGCGCTCGAGACCGGTCAACACTTCGAGGCGCTCCTGCACACGCTCCACATCCGCAGGTTCGAAGTCGAGACCGTCACGCATTGTCGCCGCCTCGGCGGCGGCGTCGCGCACCAGCTGCTCGGCTTCGGCCAGTCTCGCCTCCACGGCCGCGAGCCGCGTGTCGACGCCCGCGAGCTGCGCCAGGCGTTTGCGCACGTGCCCCACCTGCGGGGCGACGGCGGTATCGCCGTCATAGAGAACCGACGCGGCCTCGTCCAGCGCCGCGAACATTTTCTCCGCGTTGGCCATGATGCGCGCTGCATTCTCGAGCTCGGCCTTTTCGCCGGGACGCGGAGCGACGCGATCGATCTCCTGCAGGCGGTGCATGAACAATTCACTCTTCTCCCGAATGCGCGCCGTCTCGGCGTCGAAGCGCTCGAGATCGGCAATGGCGCGGCGCCACTCCGCCAGCGCCAGCGCATAGGCCTTCTTTTCCTCTCCGGCGCGCGCGTGAGCGTCGATATAGTCCACGTGCGACTCGGGATCGCGCAGGCGGTATTGCTCATTCTGGCCGTGGGGCTCGATTAGAGCCGAGGCTTGCGTGCGCAGCTCGCGCAAGGTAGTCGTGTGATTGTTGATCGTCACACTCGAGCGTCCGGAACGGGAGATGCGCCGCGTGATTTCGATGTCACGGGAGGAGGGAGTCGAAAATGTGGCGGTGACCAACGCTTCATCGGCGCCGGAGCGAATGAGGTCCGCGCCTCCCTTTTCTCCCAGCAGCAGGTTGACGGCACCCACGATGAGCGACTTCCCGGCGCCGGTGGAGCCGGTGATTACATTGAGGCCGTTTCTGAAATCGAGCGTGGCACTCTCGACGACGGCAAGGTTCTCGATGTGGAGCCGTCGCAGCATGCCGTTCTAGAGCTTCTCGCGCAGGCGCGCGAAGAAGTCGTAGCTCTCGGGAATGACGAGGCGGGTGACGCGCGTGTCGCGGCGGATCTCGACGTGGTCGGAGAGACTCATGTCGATGCCCTGCTGGCCGTCCACGGTGATCATGAGCCCCGACGGCGCCGCGGTGACCTGGATCTGGACGACTTCGGTGGCGTCGAGCACCATGGGCCGGATGCTCATGGTGTGGGGGTTGAGCGGGGTGAGCATGATGGCGTCGAGCGTGGGCTCCAGCACCGGGCCGCCGGCCGAGAGCGAGTACGCGGTGGAGCCGGTCGGTGTGGCCACGATGATGCCGTCGGCGGAGAGCTCGCGGAAGAGCTTTCCGCCCACTTCGACGCGCAACGAAAGCATGCGCGAATAGCCCGTGCTGTGAATGACCACATCATTCAATGCCGAGAAAGATTTCGCGTGGGTTCCCGCCGTAGTCGCCTGCTCAGGGCGACCGCCGTGCACGCGCCCGCTGATGCGCATGCGGTCCTGCACTTCATAACTGCCCGCGAGCAGCATCTCCACCACGGCCTCGGGAGTGCTTTCGGTGAGAAAGCCCAGGCGCCCCCCCTTCACGCCGACAATGGGCAGTTCCCGGTCCGCATAACGTCGCGCCAGCTTGAGGATAGTGCCGTCGCCACCTACGGCGATCAGGACTTCGCAGGCGTCGTCGATGCCGGGTGTGCACCCGGGCAGCGTCGATGCGGCCTCCACGAGGTCTTCGTCGAGTGAAATCTTGACGCCGTTGGCAGCGAGCAGCGGCACCAGCCGCCCCAGCAGCGGGCGGGTGACGTCGTTTTCGAGGTTGGCAGCGAGGCCGACGTGCTTCACACGGCGCGCCGATATGCTCCGGATGGCGCCCATGTGCAATGCTCAGCGCGCGGCGGAACGAATGGTGCGGCGGCGCTCGGCGAGAAGTTCGGCGGCAGTGTCGGCGATGGCTTCGGGGCCGAGGCCGAGGTCGGCCAGGAGGTCTCCGCGCTCGCCGTGTTCGATGAAGCGATCCGGGAGGCCCAGGTTCTTGAGCGAACTTGCGTCGAAGCCGTGCTCGATCAGGTACTCGTTAACACCCGAGCCGAATCCGCCCGCAACGGCGTTGTCCTCCACCGTCACGATGACCGAATCCTGCGCGGCAAAACCCTCGAGCACCGCGGTGTCGAGCGGTTTGACGAAACGCGCATTCACGACGGCGGCCTCGATGCCGCGTGCGGAGAGAAGCTCCGCCGCCTGTACGCAGGGCTGCACCATGGCACCGAGGGCAAACAAGACAACGTCACGGCCTTCGCGGAGCACCTCTGCCTTGCCGATGGGAAGCGCCCTCAGCTCGGCGTCGACGGCGACGCCCAGCCCTTCGCCGCGCGGAAAACGCATGGCGATGGGGCCGTGGTTGTAGTCAACCATCGTCTTCGTCATGTGACGCAGTTCGTTCTCGTCCTTGGGGGACATGATGACGAAGTTTGGAACCGTGCGCAGATAGCTCAGGTCGAACGTGCCGTGGTGCGTGGGCCCGTCCTCGCCCGCGATGCCGCCACGGTCCAGCACGAAGCGCACCGGCAAATTCTGAATGGCGACATCATGGATCACCTGGTCGTACGCGCGCTGCAGGAACGTTGAGTAGATGGTAACCATGGGGATTACCCCGCGCGTGGCGAGTCCCGCCGCAAACGTGACCGCGTGTTGCTCGGCGATCCCCACGTCGAACATGCGCTCGGGGAGCACACGCGCAAACTCGGTCAGGCCCGTGTTGTCGGGCATGGCCGCGGTGATGGCGACGATGCGTTCGTCCGCTTTGGCCAGTTCGACCACCGTCTTCCCGTACACGCTGGTGTAGGACGGATGCCCCTTCTTGGCGGGCGTATCACCGGGCACCTTGTCGTAGCGTGTCACACCGTGCGCGCAGAACGGGTCGTTCTCGGTGAACTCGTAACCCTTCCCCTTCTGCGTGATGGCGTGAATGAGGATGGGACCGTTCATGTCCTTCACCTGCCGGAGCGTTTCCACCAGGAACTGGACGTCGTGTCCGTCGATGGGACCGAAATAGCGGAAACCGAGCTCCTCGAAGATGACACCCGGCACCACGAGCGTCTTGACGCTTTCCTTGATCTTGCGCGCCACGCGCCGAGCCTTTCCACCGCCGCGCGGCAGATGCCCGAGCAACTCCCAAACGTCGGCCTGAAAGTGGTTGTACACCTTGCCCGAGGTGATGCGCGTCAAATAATGACCGAGCGCGCCGACGTTTTTCGAAATCGACATCTTGTTGTCG
The DNA here is from genome assembly GCA_964621155.1 of uncultured bacterium. Classification (GTDB taxonomy): domain Bacteria; phylum Krumholzibacteriota; class Krumholzibacteriia; order WVZY01; family JAKEHA01; genus JAKEHA01. Next base: position 13,566 of record CAZULB010000056.1, on the reverse strand, counting down.
TTCAGGACGACAATCATGTCCTTCTTGAGCATGCCGGCGTTGTTCATGGCCTCGAAGGCCATCCCGCCGGTCAGAGCGCCATCGCCCACCACGGCCACGACCTTGAAATTGTCGCCGGCCAGATCGCGGGCGACGGCCATGCCGAGCGCCGCGCTGATGGCGGTGGACGCGTGCGCGACACCGAAGGTGTCGTACTCGCTCTCGTCGCGTTTGGGAAATCCGGAAAGGCCGTGACGCTGGCGCAGAGTGTCGAATCGGTCGCGCCGACCGGTGATGATCTTGTGGCCGTACGCCTGATGTCCCACGTCCCACACGATCTGGTCGCGCGGCGCGTCGAACACGTAGTGCAACGCGAGCGTCAGCTCGACGGCGCCGAGACTCGCGCCGAGATGGCCCCCGGTCTTTCCAACCCTGGCCAGAATCTCGTCGCGCAGCTCGCGCGCAATAGCGGGAAGCTCATGGACAGGAAAAGCCTTGAGGTCGGACGGATATTGGATGCGATCGAGTTTGCTCATGCAGTCAATGTCACACCATCAGTCCGAGCACGACTCCCAGCACCGTGCCCGTCAATACGTCGATAACCGAATAGGACAGCGGCCGTCGCGCCGGAACCGGCCCCTGCGGCCGCAACCGCGACAGCAGCAAATCCACCACTTCAGCCTGTCGCGACGCCGCACGCTTGACGTTCCACATGTCGACGGTGACGAGGGCCGTAAAGGACGCGCACACGGCGAACTCCAGCGATCGTACGCCCGTCATCTGCGCCACCCCCACCGTCAGCGCGGCGAAGGCGGCGCTGTGCATGTTGGGAGCGCCGTCGGTCGCCACGAACCGACGGAAGTTTATACGCTTTTCCAGTAGCAGAAAAGACAGGACTTTGATGGCCTGGGCCGACAATCCGGCTGTGAAGCCGAGCAGAACCGGGCGCGAAACGAAGAATTCGGGCACTGTGTGTCCTAGCGGGTTGCCGGGTGCATGGCCTTCAATTGCTGCGCTCGACGATGTGCCGGATAAGGGTTTGCAGCGGCGTCCGCGCCGCCTCGGGAAACTCGGCCAGCGCGGCGCTAACATGGTCTCGCGCGCGCTCCCGCGCCGCCTCGACGCCGAGCACCGACGGCAACGTCAGCTTCCCCCGGTCTACATCCTTGCCCGGCGTCTTGCCAAGCGTTTCCTGCGCGCCTTCGACGTCAAGGATGTCGTCGACAATCTGGAAAGCGAGGCCGGCCGCGAGGCCGGCGCGACGCACACGCGCCCGGTCGGCATCGGCGCGCCCGGCCGCGATGGCCCCGAGCTCCATGGACGCCGCTATGAGCATGGCGGTCTTGCGCAGGTGAATTGCGTCCACCACGCCGGCATCGCGCGGCGGCGGCGGCGCGAGGTCGAGCGCCTGGCCCGAGATCAGACCCTCCGTGCCCGCCGCGCGCGCAAGCGTGGCGGTGGCGGCCAGTGCCGGTACCTCGCTGGCGCGGTGGCGCGACGGAAGCGTAGCCAGAATTTCGAGCCCGAGGGTGAGCAGCGCGTCGCCGGTAAGGACGGCGACCGCCTCTCCGAACTGCTTGTGCGAGCTGGGACGGCCGCGGCGCAGGTCGTCATCGTCCATGCACGGCAGGTCGTCGTGAACCAGCGAGTAAGTGTGGACACATTCGAGCGCGCAGGCGGCGTCGAGCGCGACCTCGCGCGCATTGCCACCGAGCGCGTCATGGGTCCACAGACACAGGAGCGGTCGCACCCGCTTGCCTCCGCCGAGAAGCGAGTAGCTGATCGCGGTGCGCATGCCGTCGTGGTGGGACGCGAGCGCTTCCACGAGTTCCGCGAGTCTGCTTTCGACGGCGTCGCGATCGGTCTGCGCGATACGGTCGAACTCACTCGTCATCGGCGTCTTCCATTTCAGCGCCGCCGGCAAACTCGTCGGTGCCGCCCGACGCGCCGGCAGCACCGTCTGTCTCCGCGCTCAGGCCGGCCGCCGTGAGGGTTCGTATGCGCACGTCCGCCCGGTCGAGGAATTCGCGGCACGTCTTCCCCAGCGTAATGCCTTCTTCGAATTTCTTGAGCGAATCCTCCAGAGAAAGCTTGCCGCTCTCGAGTTCGCCCACGATTTTCTCCAGACGTGTCATGGCCGCTTCAAAAGTGAGAGCCGTCTTGCTCATGAGGAAGCCTCCTGGACCGGCGCGCGATAGCGCGCTTCACCAACCACGTTGGCATGCACAGTGCCGTCTTCGAAGACCAGTTCGACGTCCGCCGCACCAATTGCGTCCCTCGCCGAGACAACCGGTGTGCCGCTCGCCGAAGCGACGACCACCGCATATCCGCGACGCAGCACGTCATGCGGGTTGAGGCCCGCGAGCCGGCCGGAAAGGGCGACGACCTCCGCCCTGCTCCGCGCCAGCGAATTGGCCGCGGCGCCCGCACACCGGTGCGTCGCGTGGTCGAGACGCTGCATGGCGTGCTCGATGCGGCCACGGACCTGCCCGAGCGCGTAGCTACGCGTCAGCGCGTCCGTGCGGCGCCGCGCACTCTCCACGCGCATGGCCAGCGTCACCGCGGCGGCGCGCTCGAGGCCGGCGACGCGCGCGCGCACTTCGTCGCGGGCTGGAACCGCGATCTCCGCGGCCATGGTCGGTGTGGCCGCGCGGGCATCGGCCACAAAGTCGGCCACGGTCACATCGGTCTCGTGTCCCACCGCGCTGATCACGGGCGCGCCGCAGCGATGAATGGCGCGCGCCACTGTTTCGTCGTTGAAAGCAGCGAGGTCTTCGATGCTGCCGCCGCCACGCCCGAGGATGACGACATCGACGTCGCCGAGCTCTGTTACAGCGTCGAGGGCTGCTACGATCTGCGCCGGCGCGGCCTCACCCTGCACCTGCACGGGCACCATGATGACTTCGACGCATGGAAAGCGGCGCCTCACGGTGGAGAGGATATCGCGCACCGCGGCTCCCGTTGGCGAGGTGACCACCGCGAGGCGGCGCGGATAACGCGGAAGCGGTCGCTTGCGCGCGGGGTCAAACAGCCCCTCCTCGCGCAGGCGCGCGATCAGGAGGCGCAGAGCGCGTTGCAGGTCTCCGCGCCCCGCGGGCTCGAGCGACCGCGCCACGAGTTGATAACTCCCCTGCGCGTCGTAGAGGGTGAGGTTTCCGCGCGCGATGACCTGCGCGCCGTCTGCGAGATCGAAGTCGAGGCGGCGCGCGTCGGCGCGAAAGCACACGGCGGCAATCTGCGCCGTGGTGTCCTTCAGTTTGAAATAGATATGACCGGAAGCAGGGATACGCAGGTTGGATACTTCGCCGGCAATAGCGACAAACCCGAACTCGCCCTCGAGCAGCTCGCGCACGAGTGCGTTGATTTCACCGACGGCGAAGATGCGCTCTTCACCGAACGACATGCCCCGCCTGCCGGTGACGGAACGCGGTGAGCGTGTTCTGCATGAGCATGGCGACAGTCATCGGACCGACACCGCCCGGCACCGGCGTGATGAGCGAACAGCGCGGCGACACCGCGTCAAAGTCCACGTCGCCGACGATACGATAGCCCTTCGGTGACGAGGGATCGTCCACACGATTGATGCCCACATCCACCACCACCACGCCGTCGCGAACCATGTCCGCCTTCAAGAAACGTGGCACTCCCATCGCGGCGACGATGATGTCGGCGCGACGCGTGTGGTCGGCGAGGTCGCGGCTGCGGCTGTGGCAAATGGTCACGGTGGCGTCGCCGCCTTCACCCTTGAGCGAGAATAGCAACGCCATGGGTTTACCGACGATGACGCTGCGTCCCAACACCACCACGTTGGCGCCGGCAGTCTTGACACCGTTGCGGATCAGGAGCTCGCGGATTCCGAGCGGAGTGCAGGGTACAAAGCGCGGGTTGCCCGCGGCCAGACGACCCAAACTCTCGGGATGAAATCCATCGACATCCTTTTCCGGACTGATGGCGGCGATGCAACGGTCGGAATCGATGTGTTTGGGAAGCGGAAGCTGGAGCAGGATACCGTCGACTTCGTCATCGTCGTTGAATTCGCCCAGCACACGCAACACCGTCTGCTCGGAAACGTCGGCGTCGAGATGGGCTCCGCGCGAGACGATGCCGACCTCCTCGCTGGCCTTGGCCTTGGTGCCGACGTAAACCTTCGACGCCGGATCTTCCCCGACGCGGACGAGTGCCAACGCGGGCTTACGGCCCGCAATGGCGGCGACGTCGCGCGCCACTTCCTTCTTGATCTCGGCCGCGGCCTGCTTACCGTCCAGAAGCTTCACTGTTCGTCCTCCATCGCACACTGCAAATGTTCCAGGCGGCGCACCTTGCCCGTCGTCTCGTCGATGTCGGCAACCACGAAGTCGCAGCGCAGGTCGTTGCGCGCCACTTCGAAACGCGTGGGCCGCATGTTCAGAAAGCGCTCGATCACGTCATCCTTGCGCACGCCGAGGATCGAATCGTTGGATCCTGTCATTCCCACATCGGTGACGTAGCCCGTCCCGCCGGGAAAAATGCGCGCGTCCTTGGTGGGCACGTGGGTGTGGGTGCCGAGGACCAGCGACACGCGCCCGTCGAGATAATACCCCATTGCGATCTTCTCGCTGGTGGCCTCGGCGTGCATGTCCACGACCACCACGCGCGTCTCCTGCGGAAGCTCGGCGAGAAGCCGGTCCACGGTGCGGAACGGGCAGTCGAGGGGTGGGAGGAATACGCGACCCTGCAGATTGATCACGGCGACGCGGCCGTCCGTGCCGGGTACATGCTGCATGCCGCGGCCGGGCGCATCGGGATAGTTGGCGGGGCGAATGATGTTGGGACGATTCTCGAGGAGCGGAATGCCCTCGCGCTTGTCCCACACGTGATTGCCGCTCGTGAAAAAGTCGACACCGGCGGCTTCCATCTCGGCGATGCCGGGAGGGTTGAAGCCGAAGCCGCCCGCGGAATTCTCGGCGTTGGCAATGACGATGTCGGCCTTGTAGTCGTGGCGCAGACGAGGCAGGACATGCGCCACCATGCGGCGGCCCGACTGGCCCACCACGTCTCCGATGAAGGCAATGATCAAGAGGATCCGCTCTACCGGCGTGCGCCGGATAAAGGAACTGTGTTCTGCCCGCAGCACGCCGCGCCGAAGCTTGTCGAGGCGCGGCTATTCCAACGGAAGAAAGGAAAAAAAAAGAAAATTCCCCACGCTATGCCGTGTGTAAGGGAACTCATGAACCTCGAGGTTCACGTGGATACCCTATCGAACCGTTTTGTCCCCCACCGAAGTGGTTAAACAGCGCGGCCCGGCTTCGGGCGTCCCAGAGAAAGGTGTTGGCTCAAAAATTACCTTCTCATCACGAGCATGGTAGGGAACTTTCGTAATTCGATTGTGCACCCGCAAAGAACACTACTTGGGGCTGGACGCCACCGCCTCTCTCCCGGCGGGTGAGAGGCTCTCGTCGAGCATGCGAATCAGCGACTGTGCGCGCTTCTCGATGCTCGAAAATTCCTCGGAGTGCGAGCGCTTGAGCTGGAACAGCTCGTCGGCAATGTTCATGGCGGCAATGATGGCAACGCGGTCGGGCGCCGGCGCGACGCCGCCCTGCGACACCTCGCGCAGCTTGGCATCGACATAGCGCGCCACCTCGGAGATGTAGGCCGCATCCGCGGCACCGCGAATCTTGTATTCGCGCCCCAGGATCTCGACAGTTGCCGTCATGCTATCGCTCATTGTGCACCGTCCCCACTGCTTGTAAGAACTACAGTTGGAGCTCGCCCAACTTCTCGAGCACGTGATCGAGGCGCTTGCGAATTTCTTCCTTCTGGAAGGATCCGACAAGCTTTTCGTGGTTCGTCTTGAGCCGGCCGAGCTTGTCGGAGAGCTCGCGATTGGACGAGCGCAGGCGCTCGATCTCGAGCTCCAGCGATTCCTTCTGATCCTGCAGCGCCTGGTACTGATCCTTCAGATGCGTGAAGCGCTGGGTAGTCTGTGCAATGCGCTCTTCGAGAAGCGAGAGTTTTTCGATGGCTCCGGTTCCTTCCATGGACCCGTCTCCTTTGCGCCGAGGCTAGCCGAGGCGCAGCAAGTACCAACTTCACGACCTGAGCGTGACGCCGAGCTCGGCTTCGAGCTTGCTCACCATGCGCGAGACGATTGCGTCAACCTCGGCATCCTTGAGCGTGGCGTCAGCGGAGCGAAATGTGAGGCGAACACCGTACGCGATACGATCGGCGCCCAGTGCAGCGCCCCGATACACGTCAAACACCTGCTGGGATTCTAACAACCGTCCTCCGACCTTGGCCACATGTTTTTCGATTTGTCCCCATGTGATGCCGCGCGGCGCCACCAGCGAGAGATCGCGCCGCGAGGGCGGATACGCGCCAAAGGGACGGAATGCGACCGCTTCGCCGCGCGCGTCGAAAATGGCGTTCAGGTCGAGCACGGCGTACCACAGCGGCTGGTCCACATCGAGAGCGCGCGCGGCTGCGGCCGGAAGAATCCCGCCCTCCACCACGGCGCGGCGGCGGTCTGAATACTGAAAGCTCCCGCGCGTCGCCTCGAACTCGAAGTTCAGGTCGGCATAGAGGCCGGGACGAAAGGCGCGCAGGAGCGCCTCCACCTCGGCCTTGATCTCGAACAGATCCACCGGCTCGGGCGACGAGCGCCAGAAGGCATTGCCGTGCGGACGCGTCCGCATGATCACGAGATGCATCGGTTCTTCCGGAAGCGCATTTTCTTCGCCGGCGCGCCGGAATACGGCGCCCACCGCGAAGAGGTCAAGTTCTTTGCGACCGTGCGCAAGATTGTGCGCGGCGACGTCGAGCACTCCGCGCACGAGCTGCGTCCGCATGTAGGTCTGATTGGAGGTGAGCGGATTGCGCAGCGCAATCGGCATGGCGCGCACATCATCGCCCGCCCAGTCGAACCACTGCGCTTCGCGCCCGTCGCTGAATGACGTCACCAGCACTTCCGTATGACCGCGCGCCACCAGGTGATCGGAAACGCGATCAATGAAGCGATCGAACGGATCGGGCTGCGACGGAACCGTGGTGCGGTACTTCCACGCGCGTCCGATGTTCTCATAGCCGTAGAGTCGCGCCACTTCCTCGACCAGATCCGCTTCTTCGCTGATGTCCCAGCGATACGACGGAATCGAAACTGTCACAGTGTCGCGCTCGGCGCCCGCACGTGCGAACTCGAGGCGCGCGAGGAGTTCCGCGATCTTTTCGATGGGGATCGATTCGCCCAGCAGGCGTTTCACGGCCGAACTGCGGATGGACACCTGGCGCGGCGGCCAGGGCAGAACGAACTCGTCCACCACCCGTCCCGCGACGCCGCCGGCCACCTCCAGCATGAGTCCGGTGGCGCGATCGGACGCGGCGCGGCACATCTGGCGGTCGCTTCCCCGTTCGAAGCGATAGGACGCATCGGTGCTCACATTCAGCGCGCGACGCGTGCGCCGCACCTCGCGCGGATCGAAGGCCGCACACTCGAGCAGAATGTCCGTGGTGGATTCCGTCACGCGCGTGGGCATGCCGCCGATCACACCGGCCACACCCACGGGCTCATCTTCCGAGGTGATAATAAGGTGGTCAGGCGTCAGGTCGCGCGTGACAGCATCGAGCGTTTCCAGACGCTCACCCGCGCGCGCGCGACGCACTCCCATGCTGGCCGACGGGAGCAGGCTTAGATCGTAGGCATGCATGGGCTGACCGCATTCGAGCATCACATAATTCGTCACATCGACGATGTTATTGATGCTGTGCAGCCCCACCGACTCCAGAGCGGCCTTGAGCCACGCCGGCGACGGCCCCACCTTGACCCCGCGTATGACCCTTCCGCAAAAACGAAAACACTGCGCCGGGTCCTCGATCGCCACACGCAGCGGCGTGTCGTCGTCGCCGCCGGCTTTTATAGTCGCCGTCGGGGCGACGTACTGCTTCTGATAGATCGCGGCGATCTCGCGCGCGACTCCAACATGGGAGAGCTGATCGGGACGATTGGGCGTGATCTCGAGTTCCAGCATGGCATCGGCCGAGCCCAGCACATCGGCCAGGGGCGTGCCCAGCGCGGCATCCGTGGCCAGCACCATGATGCCGTCCGATTCGGTGCCCAGGCCGAGCTCGCGCGCGGAACAGATCATTCCGTTCGAGGTCACGCCGCGGATCTTGCTCTTGCGAATCTTGACGTCGCCCGGGAGCTTTGCCCCCACGCGCGCCACGGGAACCTTCTGCCCTGCCGCCACGTTCGGCGCTCCGCATACGATCTCGAGCGGCTCCCCGTCGCCGAGGTCGACACGACACACGCGCAGTTTCTGCGCGTCAGGATGTGGCTGCACATCGAGCACGTGTCCCACCACCACGAGGCGCTCGGTGACTCCGCGCGTCGTGACGCGCTCCACCTTGAGCCCGTGCATGGTGAGGTCGTGCGCGAGCGCGGGAATGTCGACGGGAATATCGACGTACTTGCGCAGCCAGGCTACGGAGACGTTCACGATGCCGGCTCCTGGAACTGCTCGAGGAAGCGCAAATCGTTCTCGAGAAAGTAGCGAATATCAGGAATGCCGTGGCGCACCATGGCAATACGATCGACGCCGACGCCAAATGCGAAGCCCGAGTGTTTGTCGGGATCGATACCGACGTTGCGCAGCACGTTGGGATGCACCATTCCCGCACCCATGATTTCGATCCAGCCGCTCTGCCCACACAGCGCACAACCCGCTCCGTTACACGAGAAGCACGTCACATCCACATCCACGCTGGGCTCGGTGAACGGAAAGTAGTGCGGCTTGAAGCGGACGTTGGTGTCCGGGCCGAAGAGCTGGCGCGAGAACATGAGCAGGTCGCCGCGCAGATCCGCCATCGAGACCTCGGTGTCGATATACAGCCCTTCCACCTGGTGGAACTCCGCCTGGTGCGAAGCATCGATGGCTTCGTTGCGATAGACGCGCCCGGGCGCGTAGATCTTCAGCGGAGGCTGGTGCGATTCCATGTAGCGCACCTGGATCGGCGAGGTGTGCGTGCGCAGGAGGATCTCGCGCGAGACGTAGAAGGTGTCCTGCAGATCGCGCGACGGATGCTCGTCGGGAAAATTGAGGGCCTGGAAGTTGTAGTACTCGAGCTCGACCTCGGGGCCGCGCGCCAGCGAATAGCCCATACCCTCGAGAACGTCGCGAATGCGCCGGAAGGTCTGCGCGATGATGTGGCGGCGGCCGGTGGAAGCGGCGGTAGCCGGCAACGCGCCGTCGACCGGCGCCTGGTAATGCTCGTTGACCTCGCCTCCGCCCAGCGCTTCCGCGCGGGAGGCGAGCATCGACTCGCACATGAGCTTCAGACGATTGGCCTCGGCGCCGATACGCGGCCGGTCGGCCGGATCGGCGTCCTTGATGCCGTGGAGATATGCGGTGATCAGCCCTTTGCGTCCGAGGTAGCGCAGCCGCACCGCCTCGAGGTCCTGGGCATTGCGGGCATTCTCGACGTCAGCGCGCAGCGAGCTCTCGATGGCGCGTGGGTCCATCGGGGCGAGGCTGCGCTAGCCCGCGGCGCCCCACGCCGCGCGTGCGACGTCGGCGAGCTTGCTGAATCCGCTGGCGTCGTTGACGGCCATCTCGGCCAGCATCTTGCGATCGATGTCCACTGCGGCGCGCTTGAGGCCGCTGATGAACTTGCTGTACGACATGCCGTTGAGGCGCGCGGCCGCATTGATGCGGGCGATCCAGAGCTGGCGGAAGGTCCGCTTCTTGACGCGACGATCGCGATAGGCGTACACGCCCGCGCGCTCGACGGTCTCGCGCGCGCTGCGATACATGGTGCGGCGCCCGCCGAAATTCCCCTTTGCCTGCTTGAGTACCTTTTTGCGTTTGGCCCGGCCGGCGACTGTATTTTTTGTGCGTGGCATGACAAATCCCTCCTGGGGTGCGTCACTCGAAATCTCGACGCTGAAAAAAGACGAGAGTGCTGCGCGCATCAACGCGCGCACACGGGTGCTACATCAGCAACAGACGCTTGATGCGCTTCTCGTCCGCGGGATGCACGAGTGCGCCCTTGCGCAGCGAGCGTTTCCGCTTCGACGTCTTCTTGGTCAGGATATGGTTGGTGAAAGCCTGATAACGGCGGATTTTTCCGGTTCCGGTTTTACGAAACCGTTTCATCGCCGATCGGCTTGTCTTCAATTTCGGCATGACTCACTTCCTTCGCTTCTGAAGGCGACGCCGCCGCTGCCACGGGCCTGGCCTGCGCCTTCGGTTGAACCTTGGACGGGAGTGGCGACATGTACATGATCATGAGCCGCCCCTCGAATTCCGGATTGCGGTCTACCTGTCCCACGTGCGCGAGATCCTTCGTCAAACGATCGAGGATCTTGTATCCCATCTCTTTGTGATCCAGCTCACGGCCGCGGAACATCAGCGTGAATTTCACTTTGTAGTGCTTCGCGAGAAACTCTTCCGCGTGCTTCTTCTTGAACTGGTAGTCGTGCTCTTCCGTCTTGGGACGGAACTTCACTTCCTTGATCTGGAACGTGTGCTGCTTCTTCTTCGACTGCTTCTGCTTCTTGGAGAGCTCGTATTTGTACTTGCCGAAGTCCATCACGCGGCAGACCGGCGGACGCGACGTCGGAGAAACTTCCACGAGATCCAGGCCCTGTTCGCGGGCCATGCGCACGGCTTCATGCGTCTGCATGACGCCAAGCTGGTTGCCGTCGGCACCGATCACGCGCACTTCCGGCACGCGGATCTGTTCATTCGAGCGAATGCGTGGCGCTTTTGGTCTGTTGCGGTCGAAGCTGCTGATAATTCCTCCTCAAAAACGAAAAAAAGCGGACGCCAGGCATCCGCTTCCCCCACGGGAAATGTCCCGCGGTGTCACGAACCTGGCCGATCCAATGATGGCAGGTGAGGGACGCTCGGTCCCTGCTTCCCGGCTCCGTCATGCAGAGCCATCCATAATGTGGAGCGGATATTACCTTCCCGCGCCCACCTCGTCAACCAGTTCCGCAACGAAGGTATCCAGCGGTTTCTGGCCCAGGTCCCCGCGCCCGTGGGCACGCACTGCCACCAGGCTCTGGCCGGCTTCGCGAGCGCCGACGACCGCCATATACGGCACCTTCTGCATCTCGGCTTCGCGGATGCGATACCCGATCTTTTCGTCGCGGCCGTCGATCTCGACGCGGATTCCCTTCGCCCGCAGGTCGGCTGCCACGCGCTCCGCGAATGGCAGCGCTTCGGCGGTCACCGGCAGCACCGCGCACTGCACCGGAGCCAACCAGGCGGGGAAAGCGCCGGCATAGTGCTCGGTCAGAATTCCCATGAAGCGTTCGATGGAACCGAAGAGCGCGCGATGAATCATGAACACCTGCCGGCGCTCTCCCCCGCTTGCCACATAGGTGACATCGAACCGGCGCGGAAGGTTGAAATCGAACTGGATGGTCGAGAGCTGCCACATGCGGCCGATGGCGTCGATCACCTTGACGTCGATCTTGGGGCCGTAAAAGACGGCCTCCCCTTCCATCCGCTTGTACGCCAGCTGGTGCCGCTTGACGGACGCTTCCAGCGCTGCTTCGGCCATCTGCCACTCTTCATCCGAGCCCGCGTACTTTGAGGGATTGGCCGGGTCGCGCACACTGAGTTCCACGTTGAAACGGTCGAAGCCGAAACGTTTGAGCACCGTCATGGCGAAGTCCAGCGTGGCGTCGATTTCTTCCGGCATCTGCTCCGGAGTACAGAACAGATGTCCGTCGTCCTGCGTGAAGCCGCGCACGCGCAGGAGGCCGTGCAGCGCACCCGACAATTCGTGGCGATACACCGTGCCCATTTCGGCAAAACGCACGGGAAGCTCACGAAAACTGTAGAGCCGCCGCTTGTACACGAGAATGTGGCCCGGGCAGTTCATCGGCTTCACCACGTACTCGGTGCCGTCGACATCCATCATGAACATGTTCTCGCGGTAGTAGCTGAGGTGCCCCGAGGTGTTCCACAACTCCGCCTTCGCGATGTGCGGCGTGCACACGAGCTGGTAACCGCGCTTGCGGTACTCGGATTTCAGGTACTGCTCCATCACCTCGCGCACAACTGCGCCCTTCGGCAGCCAGAACACAAGTCCGCCGCCGGCCTCGTCCTTTACCTCGAAGAGGTCGAGCGCCTTGCCCAGACGGCGATGGTCGCGTTTTTCCGCCTCGGCCAGCTGCTGCAGGTAACCGTCGAGATCGCCTTTCTTGTAGAAGGCCGTGGCGTAGATGCGCTGCAGCATCGGCTGCCTGGAATCGCCACGCCAGTACGCGCCCGCGGTGGAGAGCACCTTGACGTGCTTCAAACGTTTAGCGTTGTCCAGATGAGGACCGGCGCACAGATCGACGAAACGGCCCACGGTATAGATGGAAACGCTGTCGCCGGGAATGTCGTCGATCAGCTCGAGCTTGTAACGCTGCGCGAGCTTCGCGAAGTGCTCGCGCGCTTTCGCCTTGCTCCAGTCTTCACGCGCGATCGGCATCTCCTCTTTCAGGAGCTCGTTCATGCGGCTTTCGATGCGTGCGAGATCCTCGGGCGTGAACGGCTTCTCGACCTCGAAATCGTAGTAGAAGCCGTTGTCGATGGGCGGACCGATGGCGAACTTCACGTTGGGAAACAGGTCCTGCACCGCGAGTGCAAGCACGTGCGATGCGGTATGACGGAGAACCCACAGGCTTTCTTCGTCGGCGTCGCGCAACGCGCGGAACGTGCCTTCGCCCGTGAGCGACTGGTGCACGTCGTGCAGTTCGCCGCCAAAGACCACGGCAACGGTGTCTTTGGCCAGGCGTGGACCGATGGAATTGAGCACTTCGGGAACGGGCACGGCGCTGCCTTCAAAGGAACGCACAGAGCCGTCAGGTAGAGTTACTCTGACCATGGATGAACTCGGTTCGTTGAAACGGAATGGTGGGCGATAGAGGACTTGAACCTCTGACCTTCTGCGTGTCGAGCAGACGCTCTAGCCAACTGAGCTAATCGCCCCAACCGGTTGACGCTGAGTGAGTTCAGTAGAGTAAGGGCGGGAGCACGCAGGGTCAAGCGAAAAGCGGCCGGCGCCTGTGCCCCGGCCGCTCTCGCGCTTGCAACTTACTTCTTCTTGTTGTCGCCGTCGATAACTTCGAATTCCGCATCCACCGCACCGCCCGGGCCGCCGTTGCCACTGGATGCCTCATCCCCGGGCGCGCTGCCCTGCGGAGCCTCCTGTGCGCCCGCACCCGCGCCGGCGCCGTCATTGGCCGCCTGCTGGTACATGCGCTGTGCCACCTCCTGCCAGGTGGCATTGAGGCGGTCAGTCGCCGACCTGATCTCTGCCGCGTTGTCGGTCTTGAGCGCGTTCTTCGCTGCATCGACGTCCGCCTGCAGACGGCGCGCATCATCGGCCGAGATCTTGTCCTTGTACTCATTGAGATTCTTCTCGGTCTGGTACACCAGCGCATCCGCCTGGTTGCGCGCGTCAATCTCCTCGCGCTTCTTGTGATCCTCTTCCTTGAAGCGCTCGGCATCCTTCACCATGCGCTCGATCTCAGCCTCGGAGAGACCGCTCGACGCCTTGATAACGATCTTCTGCTCCTTCCCCGTAGCCTTGTCCTTCGCGGTCACGTGCAGA
>CAZULB010000055.1:0-19207 GCA_964621155.1 uncultured bacterium | reverse complement strand
CCCTCTGTGGCTTGCTGCCGCACTGACTGTTCCGGTTGGCCCTACCCTCGCGGCAGATAATGCGGCCAACTCGGCCGTCGACCCCGCCGCCACCCATTTCGAGCCCAACCGCGTGCTTTCGTTCGACATTCCGAAGCTTGCGGAAAAGATCAAAGTCGACGGCAAGCTCGACGAGCAGGCGTGGGCGACGGCGAAAAAGCTCGGGAATTTTTGCGAAGTCGAGCCCGGCGACAACAGCGCTCCCGCGGTCAACACCGAAGCGATGGTTGCCTACGACGACGAGTACCTGTACGTCGCCTTTCACTGCTACGACGACAACAAGGGTGCGATTCGTGCCACCATTACCGACCGCGACCGCATGTACGCCGACGACTGGGTCGGTGTTTTCATCGACACCTTCAAGGACCAGCAGAACGGCTACGAGTTCTGTGTGAATCCTCGCGGCATCCAGGGCGACCTGAGCCGCAGCAGCAACAACGAGGATTCGAGCTTCGACGCCGTCTGGTATTCGGGTGGCACCATCACCGACGACGGCTGGACCGCCGAGTTTGCACTCCCGTTTCGCAGCCTCCGCTTTCCCAACGCCGACATTCAGACGTGGGGCATTCATTTTTTCCGTAACCGGCCGCGCGAGAGCCGTGTGCAGATGTCGTGGGCGCCCATTTCGCGCGACGAAAATTGTTTCTTCTGCCAGGCCGGAACCATGAGCGGCATCCAGGGCGTGAACCAGGGCAAGCACTTCGAACTGTTGCCCTACGTGCTCGCGAGCCAGGAAGGCAACCTCAACGGCAGCGATGATTCGGATTTCAAATGGGACAACCAGAACGCGGACGGGCAGGCGGGCGTGGGCCTGAAATACGGCATCACCACCAACCACACCATCGATCTCACGTACAATCCGGACTTCAGCCAGATCGAATCCGACGCCACCCAGATCGACGCCAACCGCACCTTCGCGCTGTCGTACCCGGAGAAGCGGCCTTTCTTCCTGGAAGGCGCCGACATGTTCGACTCCCAGATTTCGGCCGTGTATACGCGCTCCATCAACGACCCCATCCTGGCCGGCAAACTCACGGGCAAGCAGGGTAAGAACACCATCGCCATCATGGGAGCGAAAGACGAGAACTCGCCCTACATCATTCCTTTCGAGGAGCAAAGTCTGGGTGTCAACGGTGGCAACACGTTCTCGACCATCGGTCGTTACAAGCGCGACGTCATGAAAGCGTCGTATGTCGGTCTGCTTGCCACGGACCGCCGTTCACTCGAAAACGGCAATGGCTCCAATACCACCTTCGGAGCCGACACGCGCCTGCGCTTCGGCGAAACCTTGGAACTGCGCGCGCAGGCAATGGGCAGCTATACCGAAGAGCCCAACGACTCCACGATGTCGGCTGATTTCGATTCGCTTACGTTTGGAAAGGACCACCAGTACGACTCGTTCTTCAACGGCGAGACGTTCGGCGGCATGGCGATCAACAGCACGTTCCTGCGCAGCGCGCGCCACTGGAACGGCAACGTGTGGTACGAGGACTTCTCCCCCACATTCCGCGCCGAGGACGGCTTCATCGTCCAGAACGATTACCGCATGGCGGGATTCTGGACCGACTGGATGTTCTACTTCGACAAGAGCAAGTGGCTGGAGCGCATCGAACCGCAGGTGGAAGGCTACAAGAAGTACAACTACGACGGGGTGTTCAAGGACGAGTACATCCAGCCTTCCATATGGTTCCGCTTCAAGAAGCAGACCTACCTGTGGACCGGCTACATGTTCAGCGACGAGCGCTTTGCCGACGTGCACGTGACGGGCATCCGGCGTTGGAATGTAAGCATGGATACGGCGTTCTCGAAGCAGGTCCAGGGTGGTTACTATCACCACCTCGGCCACTCCATGATCCGTGACACATCCGACCCCCGTCTCGGCAACGAGTTCAGCTGGGGCGGTTACGTGACGCTGCGCCCCACGTCACAGCTCCGCTTCGACGGCAACTTCGACAAGTTCACCATGCACGAACTCAACGGCGGCCCCGAGGTGTTCGACACCTACGTCACGCGCGGAAAACTCTCGTTCCAGTTCACCAAGAACATGTTCCTGCGCGTGGTGGGACAGTACGTCGATGATGCAAAAGACCTCCAGGTCGATCCCCTGCTTTCTTACAAGCTCAACCCGTTCACCGTGTTGTTCGTCGGCTCGTCCCACTCCTTCAACGAGTTCAAGGACGACCCCAACACGCCGGGCCAGCAGATCCAGAACGAAGGTTACCGTCAGACGGAGCGGTTGTTCTTCGTGAAGTTCCAGTATCTGTTCCGCGTGTGAGTACCGCAGCAATTGCCCCCAAAGAAGAAGCCCGGCCACGCGGCCGGGCTTTTCTTTTTTTCGCAATCGATCTGCAGCCGCTACTTCGTGTTGACCCAGACCGATTTCTTTTCGAGGTACATGTCGATGGCGTCCTTGCCGAGCTCGCGGCCGAAGCCGCTCTCGCGGAAGCCGCCGAAGGGTGAGGCGGGGTGGTACACGTTGTACGTGTTCACCCACACGGTTCCCGCCCTTAGTCCCGCCGCGACGCGGTGCGCGCGGCCGACGTCCTGGGTCCATACACCGGATGCAAGACCGTAGGCGCTGTCGTTGGCGAGTTTCACCGCTTCTTCCTCGCTCTCGAACGGAATCACAGCGAGTACAGGACCGAATATCTCCTCGCGCGCAACGACCATGTCGTTGCGCACGCCGGTGAGAATCGTCGGCTCCAGGAAGAAGCCTTTTCCATTCACCGCGGCCGCCTTGCCACCGGTGGCAACGTGCGCGCCTTCCTTTACACCTGCAGCCACCGCCGCCAGAATTCCGTCGCGGTGTGTTTTCGTTACCTGCGGACCGAAGCGGGTCTTGTCGTCCATGGGATCGCCGGGTGTGTAGCGCGCCATCTTGCCGCGCACCATTTCGACGAACTCGTCGTGCACCTTCTTTTCGACGAACAGTCGTGAGCCCGCCGCGCACACTTCGCCCTTGTTGTAGAAGATGCCGCTGCAGGCGCCGTTGGCGGCCGCGTCGAGCTTCGCGTCGGCAAAGACGATATTGGGCGACTTCCCGCCCAATTCGAGCGACACGCGCTTGATGGTGCCGGCCGCGCTCTTCATGACCGTGCGCCCCACTTCGGTGGAACCGGTGAACGCAATCTTGTCGACACCGCGTGCGTCGAGGAGCGCCTGCCCCGCGACGGAACCACGACCGGGGACCACGTTCACCACGCCGGCCGGAATGCCGGCTTCAAGGCAAAGCGCGCCAAGCTTGAGGGCTGTGAGCGGTGTGGCTTCCGACGGCTTGATGACGGCGGTGCAACCGGCCGCCAGCGCGGGCGCGAGTTTCCATACCGTGAGCAGCAGCGGAAAGTTCCACGGGATGATCATCCCCACCACACCGACGGGCTCGCGCAGCGTGTAATTCAGAAAACCGGGAATACCGGGAATGGTTTCGCCGCCAAGCTTGTCGGCCCAGCCGGCGTAGTAGCGAAACAGCGATGCCACAAACGGCACTTCGATCTTGGAGGACTCGAAGATGGGTTTGCCCTGGTTGGCGGTTTCGAGCTTCGCGATCTCCATGAGATCGCGCTCGCACAGATCGGCGAGCTTCCACAACAGTTTGCCGCGGGTGCCGCCGTCCATCCTGGACCACGGGCCGGACGTAAGCGCCGCGCGCGAAGAAGCGATGGCGGCCTCGATCTCCGCTTTGCCGCCCGAGGCGACGTCGCACAGTTTCTCTTCGGTGGCCGGATTGATGAGGGCGTGGGTCGCGCCATCGGACGCCTTGACCCACTCGCCGTTGATCAGGATCTGGGTGTGTTTGATTTCCAACGATGTCTCCGTTTTCAATGGTTGGGATAGTCGCGGGAGTATACGACGTGACTACTTGAGCAGCACCATTTTTCGCGTCTGGGCAAAGCTGCCTGATGTCAGGCGATAGAAATAAACACCGCTGGCGGCGGGCATGCCACTGTCATCGCGCCCGTCCCACGTCACGCTGTAACTGCCCGCTGCCTGGCTGGCGTCGACGAGCTTTCGCACCTGCGCGCCGCTCACATTGTAAACAATCAGGCGGCTGCGACCGGGGTGTTGAAGAGCGTACGCGATTGTCGTCACCGGGTTGAAGGGATTGGGCCGGTTGGGCTCGAGCGCATAGCGGGAAGGCGCGGGAAGCTGGCCCGCACCGCTCGTGACCAGCGTCGAGTCGACGTTGAGTGAAACCGGAATCTCGAGCGGCGCCGCGGTCGGATCGTTGTGCGTGACGCGCAGCAGTGCGGAGTAACTGCCCGCGCCGATCTCTTTCGTATCAAAAAGAATCTTCGCCGTAACCGTCTGGTGCGGCCCCACCACACCCCGCTCGGGCTGGGCGCGGAGCCAGCGCACACCCGTCACCCAGTGCAACGTGTTGTGCAGGATGAGCGGGATATCACCGTCCCAGTATTGCCCATCGCCAAAGAACACATTCATGGCGACGATCTGCCCGCCCTTCGTAGTTGCGATAAACGGAAAGCCGTTCTCCCAGTCAGCGACCCAGTGCGCGCCGGGCGCGATGGTCGTATTTCCGAGCACTTCGCCCAGCGCCACGCTCGCGCCCGACATGATGGGATGATCGGCGTCGAAGTCGCCGAGCAGCGCGCTGCCTTCCGGTCCGGTGCCCAGGTTGAACGGCGCATACTGCTGCGCCGCGAAGCGCCCCTCGATGGCGTAGCCCTGGATGAACGTCGCCAGCGTCATGATGACCCCGCCGCCCGCATCGACGTAGTCGGCCAGCACGTCGCCGACGGCTGTCGCGTCCGCGTACACACCGGCATGAATCAGGAGCACCACGTCATAGGGGAGCAGATCCGCGAGCGTCGGCACGTTCACATACGCGTCGAATTCGTCGATCACGGAAATGTCGGGATAGCTGTACAGGTAGTCCAGAATCTCGTACGCGTCTCCGGTCCGAAGCGAAAGAATCTTGAGTCCGTTTGCATCCGCGGGCGCCGCCCGATGCGCGCGCACAGCTGGTCGCTCACCGCCCCGGCGCCCGGCGTACCACGGGGCGCGATCGGTGCCGGCGGCACGAGCGGGACGATCGTAACCGGGAAGGATTTTTCTGCCCCCCGGGGGCGAGACCGGCTTCGGCTTCACAAACGTCAGTTCGTACGTGAGCGGGCCGTCACCGGAATTGACGATTGTGAACGTGCGCGCGCGGGACGCGCCCGGTTCGACGTTTTCCGAGAGCACCTGCGACGGGATCGAAATGCCCGGCGGCCGGCGGCCGGCCGCCCGCACCACCAGCCCGAGCGAGGCCTCGTCGGGGTCGCTGCTGTTGAAGGTGAAGGTTGCTGTCTGTGCGCCCTCGGCCCTGGGCCGGAAGGTGACCACAACCGGCGCAAACTCGCCCGGGTCCAGAAAGAGCGATGTGGGCTGCGCCGTGAACAACGGGTTGTTGGTCAGAATACCGTTCACGCTGAGTGCGCTCGTCCCCTGATTCGTGACCATGAAGGTGTCGGCAGCGGACACGCCGACGAAGCATTCACCCATGTCCACCGGCCCGGCCGGCAGCGCGATGTCGCCGGCGCTGTTCACGTGCAGTTGTACCGGCACGATCACATCCGGTACCACCGGATCATTGCTGGCAATGCGGACGTTCGCCTGGTGATCGCCCGCCGCCAGGCCGGTGGCGTCAAACGTCACCTGGATGTCGGCCGCCTGGTTGCGCGGCACGCTCCCGGTCTCCCCCGTGGCCGAGAGCCAGGGAATCACGCCATCGGTGACCACGGTCTGGTAGTAGGCCACCGGCTGACCGTAGGCAGTCGACGGAATCAACTGATAGCCAAAGGGCGGAAATATGGCATAAGGCGCGTAGGTGTAGCCCGCGCCGGCGAGGAGCGCGCCAAACGTCGTCGGTATCGGATAGGTCGCGATGTCTTTCTGCAGGTAATAGCCGGTGTTGTCGACGAAGGTCGCCGCCATCATGTAGTAGCTGTTCTTGAGCAGATGCACGTTGATGTCACCGGAGCTGTACCAGCCCGGACCGGTGCCTGACGCGGACAGAATGGATGCGCCAACGATCTCGTACAACCCGGTCCTGGTCTGGGAGGTATAGACCACGAACCATATCTCCGTGGATACGTGCGGACTCAAGTAGAACCGGAACTCCTTGAGATTCGTGGTGCGCGTGCAGCTGAATACGTTGCCGCGCATGAGCTCGCTTCCGGAGAACAGGTTTTCGTCTTTGCCGAACACCTCCACGACGCGGTTATCACGCGACGCGGCCGGCGGCGCACTCGCGCGCTCGCCGGGCACCACGGCGCGTGCGTTCACGTCGATGTGACCGGCCCCGTCGACAGCCACCTGCGACGGCAGCCCGCGCGCGCGCACGCGCTGCAGCGCATCCCGTGAGAGTGGTCGCGCTACACCCGCGGCACCGCCGGCGGCCGGGGTTGCGCCGATGCTCTCCACCTGGGTCGCGCTCCCCGCTGCCACGATCGAGAGCACATAGTCGAGGTTGCTGCCGCCCGCGTTGGCGATCGAAAGCGTTCGTGTAGTAGTCGCGCCCGGGTTGAGCGTCACGGAGAGACTCTGCGGGCCGGCGGAGACCACCGGCGGCTCCATGCATTTTCCGAGCAAGGTGACCGCAAACGCAGGATGGTCCGGGTCATTGCTCTGCACGATGAGAGACGCGGTCACTTTCCCGGCGGCGGACGGACAGAAATACACCGGAACGTCGAAGCTCTCTCCCGGCGCCAGAATGGCGCCGCTGGCGAAAACCACGAAGGGAGACTCCGCCACGGCAAACCCGGTCACGTTGAGTGGCGCGGTGCCCTGATTGGTGATCTTGATGGACTTGTCCGCGCACACCAGCGGGAAGGTGGTTCCGAGATCCAGGGCGGTAACGCTCAGCGCTATGTCGGGAGCGCTCGCGACCTGTAGTCCCACGGTAAGCACCGCGTTCGCCCGAGTTGGATCGTTGTTGGCGAGCAACACCGGCGAGTTGTAGCTGCCCGCCGCCATATGCGCCGCATCGAATATCACCTGCACCTGAATGCTCTGTCCGGCTGCAACGCGCGCCCCA
Source organism: uncultured bacterium (assembly GCA_964621155.1). GTDB lineage: Bacteria > Krumholzibacteriota > Krumholzibacteriia > WVZY01 > JAKEHA01 > JAKEHA01. The sequence continues at coordinate 12,132 of CAZULB010000055.1, read as the reverse complement.
TCGGGAACCAGACGCACCCACGCCGGTCTCACCGGGGTCGAGAAGTCGAGCGTTCCATCCCCCGAGTTCGTGAGCGTGAGCCACCGGGTCTGCGTTCCGCCCGTCGCAAGATTGGCGTCGAAGGTATCCGCCGAGAGATCCAGGCGCGGCACACCCAGTGTCGTTGTGCTCACCACATTGGAAACAGATGAGCGATTGCCCGCCTTGTCGAGCACGACCAGCGCGAAGTAGTACCGCGTGAGGAAAGACAATCCCGGTATCTGCATCGACTCCGCGCTTGCGGTTGCACGCGGTTGGGGTGGATTCAGCGCGAGTGTGGCAGTGCCGAAGTTGCTCGCGGTGATGGGCTGGGTGGAATACCGGATCTCATATCGCGACGCCATTCCGACCGCGCCGTCGTCACCGCTCGCAAGCCAAGCCAGAGTGACCGCATTGGAGGCGGTGGCCTGAACGCTGAGACTCGTCACCGGCGCCGGGGGTGCCGTGTCGACCGCGGACATCAGGCGCTGCAGGTTGATCCGCCCTCCCGTCGTCGAACGGCCCTCCAGCGATGGGAGCCTGTCGACCGACGCGTAGAGAGCGGCCTTCATGTCCGCGCCGGTCATGAACGGTGCCCGCGACCACAACAAACACGCCGCTCCGGACACCAGCGCTGTCGACATGGACGATCCGGAGAGCCGCACGTAACGATTACCCGGGAACGCGGACACGATGTCGTATCCAGGCGCAGCGATATCCGCCGTGTTTCTGCCGTAATTGGCGAACCATGCCAGCCCGTCGTTGCGATCCGTGCTCGTTACGGCGATCACATTGGGGAAGTCGTAGCAGGCAGGATACGTGGGATAAAGATCGGTGTCGGCAGTATCGTTCCCCAACGATGCGATGACCAGCACGCCGGCGTCCGCCGCGTCCGCTACGGCGTCGCGCAGCGCGTGCGAATACAGAAAACTTCCCCAACTGGCATTGATCACTTTGGCACCCGTGCGGATCGCATACTGGATGGCCGCAATCGCGTCGGACGTGGCACCCGAACCACCCGCACTCAAGAACTTGAGCGGAAGAATGCGGGCGGACCAGCACACCCCCGCCATCCCCTTGCCGTTATTGCCGGGGGCCGCGATCAATCCCGACACGTGCGTGCCGTGACCGTTGTCGTCGTCGGGGTCGTTGTCGCCGTTGCGAAAATCCCACCCGTGCACGTCGTCAATGTATCCGTTGCCGTCGTCGTCAAAGCCGTTGCCGGGTATTTCACCCGGGCTGGTGTAGATAGCGCCGGCGAGATCTTCATGGTCCATCTCGACACCGCTGTCGATCACGCCAATCAAAACGGGTGCGCCGGGAGTGACCGTCCATGCTTCGGGGGCATCAATGTCCGCGTCAGCCCTGCCGGAAGGCCGGCCGGAGTTGTACAGCGACCACTGCTGGCCGAACTGGGGATCGTTGGGATAGACAGCCGTGGCGTAGAGGAGATAGTCGGGCTCGGCAAACTCGACGCGCGGGTCGCGCCGCAGTTTTTCCACCGCGTCGCCCACCGGCATACTGCCGATGTCCCACACCTCGGTGCCGATGCGATCGAAGTGCTTCTCCACGCGCGCGGAAAAAGCGCGGCGAACCTGTCCCGCATCCGTGCCTGGAAGCGTCGGCTTGAGCTTGACGATGATGCGGCCGGAGGCGTAGCCGCTCGGTGAAGTGACGGGAGGGGACGACGGAGGCGACGCCAGCGCGGTGAGACCTGCGACGAGCAAACCAGCCGACAACGCACCACTGAAGAAGAAGCGCTTCATGTCGATCCCCTGCCATGGGGCGAGAATGAAAAGCATTCCGGCGCTGTCGCGCCGGCTTCGACGCTATCGCGCCGGTGGTCGGCTACAATCTAACGTACTCGAAATCGAGCGGACGCCCGTTGATGCCGTGCTGCGGCGGCGCGATCCAGTTCGCAAATTTGCCGCGTTCGGTCACCAGGAACTGCACGCTCTTCACATAGTCGCGGTCGGCGCGCGTGGGGAGGAATTCGCCGCGACGCGACTCGAACTCGTCCTTCGAGATCATGTTACCGTGCGGATCGAAGTTACCCTTCGAGTACGTCCCCACCAGGCGATGGAAGCGTACCGAAGGAAGCTTGATGCGCAGCTTCGAATCCTCGTTCTCGAGAATCTTGTTCCAGCGGTCGACGGCGCGGCCACAGTCTTCGATGTACGCGTCGCGCAGCACCGCGTTCATGGCGCGGCGGACGGGAATTTCGTGGTCCATGATCTGGCCGCGCTCCTCGTCGACGATGGCGAACTTGTAGGCGCCTTCCCTGCCGGTGGCATCCGGATAGAGCTTGCGATTGGCCTCGTTGAAGCGGCCCTTCAAGCCGTGCGCGAAATAGGCCGCGGCGTTGCTCGAATCTTCGTTGCCGAACAAATCGAGCGAGACCGAGAACCAGTAGTTGATGTAGCGCTGGACGATGTCGAGCGGGATGCCGCCGTACGGGCGCACGTCTTCGCTCTCGTTCTCGCGCATGAGCTGCGCGGTGCGGCGGATGGTGCGGGCAAGCCCGGTTTCGCCGACGAACAGGTGATGCGCTTCCTCTGTCAACATGAAGCGCGTGGTGCGTGAGAGCGGCGTGAACGCGCTCTCCGCGAGCGAGCCGAGCTGATACTTCCCGTCGCGATCGGTGTAGGTCGCGAAGCAGAAGAAGTCGAGCCAGTCGTCGATGGGATCGTTGAAGGTGGAAAGGAGCCGCGGCGAATCGGCATCTCCCGAGCGGCGCTCGAGCATGTCTTCGGCTTCGTCCCGCCCGTCCTTGCCGAAATACGAGTGCAGCAGATACACCATGGCCCACAGATGGCGCGCTTCCTCGACGTTCACCTGGAAGAGATTGCGCATGTCGTAGAGCGACGGCGCGGACAACGCCAGTCGGCGCTGCTGTTCCACCGAGCCCGGCTCGGTATCTCCCTGGGTCACGATCAGGCGGCGCAGTTCATTGCGGTGCTCGCCGGGAACTTCTTCCCAGCACTGGGCGCCGATATAGTCGCCGAAATGGATGTTTCTCTCTCCCTTTACGGGCGCAAGGAAGATGCCCCATCGGTACTCGGGCATGCGCACGTAGTCATACACGGCCCAACCGGAGGAATCCACGCTCACCGCGGTGCGCAGGAAGATGTCATTGTCCTGGTGCACGACCGGCCCCTGATCACGCCACCACTCGAGAAACTGCGGATGCCAGCGCTCGAGCGCGCGCAGGAGCTTGGGGTTTTCCTTGAGCCCTACGTTATTCGGGATGAGGTCGCGATAGTCCATGTCAGACTCTGCTCCAGTCGAATTCAGGTGAGTGTGGCTTGCCGTACGACGTCAGCGCGCCATGCTCGCCAACGGCGTTGGGGCGGGTGAAGATCCAGTTCTGCCACGCTGAAAGGCGGGCATAGATGCGGCTCTCCATCGTCTCTGGTCCTACAAAACGAAGGTTGGCTTCCATGCCGGTGAGCGCGTCGGGCGAAAGCGCGCGGCGGCCCTGCATGGTCATGCGAATTTCATCTTCCCAGTCAATTTCGTCGATGGCCTCGGTGACGAGACCGAGCGCCTGCGCGGTCTCCGCGTCCAACATCTCGCCCTTGCGCGCGAGCGCTTTCTCGACCGCCTCGGGTGATCCATAGAAGCGGTTCTGGAGTCGCGTCAGACCGTGGGCCATCGGGAACATGCCGCCATTTAGCGCCGACAACGCAATCGTGTTGGGCTGGTCGGGATCGTCGAGCATAAACGAGCGGTCGCTCGCGATCACAATTTCGAAAAGGCTCCCCGCGAAACACGAGCCGGGAAGAATCACCGCGAAAAACGTGCGCGCGGTGACATCGATCATCTTGAGCGTGCGCGCCTGCTGCAAGAGCACTTCGCGCACGAACCAGTGGTCCTTGCGGCCCATCAGCGCCTCGTCCAGCGCAAGTATTGCGGCACTGGCGTCGGCACCGCCTTCGGTTTCGAAGGTGATCAGTCCGATCTGCGGATAATTGAAACGGAGTTCGAGGATGGCGCGACGTAACTCGCGCCACATGCGCAGCGCATACCACGATGCGCCCAGTTGCGCCGGGTCGCCGGGAATCTTCGCGTCCGACGCCTGCGGCCCCTTGATCAGAATGCGCGCCGTGCGCTCGTCAGGTTTGGTTTCCACGGTTACGTACGTGAAACGCAGCGTATCGCCGTCCATTTGCGGCTCGACATCATCGAGCTGGATGCCCTTCGCGTCGTGCCCCTTCCCCGCCAGCTCCTTGACGCGCGCCTGGATGCTCTCGGCGTACGCCGAACGCGGGTGCACGAAATCCACCAGCCCCCAGTCCAGCGCCTTGCGGGCTTTGGCTCCCTCGGCAATGGTACAGAATGCATCGGCAAGGTCACGGCGCACCTTGCGCTTGTCGACCAGGCGCGTGAGTCCTCCGGTGCCGGGCAGCACGCCCAACAGAGGCACCTCGGGAAGACTCACCGCGGAATTGCGGTCATCGATCAGATGAATTTCGTCGCACGCGAGCGCAAGCTCGTAGCCGCCGCCCGCCGCCGCGCCGTTCAGCGATGCCACGTACTTCTGCCCGCTTTTCGCCGTCGCCTCCTCTATATTGACGCGCGTCTCGTTGGTGAACTTGCAGAAGTTCACCTTGTGTGCGTGCGTCGAGGTGGACAGCATGAAAATGTTGGCGCCGGCACAGAACACCTTGTCGTGCGCGCTCTCGATCGCGACCACGGACACTTCGGGATGCTCGAAGCGCAGACGGGTCACGGCGTCGTCGAGCTCGATGTCGACGGCGAGGTCGTACGAGTTCATCTTGAGCTTGTAGCCCGGACGCAGCCCGTCGTCTTCGCTCACCTTCATGCGCAACCAGGCCACCGGTCCCTCAAGGTCGAGCTTCCAGTGGTGGTACTGCGCGGGTCGCGTGGTGAAGTTGACTCGCTGCGTGCTGGTGTTGGTTTCCATGTATCAGCTCACCTTGATGACGATCTTGCCCAGCGTCCGGCGCGCTTCCATGGCGCGGTGTGCCTGGCCCGTGTCCTTCATGTCGTACACGGCGCTCACGACGGGGCGCATTTTGCCTTCGAAAATCAGTTTCAGCGGCGCCATCAGCTCGTTGCGCGACCCCATGGTCGACCCGATCACCTCGAGCTGGCGGTAGAAGATGTGCCGCAGATCCTCTTCGGGATTATAACCCGTGGTCGCGCCGCACGTCACGATCCGCCCGCCGCGGGAGACGCACTGCAGGCTCTTGCCCCACGTGGCCTTACCCACGTAGTCGACCACCATATCGACGCCCCGCCGGCCGGTCAGCTCGCGCACGCGCCGGGCCACGTCTTCCTTTTCCCCATGGATCAATACGTCGGCCCCCAGGCTGCGGCACAGCTCCAGCTTCTCGTCGGTGCTGGCGGCAGCAAGCACCCGAGCCCCGGCCGCTTTGGCGATCTGGATGCACGCGATACCTACGCCCGCCGAGGCACCGTGGATGAGCACGTCTTCCCCGGCCTTGAGCCGGCCACGCGTGATCAGCATGCGCCAGGCGGTGACGAAAACGAGCGGAACCGAAGCGGCGTCTTCGAATGTCATCGCCTCCGGAAAGTGAATCGCGTTCTCGGCCGGGAGCACGATCTCTTCGCACGTGGCACCGCTGGTATGTTCGCCCACGAGCTTGAACTGGATGCACATCGACACGTCGCCGCGCTGGCAGAACTCGCACTTGCCGCACGTGAGCGATGGATTCATCAGCACGCGGTCTCCGACCTTGTGCGTGGTGACACCGGCGCCCAGCTCGCTCACGACACCCGAAGCGTCGCAGCCCGGAATATGCGGGAGCTCGAGCTTGACGCCCGGAAGCCCGCGGCGCAGAAAACAATCGATGTGATTGAGCGATGATGCGCGCACGCTCACCCGCACCTGCCCGGGACCCAGCGCCGGCGCCGGGCGCTCGCCCAGGGTGAGCACTTCCGGATCGCCGTGCCTATCGAAGTAGATTGCCTTCATGGCATCAGGCGGCCGTGCGAAAACGCTCGAAGCGTTCGCGCCAGGCATCCGGGATGGCGACCGAAGTGAAGGTCTCGTTGTCGATGGCGACGGTCTTGACGATGGCGCGCGCGCTCAATACGCCGTCGGGCGCCCGGTAAAGTTCGTAACGCAGCGTGAGCGACTTTGCGCCCACTTCGAGCACTTCGATCTGCACACGCGCCCGGTCGCCGTAGCGCAGCGGGGCGAGAAACTCCGACTCGACGCGCACGCTCGGAAATCCGATCTTCTCTTTCAATACGAGGTCGGGATAGGAAACGCCGAGCGCCTGGCGGAACCACTCCTCGAACGCCTGGTGAAAGTAGTGAAAGAAGCGCGGGTAGTAAACGACACCCGCCTGGTCGATCTCGCCGAAGCGGACGGGCAGCTCGGTGATGAACTTCATGCGGTGTACGCCGCGTCCGCCCGCGCCGCGAGGATGAAATCGCTCTCGGTGAGCCCGTCGATCTTGTGCGTCCAGATGGTGAGAGTCACCCTGCCCCAGGCGAGGTGGATGTCGGGATGGTGTCCCTCGCTCTCCGCGATGGCACCGACGCGATCGGTGAACGCCCACGCCGTCTTGAAGTCGGGAAACGTGTACGACTTCTCGAGGTGGTGCTCGTCCACCACGCGCCAGTCGCCGCCCAGCTGCGAGGCGAGATCACGCAACGCCTGCGCCTTGAGCGGCGGAACGCCGCCCATGCACGGCACGCAATGCTTGTGCGCCAGTTCTGTCACGCCGCGCCTACTTTGCTTCCTTCATCCGGCGCGCGACCTCATCCCAGTTCACCACGTTCCAGAACGCACCCACGTAGTCGGGACGTTTGTTCTGGTACTTGAGGTAGTACGCGTGCTCCCACACATCGAGACCGAGAATCGGCGTGAGGCCTTCGGAGAGTGGCGAGTCCTGGTTGGGCGTCGACGTCACCGTGAGCGAACCGTCCTTCTTCAGCGAAAGCCATGCCCAGCCGCTACCGAAGCGCGACTTGGCCGCGGTCTCGAACTGGGTCTTGAAGGCGTCGAAGCTGCCGAAAGCCTTGTCGATGGCGGCGGCAACATCGCCCGACGGCTTGCCGCCGTCCTTCTTGAGCACGGTCCAGAACAGCGCATGGTTGGCGTGACCGCCACCGTGATTGCGAATGACGGTCCGGATGTCCTCGGGCACTGCGTTCAAGTTGGCCAGCAGTTCTTCGGCCGACTTGTTCGCCAACTCGGGATGCTTTTCGAGCGCGGCGTTGGCGTTGTCGATATATGCCTGGTGGTGCTTGGTGTGATGGATCTCCATCGTCCTGGCGTCGATATGCGGCTCCAGCGCGTCGTACGCGTATGGGAGCGGCGGCAGTTTGAACGGCATGGGCGACTCCTTCAACGGGGGTATGGTTAAGCGCAGAAATTGAAGCAACGGAATGATACGCGCGGACTTGGCCCGCGTCAAAGGCAAACAAAAAAGCGCCGGCGATGCCGCCGGCGCTTGCTTGCAACCATTTGTGACCCGCGTTACACGGTGAACGATTCGCCGCAGCCGCAGGTGGCCTTTGCGTTTGGATTCGAAAAGACGAAGCCCTTGCCGTTGAGCCCGCTGGTGTAATCCAGCGTGAGGCCGTGCAGGAAGAGCTTGCTCTTCTTGTCGACGGCGATGCGGACGTCCCCATTCTGGATGACGAGGTCGGTTTCCGACGTGGCGTCATCGATGGAGAGGTTGTACATCAAACCCGAGCAGCCGCCGCCCTTGACGGCCACGCGCAGAAAGGCGCTGTCGACAGTCTTGTTCTCGGCGAGGATGCAATCGCGAATCGCCTGCACGGCACGATCCGTTACGGTAATCATTGGCTTCGAGGCTCCTTCTGTGGCCTGGTGCGGCTCCGCCGGGGCTACTCACCGCGCCCGGTCGCCTTATACTATTGTCGTTCCGGCGGATGCAAGCGGCACGCCGGAAAAGCCCCCCTATTATAAGGAGGAAGCTTCAACGCTGCAAGTCAGTGCCGACCGCGCCAGCGCTGCCAGCGCGCAACAAAAGCACGGCACGCCAGCGCGGGATCGCTGTATAATCGTTCCGTCCGCCAGCGTTCCTTTGACCACCCCCCCGGGAGGAATAACCTCAATGTTCCGTGCAGTTTTGGGCGCATTGCTCGTCGTGTGCATGAATATCCCTGCCCATGCCGGCGGGCGCGTTCTCGTGGTTTCCAAGGGTCGTGCCGCCCTGCAGGTCTATGACGCCGACAAGGGCACCATGGAGTTCGAGGTCAAAGGAGCCGGGGAGCCGCACGTGGTGGTGGTTTCGCCGGATGGAAAGCACGCATACATCGGCGACGCCAAGGGCGAGAAGAACACCATCCAGGTCATCGACCTCGATCAACGCTCGATCGCACAGACGCTGAACCTCGCTCCCTATGTTCAACCCCACGGACTCGTACTGGCGCACGACGGCTCCAGGCTCTACGCCACGTGCGCGCCGAACCGCGCCGTGGTCGAGGTCGACCTTGCCACGATGAAAATAACGCGCGCTTTCAAGTTCATGGTGGATTCGGTCGAGAACATCGCTATCACGCCGGATGATAAGTTGGTTTTTGCCTCGAGCTCGTTTGACGGTACGCTGCCCGTGCTCGATGTCGCCAAGGGAGAGATGGAGCGCATGATCATGAGCGGCAACAGTCCGGAGGGTCTCGCGGTGACACCCGACGGAAAAGAACTGTGGGTGGCAAACCGCGTATCGCAGACGATCGCGGTAATCGACATCGCCGCCCGCCGGCGCGTGGCTCAGCTCCAGTGCATCGGCAATCCCATGCATGTCTATTTCAGCGCCGACGGCAGCCAGGCCATCGTCACACTGGCGGTTGCGGATCGTCTGGCCATCTTCGACCGCGCCAAGCGCACGGAGACGACGCGCTTCGAAGTGGGCGATTTCCCGGTGTGCATGACGTTTGGCGCCACCGACAAGATCGCCTACGTGGCGTGTGGCGAGGGCGCCAGCGTGTCGGTGGTGGACCTTGCCGCACACAAGGTGCTGCGCACATTCTCCTGCGGCCCCGACCCCGAGGGCATCGCTTACGCCAACAAGTAGCACACGGCGTCTCGATTGCAGCCGTGGCCGGCGTTGCATTGTTGCAATGCCGGCCTTTGCATATCGAGCAAGCCCGGGATTGCAACGCTGCGCCGCGGCCTACTTTGCGGCGTCCTTCTTCTCCACCTTTCCGTCCACGGCGATTTCGTAGCGCTCCATCGGCGCCAACAGGGGCGTGGCATCGATCCACGAGGCAATCTCGCCGGAAACCTTCTCGCGCTCGTTCATGCGCACGTGAACCGCAAACAGAGCGCGCGGGCGGAAACCGTTCGAAACCAACCGTCGTCCGAACGGATAGGTGAGAAACCAGAACGGCAACACACCGACGTCGAGGGTCCGACCGAGCACACCCGCTGCGCGCAGCGATTTCTCATCGATGATTCCGTCACCGAGATGAATGAGCGTGCGGCCGGAAAGTGTGATCACGTAGCCCAGGTGCTGCACATCGGCGTAGTGCACCTTCCCATGCGAGAGCCCGAAAGCCTGGATGTGCACAGGACCGACGTCGCGCTGGACGCTGACACCTTCGGCCGCCTGAATACCGTGCACGCGGTGGCCCAGGAGTCCGTGCGTCGCCTCCATCACCTGGACGGTGGCCTGGGTGGTGGAAACAAAGTGGGTGTTCGGGTTGGCGCGCAGATGCCGGGCAACCGCGATCGGGTCGAAGTGGTCCCCGTGGAAGTGGGTGGCGAGGATGACGTCGATATGGTCGAAGGGCGGCCGGGCGTCACGCAGCTTCTCCAGTACCGCCTCGGAAGGCACGCCGAACGGGGCCGCTTCCTCACCGTATAGGCCGTCAATCAGGACGGTTCCGGCGTCCGAGCGGACCAGAACACCTTCGCAGCCGACGTAGGTGAGCGTGAGCGTCATTCAACCTCTCTGTGCACGCAGTCCTGCATTCCATTGAACGGCCACAGTTTCAAAGAGCGGCCTCCCCATTTCATGCCCTCCCCGGAATGGTACCACACGCCTGTAACCTTTCCGAGTCTGGCTGCGTCTCTAACGAGGATCATGGCGCGCGATTTCCGGGACCTGGCCGAGGAGTACGGGGGGAGGATCTTCACCTACGCCCGTTATTCTCTGCGCCACCGCGAGGACGCCGAAGACGTCACCCAGGAGGTGCTGGTCCGGCTCTGGAAGCACAAGGACTCCATCGAGCCCGCCAGTATGGCCACCTGGGTGATGCGGGTGACCCGCAACCTGGTGATCGACGTAGCCCGACGGCGGCAGTCCCGAACCGCGGTGTTTGCCGAGGGGGCCGACGTGGAGGAGATGGCGGGACACGTGGCCGCGGACGAGGCGGCCGACTCCGCGGCTCACCGCGCCGAAATTCGCGAGCAGCTGGAAAGCGCCCTCACCCAGCTCAACGAGCCCTACCGGAGCATCGTGGTGATGCGCGAAGTGCAGGGGCTCGCGTACGATGAGATTGCGGCCGCGATGAACATGCCGCTCGGTACCATCAAGGTTTACCTGCATCGCGCGCGACGGCAGTTGCGCGAATCGATGCGGACGGAGCTCGACTGATGTCAGAAAAAAAGCCGAATTGCGAATGGGTGCTGGAACACGTGGATGCGTTCGTGGACGGCGAGCTGGGCGCGGGTGAGCGCGCCGCGGTGACCGCGCACTGCGCGACCTGCGGCGAGTGTACGCGCGAGCTCGACCGGGGCATTCGCGTGCGCCGCGAACTGCGGTCGTTGCCTTCATTCGACGCGCCCGCGCATGTCATCAACGCTGCCGAACGCGAAGCGAATACAAGCGCAAGCAACGTCATTCCTATTCTCCCCTATCGCCGGAAACGCGTGGCAGTGCGCATCGCCGCCGCGCTGGCTGCGGCCGCCGTGGTCGTGGCGGGCGCGGTCGTATGGGAGCACTCGCGAGAACCGCAGTATTCCGAAGCGGATGTGCGTCGCGCGACCGCCGAGATTGCCATGGCCTTCGGTTACGTCGACCGCTACAGCGACGGCGTGGTGCGCGAGGACGTGCTCGAGAAACGAGTCATGCCCCGCATCCAGCGCGCGATGACCTCGGGCGACAGCGCGAAATCCGAAGCGCGCGAGTCGAGCACGATGTAACTTCGGGCGCCCTTGAAGCGTTCTTGATCTTGAACGCACTGATGCGTGGAACCCACAGGAGAATGACCATGAAATTCAGAGCCCCGATGCTGCTCGTTGCCATGCTCGCGGTCACCGCTTCCACCGCCCGTGCCGACGCTGCGGACAAGAGCAAGGAACAGAAAATGGACGGGAAGATGACCGATGCGGAGCTCATGAAGCTGCCCGGTTACGTCGATCTCGACCTGTCGACTGCCTTCGGCAACAAGGAAGCCAAGGTCGAGGTGAACCTGAAAGGCCCCATGCTCAAGCTCGTGAGCAAATTTGCGAACGAGGGCGACCCGGATCTTCAGGACACCCTGGCCGGGCTGCGATACGTGCGTGTCCAGGTGTACGAAATGGATCCCGCCCAGCAGACGCAGGTCAGCACCATGACCTCCGCGGCGGCCAAGAAGCTCGACAGTCTGGGGTGGGAGCGCATCGTGCGCGTGCGCGACGAAGGCGACCACGTCGACGTCTACTTCAAACCCACCGCGGATGGCGAAGCACTCGACGGTATCGTGGTGATGGTGACCGGCCACGACCACGAAGACGAAGCCGTATTCGTCAACATCGTCGGGCGCATCCGCCCCGAAGACGTCAGCCGGCTCGGACACAAGTTCGACATCGACGAGCTCGACGCGCTCGACAGTGGCCACGATTCCGGCACCAAGCCCGGCAAGTCAAACAAGTCCCGCGATTGAACGGAAACGCGTACAAAGGAGCCCTCATGCGACGCTCATCCTCCACTCTGCGCGGACTGGCGATCATCGCCCTTCTCGCGACGCTCTCGTCCCCTGGATGTTTCTGGTCTCCGGAGCTGGCGGGCGTTCGATCCGATCTGCAGCGCCAGCTCCCGGGCTCGTCATTCGACAAACACGTCGAGCTCTCGTTCGGTCCCATCGTGATGACACTTGCGCGCGTGGCCACCAGCTTGATTCCCGGCGCGCCGATCGCTTCACCGTACGACGACTCATCGACCG
>CAZULB010000054.1:0-19506 GCA_964621155.1 uncultured bacterium | reverse complement strand
AATCACCGGGCAGAAATCCGAGGCTTTCGCCGGCTTCCACCACCGGGCGTACCAGGAAAATGCGTTCGATGGCTCCCATGCGCAGTGCGGCCACCGCGCTCGCCACCGCCAGATAGGTCTTGCCGGTACCGGCGGGTCCGATACCGAACACAATGTCGTGCGTACGAATGGCGTCAACGTAGCGCTTCTGCCCCGGCGTGCGAGGTGAAATGGACAGCCCCTTGCGTGTCGACACGATCACGTCGCGCTCCAGCCCCGCGAATTCCACCGATGGCGTCACGTCGCTTTCCAGCGTGTCGTGATTGGTCTTGAGTATGTAGCCGATATCCTGCTCGGTGAGGGCGCGCCCACCGCGCGCGATGTCGATGGCTTCGCGGAAGAAACTGGTGAGGCGGTCGAGTTGCTCGTTGGTGCCGTTGAGAATGATGTCGTCACCCCGCACCACCACCACGCCCGGAAAGTAGCGTTCGACGAGGGCGAGATGCGAGTCGCGCGGACCGAAGAGTTTGAGCGGGTCGACGCCACTAAAGGACAGAACCCGCCGCTTGGTCTTCAATGGATCAACCACCTCCGGCATTCACTATATGCCAGCGGCGTCGCCGGGGCCAAGCGTTAGCGCGGGATGGTAATGACCGTACCCGGGGGGATATCGTATGGATCCTTGACCTTGTCCCGGTTGGCCTCGTACAGGCGTGTCCATTGCGCCGGATCCCCGTACACTTCCCAGTAACCGGCAATGGTTTCGAGGGTTTCATACGGCATCGTCTTGTACTCGGTGGGCAGCTCGCGCGGGATGGCGAGCTTCATGCCGGGATAGATCCAAACCGGGTCTTCGATCTTGTCGAGGTTGGCGCGGTAGATGCGCGGCCACTTGTACGCGTCCGCGTAGATGTCGTCGCGGTTGGAGATGACCGAGAGGCAGTCATTGGCGACAACGAGGTATTCCTTGGGCAACGCCTGGTACTGATTGATCTGCGAGGTCAGTGTGCGGATTTCCGACTCAAGGCGAAGGATTTCTTTTTCCGCCGGAGTGATCTCTCCGCGCAACGACTCGATGTGCTTGCGCGTCGCCTGGATGTCCTTCTGGTTGGTTTCGACTTCGCCCTTGAGACGGGTCTTCTCAGCTTCGAGCGCGCTGCAGTACTTCGACTTGTCGCCGCTGGAGAGCGAGTCCAGTTCGCCTTCCGTGTAGTATTCGCCAGCCTGTACGTTGACCCGACGGCCCGTGGTCTTGCTGCATCCGGCCGCAACGGCCATGAGCGCGAGAGCCGCGAGGACGGCCGTCGGCTTGATCATGTTCCGCATTCTAGGGATTCCCCTTCTTCTGGGTGGTCGAGTCCGTGGGTGCGGGTTTGGCCGGTACCGGCTTCGCCGGTATGGCTGGCGCGGGCTTTGCGGCCGGAGCCTTGGGGGCTTCCTTTGCCTTCTCCGTTTTGCCGGCCCCTTTTTTCACCATGTCGAGTTGCGCGCGCAGCTCGGCGGGCTTGCTGCGCTTCGTTTCCAGGTCGGCCTGCTTGGCGGCCAGGTCGGCGGTGAGCTGAGTCTCGCGGTCACGCGCTATCTTCAAATCCTTCTGGAGCTGGGCGATGTCCTCGCGCAGCTCCTCCAGCTCCACGGGCGACACCTTGCAGTCGACTGCCTTGGTGCAGCCAAAGAAACACATCGATATGATCACGCTCGCGGCCCACGTGAGCCGGACGCGACGTCCTTTTTGCACGCCTGAACTCCTCTTCAATCGTGTGTTCTGGATGGGGATAGGGACGAACCGTTACCGCTGGTACCCTAACAATGCCCACCGGGGACTGTCAATAGGGTCGTCGGCAACTCAGCTTTTCCCATCCTCCACCGGGATCAGGGCAATGTGGAGGTCCCGGATCTGGTTGGGCTCGACCGGCGACGGGGCGTCATCCATGAGCGAGGTGGCTTTCTGGGTCTTGGGAAAGGCAATCACATCGCGGATCGAGGGCGCCCCCACCAAGGTCATGATGAGCCGGTCCACCCCGGGCGCGATACCGCCGTGGGGCGGAGCCCCGAACTCGAGAGCGTCCAGGAGGAAACCGAAACGCCGGGCGGCGTCCTCCTTTGTAATTCCGGTCACTGCCATGACCCGTTCCTGCAGCGCGCGGTTGTGAATACGAATGCTGCCGGAGGCGAGCTCCATGCCGTTGCATACCAGATCATAGAGATGTGCGCGCACCCTGAGAGGATCGCTCTCGAGATACTTCACGTCTTCCTCGAAAGGCATTGAGAACAAATGATGACACGGCGAGTACCCGCCCGTTTCAGCGTCGCGCTCGAAGAGCGGGAACTCGTGGACCCAGGCAAACACGAAGCCGTCCACCTGGTCGGCGCCGGTGCGGCTCGCCGCCTCGACGCGCAGGCGTCCAAGAATGGGAAGGATATCGGCTGTCTTCCCCGCCAGGGCGAGGAGAAGCGCCCCCTCTTCCATCCCCGCCGACTTGATGACGGCCGCTTCGATTTTCTCGCCGAGGAACTTCGCCGCCACTCCGGCGAGTTTTCCCTCCTGACGGCGCAGGCTGATGAGGCCCCCCGCACCGAAGGATTTCGCGATAGCCTCGAGCTCGTCGACATCCTTCTTCACGAGCTTCGCGCCATCGGGCACGACGATGCCGCGCACGCTGCCACCGCCATCCAGCGTCGTCTTGACGACACGGAACTCGGTGCCGGCAAATGCGCCCGAAAGATCCCTGATCTCCATGGGATAGCGCATGTCCGGCTTGTCGCTTCCAAAGCGCTCCATTGCGTTCGCATAGGTGAGACGCGGGAACGGCGTCTTGAGTTCGATGCCGCGCCCGGCGCGGAACACTTCCGTCATCATGGCTTCGACGAGCTCGAAGACGTGGTCCTCCTGAACAAAGCTCATCTCGATATCGATCTGGGTGTGTTCGGGCTGACGGTCGGCACGCAGGTCCTCGTCGCGCATGCAGCGCGCGATCTGGAAATACCTGTCGATGCCGGCAACCATCAGAATCTGCTTGTAGAGCTGCGGGCTCTGCGGCAGCGCGTAAAACGATCCGGGGTGCACGCGGCTGGGAACGAGATAGTCGCGCGCACCTTCGGGCGTCGCGCGCACGAGCATCGGCGTTTCGACTTCGAGAAATCCCCGGCCCGAGAGGAAATTGCGGATCGCGAGCACGACCTTATGACGAATCTCGAGATTCTGCGCTATGGGACGGCGGCGGATATCGAGGTAACGATACTTGAGCCGCAGCTCTTCGCTCGCCTTGACCTCGTCGGTAATCGTGAAAGGCAGCACGTTGGAGCGATTGAGCATGAACACGCGCGCAGCTGCGACTTCGATGGCGCCGGCCGGAGAATCCCCGCGCACCATTTCGGCGGGACGCGCGCGCACCACACCCTCCACCGCGATCACGTCTTCCATGCGCAATGACTGCACGGCCTCGTTGAGGGACGCATCGGGAGAATCAACCACGACCTGCACCCGCCCGTAGCGGTCGCGCAAATCGATGAAGTTTACGCCGCCCAGATTGCGCGCGCGCGACACCCATCCCATCAGGTGCACGGTCTTTCCCACCAGCGCGGCCGAGAGCTCCGCGGTGCGGTGCGAGCGCTGGAATGGAAGATGGTAGCCTTCGTTGCTCACTTGGAATCCTCCCTGGATTCGTCCCGTGCGCGCGTGTCACGCGCGAACACTTCGAGTTGTTCTTCCTGCACACGGCGTTCGGTGCGCGCACGCAGATCGTGCCACTCGATGATGCCGGGTGCGGCGTCGTCGACGACCACGGCAATGCGCGCTTTCTTCTTCGCCGCCGACTCGAGTTGCGTCTTGCGCGAGCGGCCCGAAAGATCGGCTTCGGCCGGGCCAAACCGGCGCAGCACCCGCGCGGCACGCAATGCGCGTGCCTCGGCCGCGCTCCCCAGGCACACAACATAATAGAGCAACGTGCCCGCGACTGCGCCCGCAGGATCCGCGGGCAGGGCTTCCACGATGCGCTCGAGCCCGGCGCTGAACCCCACCGCCGGGGTGTCGGGTCCTCCGCACTCGCGCACCAGATCGTCATAGCGTCCGCCGCCGCACAACGCGCTCTGCGCGCCGGTGGCGCCGTGGTACACCTCGAACACGGTGCGCGTGTAGTAGTCGAGGCCGCGCACGAGATGACGATCCTCGGTGTACTTCACCCCGAGCGCGTCGAGCAATTCGCGCACATGCGCAAAGTGCGCGGCGTCTTCATCCACCAGGTGATCCGAGATCACTGGAAGCGAGCGCTTCAACTTGTCGCCGTATTCCTTGGAATCGAAAATGCGCAGTGGATTCTTGCTGTAACGCTCGAGCGCTTCGGGCGAGAGCTCGGTTGCGTGCGAACGGATGGCGTCGAGCAGAAGCGCGCGATACGGTCCTCGCGACTTCTCGGTGCCCACCGAATTCAAGCGCACGTCGAGCCCTTCGAAGCCGAGTGCCACCAGCGACTCCACCACGATTTCGATCACCTCGGCGTCGACGGACGCGCTCGCGCTCCCCAACACCTCTGCACCCACCTGGTGGAACTGGCGATAGCGACCGGCCTGCGGCCGGTCGTAACGGAACATCGGGCCCGTGTACCACAGGCGTTGAATGCCTCCCCAGCGGTGCATTCCATTTTCGAGGTATGCTCGAATCACCGAAGCCGTGTTCTCGGGCCGCAGCGTGAGGTCGCGGTCGCCGCGATCCTTGAAGGTGTACATCTCCTTGCTCACGATGTCCGACTGCTCGCCCACCGCGCGCACAAACAATTCGGTGTGCTCGAAAATCGGCGTGCGGATGCCGCGATAGCCGTAGCTGTCGAAGTTCTGCTCGAAGGCAGACTCGACGCGGCGCCAGCGCTCGATTTCGGCGGGCGTGACGTCGTGCGTGCCGCGCGGACGTGAGTACTTCATGGAACTGCGCGTTTCCTGCGCGCCATCAGAACTGAAATCGTTACGCCGATGGTGAGACCGGTGACGTCGGCGGTCCAGTCGCGGATATCGGTCACCCGCCCCGCAACCGTACCCTGAAACAATTCATCCAGACCGGCAATGCCGGCGCCCAACGCCACGAACCACAGGATCTCCACGCCGCGGGGCACGGCACGGCCGGGACGAATGGCACGCGCCACCAGCAACCCCAGGACACCGTACTCCGCACAATGCGCGAGTTTGTCCTTGAGTGCGAATTCGGGGCCCGGAGGTCGCAAGTACGGCCGCGACGATCCAAAGAAAATCAGCCCGACATACAGCGCGCTGAGGAGAAGCCACGGTAGCCGGATACGCAGGGGAGCGTTCACGCGTTCATCGCTCGCCGAAGCGGCGCAGTACGGCGGTCACGGCCTGAGCATCCCCCGCCCGTCGCAGGTCTTCACGAAAATCGACGTGACCGATCAGCCGCGACACTTTCGCCAGGATGCGAATGTGATCGCGCCGGCTGTCCTTGGGCCCGAGCACGACGAAGAAAAGGTCTACGCCCGCATCGTCGGGCGCACCGAACGGGATCGGCTCACGCGTACGGTACAGGCCCGCGATCAGTTTTTTCACGCCGTGTGTGTACGCGTGCGGAATCGCCACGCCGTTACCCACGCCGGTGCTCATCACCTGTTCGCGCGCAAGCAGATCGCGCGCGGTCAGGTCGCGATCGTCGATGAAGCCCTTGGCGTCGAGATCATCGACTATGGCGGCCAGCAGGTCGTCGCGTGACGTCGAGGCCACACCGGTCACGACGGCCTCCGGCTGGATTAATTCGGTCAATCGCATAGTGGATGCAGACGAAAACGGGAAGCGGCGCGTGCTGCAAGCGAGCGCGGCAACATTAGGATTGCGAACGTGCGCATGTCAAGCCAATCACCCGCGTTGGCGGGGACCGGTCCGGAGCACGCTAGCGGTCGGCCCGGAACACCCTTACCTGGAAGCTGTCGGCACTGGTCGCGGTAAGGCGCACCCCGGGCGGCAGTATCACCTCGGGCGTCATGCGGTAAGTCGCGGGCGGGCGGCCAGCCAGGCTAAGGAGCACCGAAACATCGCCCGATGAAAGCGTGTCCAGGACTGCCGCAGGCCCCTCCAGCGTGAGCGAGACGGCTCGCGGCTCGATCTCCACCTCCATGGCGTCGGAATCAAGCAGGACGGTGGGCGGTACATTGGCCAGCACGCGCTCGCCGCGCGCACTCACCCGCATGGTAAGGTTCACGCGCGCCGGGTCGCACGTGAAGATACGACCATCCACGTCGAGCGCCATCTCGCGCTGCACATTGTCGCGCACCTTGGAGAGGTCGAGCGGACGCGTTGAAACGTGCTGTACGCGCTCGAGCATCGATGCCGGACCGCGAATCGTCACCCATGCTGGTTCGATCTCGGTCCCCCCATCGACAGGGACCACCGTATGTGGAAGCTCGCCGGTCGTCGCGAGTGAAACCTGCACACGCCGGATTGCCATCGGCTCGACCTCGAAATCGACGTGGTCGGGAGACACCACCTGCGCGGCGCCCGGGTCCAGGCTACCCAGTCCGCGAATGGCACCCGAACCGAACGAGACGCGGTGACGCCCCGGACCAAAACCGCTCAAGTCGGTGACCACCGAGAGGCGCCGGAAACCAACTGTCACCAGCTGGCGCCGCGACGCGACCACGCGCACTTCCGCGGTTTCCGGAAGCGGTGTCGCAACGGCGAGTGAATCGGGAAGTCCTGCGAAGATGAGGGGAGCGGTGCGTGTCCGCACCACCTGTTCCTGACCGCTGGCGTTGAACCACACCAGCAGCGCCACCACCAGCGCCAGGAGTTTGGCGCCCAGGTTATGCGTGATTGCCCGCGCGATTTTCATGACGCGCCCGTGTTAACGCTGCACCACGATCTCCTGCCCGACGCGGAGCGGCTGCGACGTGCGGAATCCGTTCAACTGGCAGATGCGGTTCACGGTAACGTTGTAGCGTTTGGAAATCGAGCCCAGCGTATCGCCGTTCTGAACGCGGTGGACGATCGCTCGTGACGCCCCTGCGTCCTCGCGCGGCGTCGCGCAGGAAATCACCGATTCCCTCGGCCACGGCGTGGGCAATGCGTTCGCGGCCGTCCTCGCTCTTGAGTAGCCGGGCGTCCTCACGGTTGGAGACGAAGCCGCATTCCACCAGCACGGATGGCATGGAGATGGTGCGCAGCACCGAGAACGATTTCTGTTTCACGTTGCGTGTCGGCATGAGATTGCGGTCGCGCACTTCTTCCAGAATGTTCGCAGCCAGCGCTTCGCTGCGTGCCAGCACCGACTGCTGGTTCACGTCGAGGAGCATATGCACGATGTCGGCGTCGTCCCGACTGTCGAGGCCGAACTCATGCGCGGCGTCGCCACTGTTGAGTTCGTGGCTGGCCGCGCGCTCCGCCCCCGCCGGCGCAACGAAATAGATTTCCGCGCCGCGCGCAGACTTGCTCGGCGCGGAATTGATGTGAATGCTCACGAAGATGTCGGCTTTTTTTCTCTCCGCCACAACGTTGCGCTCGGGGAGTGTAAGAAACGTGTCGTCGTCGCGCGTAAGCACCGCGCGAATGCCCTCGCGCCGATTCAAATCGCGCGCCACGCGCTGCGCGATGTCGAGGTTGAGCTTCTTTTCCACCAGTCCATACAGACCCATCGTGCCGGTGTCATGGCCGCCGTGCCCGGCATCGACCGCCACCACGAACGACCGCCCGAGTGCGGTGCGCGACTTCGTCATGGCATCCGCAATCGGATCAAGCGCGGCGTCGTCGACATCGGCGTGTTCCGTTCCCGAACTGGCGAGGGCCGGCACGGCCGTGGCGGCCGCTCGCGTGACGTCCAGGACAATGCGCGCCGGCTTGCCGCCGGATGCCGGCAGGGTGAAGTGCTTCCAGGCGACCGGTGCTTCCAGCCGGAGGGTGACCTCGACGCGCGAGGGACTGGAAACGTCCTTGATGGTACGCGTGCGCACGGACGTGATACCGCTCGCCCCGACCTTCACTTCGCCCAGCGAGGACTCGCTGACAGCGCTCGGGATCCCGACCACCAGGGCAGTGGAATCGGGCGAAAGCGCCACGTCGTAGTCGAGTGGCCGGGAGAGATCGATCACCACGCGGGCGGATTCCCCGGAAGAAGAACAGCGGACGGTACGCACAAGCCCGGTTGCGGCCCACGCGGAAGCCGCCACCACCAGCATCAGCAGCGCCGCCGCCATGCTCCACCGTCTCATATGCGCGTTACAAAGCATTATTGAAAAGAGAGTTAGTCAGGGCAGCATAGCCCCGGTTCCGAAATCAGGGCAAGGCCAAATCGGCAAGCACGTAGCGCAGCGGATCCACCCGTTCCCCACCCTGCTCAATCTCGTAATGGAGGTGCGAGAAGGTAGATCGGCCCGTGGAGCCCACCTTGCCTATGATGTCCCCGCGGGTGACCTTCTGGCCCTTCTGGACGAGGCGCCGTTGGAGGTGGCAGTAGCGGGTCACAAAGCCGTTGCCGTGCCCGATCTCCACCACGTTGCCATAGGTCTGCCACACACCCGAGAAGGTAACGACCCCGTCGGCGGTGGCCATGACCGGGGTTCCCAACCGCGCCGAGAAATCGACGCCACGGTGCATGGTGCGCCGTCCGGTGATGGGATCCATGCGCCAGCCGAAGCGACTCGACACGAAGGCGACGTTGACGGGCTTGAGCGACGGTGTGGTATGCGCTTCGTGGTTCGCGCTCTCGAGGTGCGCCAGAATGCTTTCATAGTCTGACTTTTGCAGGCGCGCCTGTCGCAACAGCTTGTCGATATCGTCGCGCGCCCCCAGCAGACGGTCGCGGGTGCGCGGATCCAGACTCGCAATCGACTGCGCGACATCGGCGGCGGGCCCACCCACGCCGACCTCGGCCACGTCTTCACCCACCTCATCGAGGTTGGCCAGAATGCGCGCCTTCTTCTGGAAGTCAAAATTCTGCGCCACCTGCCTGCGCAGAATGCCGAGCTCGTTCTCGAGCGACGCCATCTCGCCGCGCAACTGTTTGTTCTGCGTCTCCAGTAACTCCACCTGGTAGGCATTCTTGAGACGGGTGGAGTAATGGAGAATCATCCATCCCGATACACCCAGCGCGACGAGCACGGTGATAACAAGGGCGACGGCGATGCTCCGTCGCACGCGCAGCGAGCGTGGCTCACTGGAGCCTTCGGGAAGATAGAGAAAGGTGAGAAAACGGTCGCGCATGAGGACTACCTGCAGGGATAGAGTCCGCGCCCGACGGGGGTGGTGTCAAGTCGCATGAGAACAGGAAGGGCAGGGTCGCCCGACCCTGCCCTTCGGCGGAAATACACCATCGACATCCGTGCGTTAACCTTCCACGTAGCCTTGCAGGAATCGTGCGCGGGTTGAGTGGCGCAGGCGCTGGATCGCCTTCTCCTTGATCTGGCGGATGCGCTCGCGCGTGAGCCCCAACTTGCGGCCGATATCCTCCAGCGTCATGGGTTCGTCGCCCCCGAGGCCGAAGTACATCGCCAGCACGCGGCGCTCGCGGTCCGACAAAGTGCCCAGCGCGCGCTCGAGGTCGTCGCTCAGGGCGGCTGTGTAGGTGCCCTCGTCGGGCGATTCCTGTCCCTCGGCGGGCAGATGATCCACCAGCGCCGTGTCGTCCTTGTCCGCGGAATACGGGTCATCGAGCGACACGTGCGTGTTGGCGATCACCATCGTCTCCTGCACTTCCTGCGCGGAAATGTTGAGGCGCGCCGCGATCTCGTCCGGTGTCGGCGCGCGACCCAGTTCCTGGTCGAGCTGGCGTGACACCTTGCCGATGCGGTAGAGCGTGCCCGCGCGATTGAGCGGAAGTCGCACAATGCGTGAGTGCTCGGCCAGCGACTGCAGCATGGCCTGGCGAATCCACCACACCGCGTAAGAGATGAACTTGAAACCGCGCTCCTCGTCGAAGCGGTGCGCAGCCTTGATCAGGCCCAGGTTTCCTTCGTTGATCAGATCCTCGAGGGACAGACCCTGGTTTGAGTACTGCTTGGCGATCGATACCACGAACCGGAGATTGGCCTGCACCAACTGATCCAGCGCGGTCTTGTCTCCCGCATGGATGCGCTTGGCCAGGTCGCGCTCCTGTTCGCGCGTTAGCAGGGGGGTCCGGTTGATCTCGTGAAGGTACAGATCGAGACTCCGGATACCCGCGCCCGTCTGCTTCTCCTTCTTTTTCTGATCAGCCGTTTCTGTCTGCTCAAAACGCTCTTCGTTGTCGCGTTCCAGCATGTTCAAACCTCCTGGTTAAGGTCTGCCGACGACTCGCCGACGAAATCCTCCGCCTCTAATTCGACTCAGGGGACACCGTCACGTAGTTCGTACTTCTCCCTCTCTTCACCAGGAAGGCGATGGGGTCCTTCCGACTCTGCAGCTTCTTCGAGATGGTGACGTAGTCGTCAAGGCCGCCCACGTTCTGCGTGTAGACCTCGGTGATAACGTCGCCTTCCTGAAGATTGGCCTCATCGGCCGGGCTTCCCTCATCCACCCCGGTCACCACGACCCCGGACTGACCGCGGTCGAGGTTGAATTGGCGGCGAGCATTGCTGCCGCGCGCGTCTTCCACATGAAGACCGAGCCACGCGGAATTTTCGGGCGCGGGAGCCGAAGCCACCACGTCCTCTTCCGGCCGTTCTGCCAGCGTGACGTTGACGCGCTTTTCCTTTCCGTCACGCAGAACTACGACTGGCACCGACTTTCCGATCGGTGTGGAGCCAACCATCATGCGAAACTTCGCGTCTTCCTTCACAACCTGACCGTCATACTGCGTGATCACGTCACGGCGCTCGATGCCGGCTTTCGCAGCCGGTGTATCCGGATAAACATCTTCTACGAGGATGCCGCGATCCACCGGCAGTCCCATCCCCTGGGCCAGCGTCTTGTCCAGCTCCTGGAGCCGAATACCCAGATAGCCATAGCGGACCTTGCCCTTGGTGATGAGCTCGTTCATGATGCCCTTCGCCATGTTGATGGGAATGGCGAAACCGATGCCCTGTCCCGACGGATTGATTGCGGTATTGATACCGATCGCTTCGCCTTTCATGTTGACGAGCGGTCCACCGCTGTTGCCGAAGTTGATCGACGCATCGGTCTGGATGTAATTCTGAAACGTTGCTTCGCCACCCATGATCTGGAGATCGTTGCGCCCCTTCGCGCTGACGATGCCCACCGTCACGCTTCCCTGCAGCTGGCCGAACGGCGTACCGATGGCCATTACCCAGTCACCCACGCGCATGGCGTCGGAATCGCCAAGCGCAACTTTGGGGAGCGCCGCTTTGCGATCGACCTGGATGATCGCAATATCGGAGTGGCGGTCGAAGCCGACCACGCGCGCGTCATATTCCTTTTCTTCGCCGTCCTCTTCGTGCACGACGGTGATCTTGTCGGCATCCTTGATCACGTGATAATTGGTTAGAATCCGGTTCTGGTCGTCGAAAACAAACCCAGAACCGCCTCCGGGCATTCTGCGATTGCGCTGTGCCCGCGGATCACCCTGCTGCTGCGGGAAGAACTCGCGGAAGAACTCGAAGGGGGCGTCGCCGTCTCCGCTTTTCGCGTCAACGGTGCGCTCCGTGCGGATGAACACAACCGCGGGGCTGACCTTTTCGGCCACATCCGCGGTGACGGAACTACCGTCCGAACGAACCGGAATACCCGTAGACGTGGCCGTACCCGCGCCGTGCGCTGACGGGGCCAGGGCGACCAGAACTGAGAACAAGACCGGAATCCGCGCTTTCATTGTGCGTTTCACGCTTCCTTTAAGTATGTGATACGCCGCCAGACTCAGTATCGGCGGGGTCGATAATGAACGCTCAGGAGCGGGCCGGGCGCAAATGCCACCGGCCGACCGGTAGGGGGGATTCAGGGCTGGAACTGGCGAATTCGACTTCTCTCGACCGTGCAGCCATAAGTCTATCCCGCTTGCGGGAACGCGTCAACATGGCAATTGTTGCCACTCTAGCCGCGTTCCTGCTCCTGCCCCCGGTTATTGGAACCACGTCTCTTTCTACGCCATGGCCAGGGGCGGGGTTCCTTGCCATAAACAACCATTTCCAAATGGCTTGCTACCGCGATGCCGGGCGTTCAATATGGTGCCCCTGTGGCGGCCGGCCAGGCTGCAACGCAACCTCCATATGAAACATTCTGCCGGTACCCCACTCGTGCTGCTCGCGCCGGACATCCGCATGCTGGCGGACACGCATTTTCGGGACGCCCGCATCTCGGGTGAAGCTGAGCGTCGTGATCGCTTCATCCGGTTTCTGGACGGGCTTCCGTCCAACTGCGTGCTTTTCCTGCTCGGCGATATTTTCGACTTCTATTTCGAGTATCGATCCGTGTTGTCGCGACGCTACCTCGACATCTTCGGGGCCATCCGCCGCGCCACCGTGCGGGGCATCCCCGTCCACTTCCTGGGTGGCAATCACGACCACTGGGTGGGTGAGGTGTTTTCCACCGAGCTCGGCGTCATCATCCACGAGCGCGATATCCTCGTCGAAGCCCAGGGCCGGCGTATTCTCATGGCCCATGGCGATCTGGTGATGCCGCGAGACTACGGTTACAAGCTGCTCAAGGGAGTTATTCGGAACCGATTCGTGATCAGCGTGGCCCGCGGTATCCATCCCGACGTGCTCGATGCCATCGCCGGCGGAGTCTCACATGGCAGCCGTACATACCTTACCGTGCCCCAGGAGGAACGGGCGCGCACCGTGCTGGCACACGCGTGGGATCACTTCTTTGTCAGGGGAAACGACGCGTTCGTGATGGGTCACGTGCACTATCCGCTGCACGAGACGAAGAACGGTCGGGAGTTCGTGATCCTCGGCGACTGGATCGAGCACCACACTTACGCCCGCCTTACCAACGGACGCCTGCGCCTGGAAACCGTCAAAAGCTGAAGTTCACCGCGAAGCGATGGCCGTCGCCGAGCTCGTTTTTCACGGGTAGGAACGCGTAGTCGAGCCCGATCTCGCGATAAACGACGCCGAATCCGAACGTGGCTCCCTGCGAATCGTAGCCTGCCTTGTAGCCCGCGCGCAGCGCCAGCATCCGCTTGTACGAATACTCGCCGCCGAAGTGCTCGCGCACACTGTCATCGTTGGGAAACATGGCGTCGAAGGTGAACAGCACCCGGCCGTCTAGCCGCGCCACTTCACGCTCGAAACTCGCGCCGATGCGCGCATAGCGCGGCAGCGCGAACTCCTCGACCTCGTACTTCATGGGCGCGCCCAGGTTGGCGACGGTTGCCGCCAGCTTGACGCCCTGGATGCGCGCAACGTGATAGATCCCGGCGTCAAAAGCCACTCCGCTCGTGGACAACTCGTCGATCCGCTCGTACACCGGCTTGACCGAGATCCCGACCGCAACGTTGGGAACAATGTAGCGTCCGTAAGCAAGCGCAGCCGCCACGTCATAGGAACCAAAGGTACCGAGCGGCGAGGACGAGGGCTCGTTATCGTAGCGGTCCATGTCGTCCATGTAGAGCCCGGTGAACATGAAACCGAAAGTGCCCCATTTGGTCTCGTGCGTAATTGCGGCCTGCTCGAAGCGGATGGACTGGAAGTATTCGTTGTGAACGAGAGTGAGACGCGTGCCCAGCACCGCCGGCATGGCGCCGGGGTTCCAGAACACTGCCGTTGCGTCCTCCCCGACCGCGGCATACGCCTCGCCCATGGCGGACGCGCGCGCGCCCATTCCGAAGCGCAGAAACGGCAGCCCCGCCTCGCCCGGCTCTCCGGCCGAGGCTGCGGCGGGTACCACCATCATCAAACCGATCAGACACGCGTGCTGCCAACGCATTGTGCGTCTCCTTGTCCTGCGCACCGTCTAACGACGGATTGCAAACGTCTTCACCAGCGAGCCACTGCCCGCGGATGATTCGATGCGCAAGCGCATCAAGTATACACCGCTCTTGAGCGCGCTCACATCGATGACTTCGTCGAAGGGCGTGTTGGGAAGGCCATTGGGATTGACCGAGAATGAACGTGTGATCGCCTCCTGCCCCTCGAGAGTCAGCACCGACAACGCCACGGTTGCACGCGCATTGGTGTCGACGCGCGCGTGCACGGCGCCTTCCTTCACGGGATTGGGATACACGATGAAGCTCGACTTGTCGAACGCGCCCGGCAGCTTCACCACTGAGGTCGGTGCTTGAGCGATACGACCGGTGCGCGCAAGATCAGCACGCCACATGGGCCAGGGTATGGATGCCCCCGCATTACCCGGCACGACGTCTTGAATCGACAATACGGTTTCGTTTGAAACTGCGAGTGAATCAACAATCGAGTTGACCGATTTCACGATCCCCGCGGAGCCCAGAAAAACGAGCATCTCAGCGTTGTTATGTTTCACATACGATGGCGTCGCCCCCGCCCCCGCAGGCACTACGCGCGGGAAACCTGGCGCCGCTTGCCCATTCGCTGGGAAGGCCAGCAACGTCCCGTCATCGAGCGGGAAGAGAACATCTCCACCGTCGGCGGAACTGACGCGAGCAATCAACGGGCTCTCGAAACTGCGCCCGACGCTGACAGGCGGCATTTCGCCCGCCGACTCGGGATGAATCACACGCGGCCAATTGACCATGGGGCGCGCATTGGACTTGAGGAGATACATGTACGCGTCGTCCCATACCGCGATCTCCAGCGTCCCGTCTCCGTCGACGTCGCCGAGCACCGGTGCGGATGGATTGCCCGCGCGCAGGCGATCGCTCTCCACGTTGACCACGTCGGAGGTTGCGGATGCAAAATCGATCACGTAGACGGCGCCGGACGGCGTGGTCACAGCCGCCTCGTCGTCACCGTCGCCGTCGATATCACCCACGGCCGGCGCGGAGGGCAAATAGTTCAACGTGGATGCTGCTCCAATGCCCGTGGTATGCACGACCGGTACAATCGTTGGTGCACTTCCGCTGAATGCCGCCGGCACCCACGTGAAACTCATGCGCGAGGTGGTCGTGTCGACTGATGCGACTGCCAACCCGATCGCCGTGGTCCCGGCGTCCTTCATGCGCATCTCCGCCAACGGCGCTACCCGCTGCCCCGGGATCGCATGCGGCCATTGCGTCGAAATCAGCGGCGACGCCGGTATCACCACGGCTCCGCCCGCGTCGATGAACGAGAGACGAACGGTGGACGCCTGCTGCTCGGCAATGATGATTTCGGGAACGCCGCCGTTCACGTCGAGCAACATGGGCGGGGCGACCAGTGGCGATCCAAGGTGAAGAATTCCGGCCGTCGCCGCATTCGCATCGCCGTCGGCGAGCTCGGCGCCGTTCGCTTTCCACGCGAAGAGTTCGCCCGTTATCGCGGCCGCGACGATCTCGATGTCGGGCGTTGCGTCCAGGTTGCCGAACGCCGGCGGTCCTGCCCACCTGATTCCGGGCACCCCGATATAAGGAGCGACCGTGGCCGGGTTGGCATCCGCGTCATTCCATTCGGTGCCGTCGGCCTTGAATACAAACACACCCGCATTGTCGGAGAGCACCACGATCTCCGGCGTGCCGTTGTTGTCGAGATCCACCGGCGTGGCGTTCTGCCCCGGCGAGGCGGCATTCCAGCGGGCTCGTTTGTCGCTGTACGAGATGGTACGCGAGACACTGACGCGCATCGAAAGCCCACGCGGTGACTTGCTGGAGATCTCTATGCCCGTGCTGGTTCCTGAATTCGATGCGGAGTTGGGTTTGGTCCTGGGACCAAACTGCGCTTGGCTCTTCGGCTCGGCGCGAAACGCGTCGAAGTAACTTCCCAGAGAGAAGGCCGGGTTGCCGGGCGCGTCCATGTCCTGCACACCGTCGGCTTCCTCGAGATCAACTCCCTTGCGCGCCACGAAGTCGTCCGGCAGGTAGCCACCCGCGACCGCGTCGCGAATCACCTGCTCGTCAACGTGCCAGACATACATGCCGCTGCCGGTGTGGCGGTACAACACGTCGAAACCGTAGCGCGGATCGAAGCCGCGTGTGGCGGGGTTGGTGAGATCAGTCAGGAAAAAATCGAACTCGGCGCCGTCGAGCGAGTCGGTGTTATCGGGTACGAGGTCGCTGTCGTTGTCCGTGAAGGTGAACAGACTGTCGCCGTTGGCATCGTGCTCACGGTTGTCGACCAGGAAATATTCGTTCTCGGTAATGGGAATTTTCAGGCACAACGTATCCGCGTTGGAGCCGGTGTTGATGTCCTTCAGGTTCACAATCTGTTCATTGCCGGCGTCAATGACAACCGGGCTCACCCAGCCCATGAGGGCGCGATTGAATGCACACGGAAACGAAGGCACGAAGCCGTTCACATCGAAGAGCCCGTACGCCATGATGTCGAAGTTGCCGATGCCTTCCGAATCTGGTCCGCCGGTGGAATCAAACAGCGGCACCATCCCGATGCGGCTGCCGATCTGGAAAGCCCAGATGCCCAGGGTGCCGATCGTGGCGAAGTCCTGCGACGCATCCGACGGCACGATGGAGAAATTGTCGATGAAGAGCCCGTCGTTGGTAGGAATACCCGGACTCGCCGAATCCTTCTGCGCGCGGCGAATATCCGAACGGTCGTAGAAACTCGACCAGATCTGTCCGGGTGAGTCGCCGCCAATGTCAGTCTCCTGCCCGGCGCCCGCGTGGATGATGAACACGTGGTCGAACCGAGAAAAATCGACTGTGTTGTCGACGAGGCTGACCAGCTCGGTCGCGAGCTCGACGACGCGCGTCTCCTCGTTGGCGTCCGCGCCGTAGTACGACATCTTCCTGGACAGCGTATACAGCGTTGTGTCGAGCGTAGCCTGAATGTGGAAGTGCCGCCGCGACGCTCCGCGGTAGTACTGGTCCACGTGGGCGAGCTCGTTGTTGAACCAGGTGGCGTCGCGCCTGGGGCGCTTCGCGCCCGGCTGTCCACCCATCAATGTATCAGTGAACTGGACCTGGAAGACGGCCACACGCAACGTGTCGTCGGAAGGGGCCAGGGCCGCGCGAGACCGCGAACCCGCGAGCTGCGCCAGCCGTTCGCGCTGAAAACGGCTTAACTCGCGCGTTGCAGCCAGCGGCGTCGCACGCGCCGGGGTTATGTTTTTCTGCGCATCGCGCGGCTGGTACGCAGGAGTGGCCCGCACGGCGAAAGCGCTCGTCACGCCGCCTACGAGGCCCAGGGCCGTCGCGACGGCGAGAATGCAAGCGTGCCTGAACTTCACTGAAGCCGTTGTCGAGTTTTGAATCGGGGTGTGGTGAAAATACAGCCTAACAACTGCGGAACTCATTCAAACTCTATCGAAACCGCCCCGCGAGGGTCAATAGTAAAGGGGGAGTCGACGCCCGTAATTCGCCGCCCCTGATCGACGCTTACTCCGGCGCAACTCCCCCTTTTTATGGTCGGCCTGTCCTAACCAGTTTTACTTCTAGAGCTACCAGCCAACCAAATTCTGCGAGGCCTTGTTATTCTGCGTCGCGCACCTTCTTGTGCGCTCCCTTCTCGCGGGTCGCGCTCATGGCGCGCGCATCGCCGCGTCCCTTGTATGCCATCGCGACCTGCGCATTCCCGCGCGCCGCGTTTTTCGGTACTGCCGGTGCGAAGGCGTGCGCTTCCGGTTTGAACTGAGGCGCCCGCGCGATCTCGCGGCTGGTTGATACCACGCGCGCCATGTCGTGTGCCCTGATGCGGCGCGTTTCCCGGGCCGTGACCGGCGCCTTGAACGCGCGCGCCGGCGCCACCGGGGCGACCGCTTCGCGCATGCGCCCGTGGTCGTAGCGCACAATGTGACGTTCGCTGGCATGGCCGCTCTTGTAGCGCACGACCGGACGCATCGCCTCGTACGGAGCCGCCGCGTTGCAGCGGTACGTCGCGTACACGGCCGCGCAGTCCCGGCAGTTGTCGCCCACGCGCACATGGTACGCACCACTCGCGCAGAGATAGGAGGGGTAGCGGACCCACTCGCGCACATAGAAGCGCGTGAAGCTCACACCCACGTAATCCCACTGGCACGCCGCCGGCAGCGCCGACATGTAGAACTCGCGGCACGCGACAAACGGATCACCGATCACGCGGTAACCGAAACCGTTCACGCATACGCCATCACCGTAGTACGAGTAGTCAAACGGCATCGGGCTGCCCACCGCGAAGACGTACGCGATACCGCGCCCGTCGAGGCGATCGAGACCCAGGTCGCACGCGCGATAACCGTACGTGCGCCCGCCGTAGATCCGGCTGTCGCGGGCGTTCAACACGTGGATGAAGCCCGCCGTGTCGACCAGAAAGAGCGATGAGTAGCAGTCGCGATCGGCGCGCAGCCACAGCGTCACGTGGTTGTAGTCGGGGAACATGTCTCCACCTTCTACCCACACTCGCACCGCAACCGGCCCTGACACCGTGGCGTGCGCGACGTAACGAGGGTTGGCTTCGCTTTTCGGCGGCAGCAACACCGCCGTGGCGATGGCGACTGCCATCATCGATCCCATCCAAGTTGTGTTTTTCACTGTGCAGCACCTCCGATGACCAGCAGCTCGGGATTGCCCGCATCTGTCTGGTACGCCCAGTCCAACGTGACGGTGCTGGTCGGAGCACCGTTCACGAAGAACTTGGCGTAGTGTGTCTGACCATCGGAAATCCGAACGATGTAACTGTGGCCTGCGATCGCTTCGACCTGTTTGGACGGCGCCCAGCCAACGCTCGGAGCCCAGTCCACGCCGATGAGATCGATAAGACCGTAATCCTGGATATCTACTCCGCTGCCTTTCGCGACGATGTACTTCACGCCGGAAACGTCCTCGAAGTAGATATCCGTGGTGTTGGCCGCCGCACTTTGTGCAGAACCCGACAGACTCGAGAAGTCGTATCCTGCGTGCAACGGATCTTGCCCCAGATTACCCAGCACCAAGTCGAATCCTTCCGGCCGAGGCGTATCGAATACAGTCTCGGCGCTCAATTCACTCTCATGCCCGTTCTTGTCGAATGCGGCCACGGCATAGAACCAGAAATCACCATTGTTGACGTCGGTGTCGTCGTAGGTCGTCGTGTTGGCGGAAACCTCGGCGATTGCGTCGTAGGGACCCTGTTCGGCAACGTTACCGCGATAGATGCGATAACCGGCGAGGTCGCCTTCCTGATTTGGATTCCAATAGAGTGTGACGAGATGATCTCCCGTGACGCTGAAGACCCCGTCGGGCGGAAATGGAGGATTGTCCACCGCCTCGACGGGGTCATCACCGCAACCAGCAACGAGAGGCATGATCAGCGCGGCGGCCGTCGCGAACACACCCGACAGGTTCGCGATACGGTCGATTGGGTTTCTTATGCGCGCGTATTGCAACATCTCGATCCGGCTGTATTGCATCCCATGTGCCACTGTTGTCAGCGGCATCGAAACGCGCATGCAACTTGAACAACGTGAAGCGTTTGATGTGACGCACGAGCGTGCGAGGTAGCCCAGGAACACGGGATGTCACCGTGGGAAGCGTGTTGGTCCGGTTACACCGGTGACCCCAAAATTGGACACCGGCATCGCTCTCGGGTGCGCGGTGTTTTCGTTTGCTCAGACAGTACTCGCGGGCGTGGATGAAATACTGTTCCG
>CAZULB010000053.1:0-19587 GCA_964621155.1 uncultured bacterium | reverse complement strand
CAGCACGCCGTGGTCTGCATTCTGTGCCACGGCCATGCCGATCCTCCCGCCCCGTTCCGCGTAGGTGATCGCGTTGTCAAAAAGGTTGCGCACTGCCACGGCGAGCAGCGCCGGGTCCGCCACCACGACGATACCTTCCGGAAGTTCGCGTGTAACGGCAAGGATGGCGTCGCGCGCTGCGTCCTCGAACGACTCCCATGTCATCGCAACAAACTCTGACAGGTCGATGTCCGCGCGTTCGACGTTGACGTGGCCCGACTCGAGGCGGCCCAGATAGAGCAGGGTCTCCACCATGCTTTGCTGGCGACGAATGATCGCGAGCAGTTCTTCGTAGGTCTGGCGGTGTCCGGCTTCGTCGCGCGGGCGTGACATCGCCACTTCGAGCGTGGAGCGCAATCCTGCCAACGGTGTGCGCAACTCGTGCGCGACGTCGGCGCTGAATGTCCGCTCACGCTCGAAGGCGTCGTCGAGGCGCGCGAGCAACCTGTTGAGTTGTTCCACCACGGGAGCCATTTCGCGCGGAGTATGCGTGAGATGTACGCGCGTGGAGAGGTCGGCGCCGTCGAGCGCTCCAATTTCGGCCGCGAGGTCGTCGAGGGGGCGCAAGCTGTGACGCACGATCAGGCCCACGATGACGGAAGCGAGCAATCCGCATATGCCACCGAGGATGGGCAGCAGCCGATTCAGACGGGCCTGAAACGTATCGATGCCTGCCGTCTCCAGCGCTGCAACCACACGTATGCTGGGAGCGCCCGGCGCGGGTTCGCCGACTTCGTCCCAATCTTCCGGATCGACAACGGCGTGGGTGCGAAGATCAACCTGGCGCATGCGGGTGTTCCGGGCAGAGTGCACCCATCGAAACTGCGGGTGGTCCAACGGGCCGGGCCGCGCGAGCGTGAGGGCGCGGCCCTGCAGGTTCGGTGACCGGTACATCAGGCTGTCCGGGGTTCCCGACGGACGCGTGCGCTCGATCCAGAGTTCGAGGCGCCCACCGCCGTCGGCCGACGTGAATTCCGGCATGACGACGTCCTCGATCTCAAATTCCATTCCCTCCGGTGTGTCTTTGACAACGGCCGCGAACGTGCGCGCGCGATCGGCCAGATTGTCGTCGAGCTGTCGCACCAGTATTTCCGTTGCGGAGCGGGTCAGCACCATGATCACCAGCAGCATCAAGGCGATGGTTCCAATCAGCGTCCATACCAGCAGGGAGGTGCGGATGGATCTCATGCTTCGTCGTCCAGGATGTATCCGAAGCCGCGCCGGGTCTGAATGAGACGCCGCCGTCCGCCGCGCTCGAGTTTCTTGCGCAGGTAGCCGATATAGACGTCGACCACATTGCTGTCGTGCTCGGTGTTGAAATCGTAGATGCGCGCCGATATCTGATCGCGGGTTACGGCCTCGCCTTTGCGCACGGCCAGAAACTCGAGAATGCCGTACTCGCGCGGCGTGAGCTCGATCGGCTCGCCGCCGAGCCGTGCCACGCGCGCCGCGGTGTCCACCTCGAGGTCGCCGACCGTGATCACGGGGGCGGGCTTGCGGTACGCGCGACGCTGCAACGCGCGCAAGCGTGCCTTCAATTCGTCCAGCGCGAATGGCTTCACGAGGTAGTCGTCGGCGCCGAGATCGAGGCCGCGCACGCGGTCTTCGATGGTGCCTTTGGCGGTGAGAAGCAGGATGCGGCCCGGGTTGCCACGCTCCCGGAGCCGTTTCAATACGCGCAGGCCATCAATGCCGGGAAGCATCACATCGAGGATGATCACGTCGTAGACCGACGTGTCGGCGAGCGCCAGCCCTTCGTCGCCGTCGCTCGATTCGTCGACCGCATGGCCGTCTTCGCGCAGCCCGCGGGTAAGCGAACGACGCAACGGCTCGTAATCCTCGATGAGCAGAATTCTCATCCCCTTCATCGTAACCGTCGGCTGAACGGGTTCCAACCCCCAACCGGCAAATTCCGAAAAAAAGTACGCCGGCTCTCACAGGGCTTTCATCTTGGGCAGATATGTTGGAAGCATTCACGTCCCCTGCACAAACGGAGGGAAGAGCATGAAAAGAACACCTGCAATCTGGTTGGGTATCGTCGTCATGGCCGCTGTGTGCGGCGCGTGCAGCAATGGAGGCGGTGGTGCAAGCCCCACCGGCCCGGCGCTGGCTCGTCGTCCGCCGGCATGCGTTCACGTCGATCCGGCTGACGTCAATCCGGGCGACTTCGTCGTGGGCATTACCAACCCGTATTTACCTTATACGCCGGGCACGGAGTACGTGTATCGTTCTACCGACGGTGGCAACGTGGAGGAGACGCGCACCTACGTCACGCACGACACCAGAGTAATTCAGGGTGTCACCACTATCGTGGTCCATGACCGCGTGTTCACCAATGGTGAACTCACCGAGGACACCTTCGACTGGTACGCACAGGACACGGATGGCAACGTGTGGTACTTCGGTGAAGACACCAGAGAGCTCGAGAATGGTGTCGTCGTCAGCACCGAGGGTTCGTTCGAGGCCGGCGTAAACGGCGCCCAGGCGGGGATCGCGATGCTGGCATGCCCGGCCGTGGGCGACGAATACAAACAGGAATTCGCTGTGGGCATAGCAGAGGACCAGGCGCGGATTCGCAATCTGTCAGTCGACGTCATCGTTGCCTTCGGCGAATTCGACAATACGTTGCAGATTCTGGAAACGACACCGCTCGAAAAGAGCGTACGCGAATACAAGTACTACGCCAAGGGCACCGGGCTCGTGCTCGAGAGCACACCCGGTGGCAAATCACGGAACGAACTGGTCGAGATCAATCAGATTCCGTGACGGCACAACCGAAGAGGAACAGCGCCATCCAACGCATCCTTTTCTATCTGCTGGCAATCACGCTGGCCATCGGCGCGGTGCACGACCGCGCCGATGGCCGCCCCCCCGCGCCAGACATCACTCCCGGGCGGTTCGTGGCCCGCATCGACAATCCCTACTTTCCGCTCGTACCCGGGACTGTGTTCCACGTCGTCGAGCGGGTGGGGAAGGTGGTACGCAACAGCACCGTCACCGTGACAAGAGACACGCGGCTGGTCATGGGAATCGCGTGCACGGTTGTTCACGACGTGGTGACCGTGAAGGAGCGTGTTACCGAGGAATCGGATCTGTTCTACGCCCAGGACACCGACGGCAGCGTATGGCTCTTTGGAGAGGATGTGCGCGAATATCACTCCAACCACAGGGTCGATACCGAAGATTCATGGCAATCGGGAGTCGACGGGGCATTGCCGGGCATCGTAATGCCCGCCCGCCCGGCGTTGCCGGGCGGTTCCTACCGCCAGCAATATCAGAAGAACCGACATGAAGACATGGCCCAGGTGGAGTCCATCACGGATTCCGTAACGGTTTCTGCAGGCACGTTTCGCAACTGTGTGCGCACGCGGGAGTGGTCGATGCTGGAAGCGGGCAACACGATTGTGTGGTATGCGCGCGGTGTCGGCTTTGTGAAGGAGATGGCTCCTCGCGGCGAAGTTACCGAGCTGGTTTCCATCCAGCGTCCGCAATGAAACTGAAGCACGGGCCTGTCCTGGTTCTCGTCGCTGCGCTCGTGGCCTCGGCGCACGCCGTGCCCGCGCTGGCCAAGATCCGCAAGACCCGCGAAAGTGGCCAGTACCGCGAGTACCGAGAGCTTCCGCTCACTATCGGATCCGGCTTTGAGTACCAGAGCGACGAGGACGGGCGCGAAATGGGCTTTCCGTTTCTGATCGAATACGGCGTGACGGGTGCACTGACGCTGGCGCTCGAGCCCGACTTCCTCGTGATCGAACCGGCGGATCGCGGCGCGATTCGCGGCTTTGGAGAACTGGAGACATCCGTCGTATGCGAACTGGTGCACGAGCGTCGCAACCGCCCCGCGTTTGCCGCCGAACTTCTCATCAAGTGGCCGACGGCATCCAGCGATTCGATCGGAACTGGGGAGATGGATTACTCGGTGGGTGCCATCGTGAGCAAAGAGTTCGTTCACTTCAGCCTCGACCTGGAGACGATGTATACGTTCGTGGGCAGTCCGCCGGGCGTGACGCTTGACGATGCGCTCGAAATCTCTCTCGCCAGCGACATCCATCTGGGCAGGCGTTTTGATCTCGAGCTCGAAGTGGTGACAAGCAGCGGTGGCGGGATTCGAGGTCGCGTGAGTGCCATCGGTGGCCCGGTGCTTCCCTCTGACATCGCCGATGCCGGTGGCAATCAGACCGAAGTAACGGCGGGGTTGGCCGAACGGTTCGGCCCGCACCTGAAGCTGGAGCAGGGAGTCCTGTTCGACTCCGACGGCAGCTGGCAACTGCTGGTGGCGTGGGAGTGGGATTTCTCGGAGGGAGAATAGGCGCCGCTACTTGAGCAGCACCATCTTCCTCGTCAGGGTGTGAGCCGGTGTGGACAGCCTGTAGAAGTAGATGCCGGAGCCCACGGCCATGCCGCGCGCATCACGGCCGTCCCATACCACGGTGTGCAATCCTGCCTTCGCGGGCTCGTCGACAAGCGTGCGCACCCGCGCGCCGGTCACGTCGTACACGGTGACGGTGACCTTGCCCTTCGCCCCGTCTTCCACTTCATAACCGATGCGCGTCGTCGGATTGAACGGGTTGGGATAATTCTGTTCGAGGCGCGTGGTGAACGCCCGCGCCGGTGTGTCACCGGCGTCGGTGGCGACAACTGCGCCATAACGGCCCGAGTGCTGCGCATCGTGCTTGTACTCCGGCCACGGCATGAGGGCCGGGTTGTACACCGCGTTGAGCGCCCACGTATACACAGTCTTGTCGTAGCCCACCGCCACGATGTCCACCTTGCCATCCTTGTTGAGATCACAAATGGCGGGTGTACCGCGCACGGCGTCCTTCGTCACCAGCGGAAATCCATCCAGCGGCACCCCGACGTTGCTCCATGCGTTGATGAAGCGCGCTTCGTCACCGAGCAGAACGTCCACCGATCCGTCACCGTTGACGTCGCCGACAATCGGTGACGACTCGGTGTACGTCTTGGTGGAGTAGAAAACCGGCCAGCCCGGCGCATACGAGCCGTCGTACGAGATCGCGTACAGCCGGCCGTTGGAAGACGGGCAGATGGCCTCGAGCTTGTTGTCTCCGGTGAGGTCGGCCAGCACCGGCGAGGGATTGAAGAACAGGTTGTTGTTGATCCACGTGTGCCAAAGATCCGTGCCGTCGTGGTTTATCGCGATGATGTCGCCGGACGAACGCACCGTGGTCACAACCTCGAGATCGCCGTTATTGTCGATATCACCGATCGCGATGCCGCCACCCGCGAAGTTGGCCAGCGCGTACGGCCAGCCCGGCACGTTGGTGCCGTTCTCGTTGAGCGCGTACACTTTCATGTCCTGTGTGGCGATGATGATTTCTTTCTTCCCGTCACTGTCGATGTCCGCGAGCGACGGCATCTGGTACTGCCACTGGCTGGTGTCGGGCAGACGCTTGAAGACGCCGTTGGTAAGCGGGTTGCTGTCGCCGTCGATCACTTCGGTGCCGTTGACGTGCCAGGCATACAGGTACGCATCCTGGTCCACGGCGATGATCTCGGGCTGGCCGTTGCCATCGATATCGCCCAACACCACACCGGCGCGGATGAAGTCCACGGTGCTCTGCGGCCAGCCCGGCATGACGGTGCCGTCGCCGCGGAAGAGGAACATCTGCTTCGACGTGTAGGCGGCAGCGGCAATCTCGAAGCCGGGATTCCCATCGCAGTTGCCCAGCGCGGCCGGGCCTATGAAATCCTGACCCTGCGACGACAGCACGCCCCACGTGATGCCCTGCTGATCTCCGTCCACAACTTCCTTGCCATCGTCGTGCCACGCGTACATGCGGTTGTTACCGGTGACGACCTCGGGCTTTCCGTATCCGTCGATATCTCCGATCGTGGGCGAATTCGCCGACGCGTCGACGATTTCGTTGGGCCATCCCAGAAGTTGCGGCGGATTGGTGGAAGCAGATGCCACCGGGGAAAGAGCGCTCTCATTACCCGACTGGTCGACCGTAGCGACCTTGTAGTAGTAGCGCGTGCTCGGCGCAAGGCCGGCGTCGGTAAAGATGGAGTGGGCAATCACGTCCGCGCTGGCGCGCACGTATGGTCCCGCCTGCGCCGATGCGCGGTAGATGTTGTAGCCGCGCACGTCGGGCGAAGTGCTTGGAGTCCACGTCATTCCCATCTTGTCGACACCCAGGCTGGCGTCGAAGGTCTGAATCGTGGTCGGCAGCGGCTCGCGCAACTCGAAGGTGTGATTGAGCACGCGGCCCTGCGAATCCGTGATGGTGAGCTTCAGCGGATTGGCGATGGAAACGTCGGCTTCACTGAGCTTGAAGCCGACCGTGTTCTCTGAAGAGGCCAGCGGCACCAGGTTGGGATAGGTCGCGAGGCTGTCGATCACGGTCGCGCCGCCGCTCTGAGAGCGCAGCACCGCCGTCAGACCGTTGGCCTTGCCCGTTCCATAATTTTTTACGGTTGCGAACAGCAGGAATTGTTCGCCGTTCGAAACGACGCCGTTCCCGTTGCCAACCGGCGCCTGATCGCTCTTGCGCAGCGCGGTCAGTTCCAGTTGCGGCGCATGCAGCAGGCGGGCGAATGGGCTGACCCACGACGAACCGCCGTTGACCAGAGTGGCGTTGAAATTGACGATGGCCTCGTCGGGCGCGTCGGCCGAGAGCTGAATGCGCCAGCTGTCGGAGGCGTTGACCTGAGCACCCGCTCCCGCCGCGGGAACCGACGCGGTCGCATCGAGGATGGTGATGTCGTTGCTTCCCGACGTGAGCGTTGCCGTTACAGCAGGCGACGAAACCGCGCCCTTGTTGCGCACGGCGGGTTTGAGATCGACGGTCTCGCCCGCGTCCAGCACGGCGTTGCCGTTACCGGACGTTCCGCCCACGTTGTCATCGTCCACATTGGTTGACTCCACGACGAGCATGGCGCCGGCCGGGGCATTGACGGTGATGACTCCTTCATCGCGCGCCATGTTGGGCGCCGTGGTCGTGACGCGAATGGTGCCCGCTGTCGGCGTGTTGAAAATGAACGTCGCCTGTCCCGCCCCGTTGGTGGTTGCCACCTGGTAGTCTTCGAGGTCTTTCCACAGGCACACCGTCATGCTGCCGGTGGGTACGCCGTTCACGAGCACGGTAACCGTGATGTTGTTGACGCCCGCGTTGACGCTGGCCACGTGCTGGACGGTGGGTACCTTCGGCACGCGCGTCCACATCGGCATCTCGGGGTCGGCCAGAGCGGTGTAGATGTAGTGCGTCCACAGGTCCGAGTTGTCGGCGAGCATGGCCAGCGGAGTGCGGTCCTGTCGCGACAACGTGAACACTTCGCCGATGTGGATCGTGTTCTGCTGGTAGAGCCGGATGCAGTAGTTCTCCATGTAGTACGCGGAGACTTCGGCGAAAGCGCTGCTCGAGGAACCCAGTACCGAGACGGCACCACCGTGCGGGTTGCGCAGCAGGTGTTCGCCCAGGCAGTCGTAGTCGAACGCCGCAGCGGTACAGTTCAACATGAACAGATTGAAGTATTCGTCCGGATGGGTGAGGCCGTCGGCATCCGGGATGGCGACGTTGTCGTCGCCACAGTGCATGTTGAATCGGTAACCGTGCCCGACGTGGAAGACCTGGTTGTAACCAGCCTCGAGAGAATCAATCGCATTGAAGCGTGACTCGTGCACCGAACCGGGGTAGAGCCACTCGGTTTCGTAAGAACGAGTGATACGACGCTGGGGAGACGACACATACAGGGTGTTTATGAAGTCGGTGATGTCGGCGCCGTTTTGCAAAATGGTGTCGCCGGGATTCCACGGCGAAGGAAAGAGCACCTCGGCCAGGAACATCACCTTGTCCGTGTAGGCCTTGTTGATCGGCGTCTCGTAGCGTTTGATCTTGGTCACAATATTGTGAGCGGCAGCCACCGTGGAGACGGGCAGGCGGCCCACGTAGACCTCGGAATAGAGATCCGGGTTGTCCGCCGGCTGCTCGCCAAACTTCGTATCGTGGTCGGCGTTCCAGTCGCCGTCGAGGCCCGCGTAGTACATGTCGCAGGGCAGATAGGTCGCGCCGTAGTAGTAGGTGGTAAAGAGGTAGCGCGGTGGAATGTCCGGCGTGTCACCTGCGATCAACACCCAGCGCACACCCCACTTCTCATACGCATCCTGAATGAAGAAACGCACGGTCTCGGAGCGATCGCTGCCGCGGCGGTAGTTGGCTTCGATCCATTCCACCGTCTTCACCACGGTCGGCACGCCCTTGGCCGTCTTGAACGTCGCGAGTGAATCGAACTCGGACGCCATTGCTGCAGTGGTGATGATCACGTACTCGACCGGGCTGCCTTCCAGCGATGGAACACCCGTCGGAAGGAACGGGCCTTTCTGCGCGCTGGCGCGAATGGGCGCATAGCCGGCGGTCTGCTCGGGATTGACGACGGCCTGTTGCACGTCGGCTGCGATGGCCTCCACGGTGCGCGCCGTGGCGCGCTCGGCACGCGCTGCCGGCGCATCGGCCACCGCGCTGGTGGCAATGTGAAGGTCGATGTCGTCGTAGAGCACGATCTGTGCACCCTCGACGCGAACCGGAAAAACGGCAAAGCTGGCGATTGTATAACCATGCAATGTGCCGGAACCCAGATAGCGCGCGAGCTCCGAAGGAAAATTGCCGGAGGCCGCGTCAGGTGCGAGCACCGGTATTGCGCGCGAAACTGCAGGACGGCCGGCTTCCGGGTCTGGCGTGAGCGGTAGCGCGTTCTTCACGGTCACGTTCGCGGCCAGAACCGACGAACGTGTGCCGGTGGCCTCGACCCCGTCGACGCGGCGGCCGGGCGGCAGCATGACATTCACCACGCGCACGGGCAGCTCGGGGCGGCCGCTGTCGTTGAGCAGCGACCAACGCTCTCCCGGTCTGGCGGGCTTGAAAGACACCAACCCGTTCGCGTTCTGCATGTGCAGATCGGCGCCCGACGAGGTGACCTTGATATCGATGTGACGGGTATCGGCGCGAAGCGTGAGCCAGGCCGTGGCACTCAGTCCGAGTGCTGCAAGGATGGGGATTATGGACCGATGCATGTGTCTGGAGCAATCACCCGGAATTAGCGGTAACTATAAGGCATAATGAGGGTTTCGTCAACCGCGAGAAGTACCGGACGCGGGTGAATCTATGATGGAGGCCAAACAAAAAGGCGCGGCCGGATAACCGGCCGCGCCTCTTCAACATAACAACAGATTACGGAGCCTAGTTGGCGTACTTCACGCTGCAGCCATACGACACCGTGGACTTGGTGGCGACGGCTTTGCCGGCCAGGGAGGCGTCCAGGCACGCGGCGACGTAGTTGGTGGCGCCGGGAATGTCATTGGGATCCGGCGACGGTTTGTCGTCGATGGCACCGGCGTAGATGAGCGTGCCTTCCGGATTCACGATGAAGATGCTCGGCGTTGTCTTGGCGCCGTACTCCTTGCCCACCTTGCCGTCGGCATCGCGCAGGTATGCGGTCGACGAAAGCTTCTTTTCCTTCGTCAACTCCTGCAGTGCTGCCGGCTCGTAGTAGCCCTGCTTGCCCTGTGCGGACGAGCAGATGGTGAGCCATACGATCCCCTTGTCGGTATACTTCTTCTGCAGTGCCTGCATGTTGCCCGAGCCGTAGTGCTTCTTCACGAACGGGCAATCGAGGTTGTTCCACTCCAGCACGACGTACTTGCCCTTGAAATCGGAGAGCTTGTAGGTCTTGCCGTCGATACCGGCCAGCGCGAAATCGGGCGCCATCTGATCAATGGCGGCCGTCGTCACGGCCGCGGTGGCGGTTCCGGTGGCCGGCGCAGCGGCCGCCGGTGCCGGGTCGGTTGCGGCGGTGGCCGGCGGATCGGCCGTTGCGAAACGCGCGACGGAAATCGTCGCGATAGCGGCGAAACCAAGCGCCAGCACGATGCGTGACAAGTTGCCAATCATGAGAACCTCCGTTGAGTTATTGATGTCGAAAAAAAAAGAAAACTAGCGGCGCGTGATCGGCACATTCACTTCGATCGCCGCCGGACCTTCCGCGCGCGACAATCCCGTCGCTACCAGGAGTCCGTACACGCGGGTCAGATCGCCGGCCGGCATGCGCGCGCGCTCAATGCGCAACTGATACACCGTGCCGCTCGGGCCGCGCTGGGCCGTCACCTTCTGCGGCGACGCATTCTCGATCAGGCCGGGATCATACGGAAAATACGACACGTCTTGTAGCGGCGAAGCGGCCGGATCTCCCGACTGAAACTCGAGCACGAGCGTGTTGCTCTCTTCGATCCACGCATCCAGTTTCCACGCCAGCGAGTGCGCGGGCCAACGTGCTTCCGTGGCGTCAAAGAGACCGCGCTGGGCGGCATCGGGGCGTGCTGTCTTTTCGACGGGCAACGTGAGGCGAACGCTCCCCGAGCCGGGGACACATTCATCCGCACATGCCAGCCATGATACAT
Organism: uncultured bacterium; assembly: GCA_964621155.1. Taxonomy (GTDB): domain Bacteria; phylum Krumholzibacteriota; class Krumholzibacteriia; order WVZY01; family JAKEHA01; genus JAKEHA01. The sequence goes on along the minus strand of CAZULB010000053.1, from coordinate 9,137 downwards.
CGGCGAAGAGTTCGACGTTCCCGCCGATGGGCAGATCGGCGGGTATGCGCACGTCGCATATAAGGAGAACGTCACCGGCGTATCCAAAGATCGCAAGCGGCCCGCTCATGATGCGTGCGGGCAGCGGCCACGAAACGATGCCGGCCTTGAACCCCGGAGGCAGACTCCATTTGATGCTGGGTGCCAGTCCAGCGTCTCCGGGATTGATCCAGTTGACGTGCCAGCCTTCCTTCATGGTGAGGTGGACGCCGAGACGAAACGTCGCGCCCGGTTGAATGGCCGCGACATCGGCGATGAGCTCGGCGCGTACGAGATCGGCGGTGGATTGGGGCAGGGGGCTCAGCCCCTGCGCGTGTGCCGTGGATGTCAGGATGAGGGCGGACGCGATGGCCGCCGCGGTGATGCGGTGCATGACGCCATGATAGCCACAGCGCCGGCATGCGCGCAACCGAACCCGCGTTGCGTGCAACCTGGCGCGCCGATAATGCGTCCTATTGTTCACAGCCCGGAGGGAGGAAGTCGAGATGATCATGAGCACGTTCGACCATCGCGTGGAAAGCAACGTACAGGTGTTGACGCCCAGGAGAAACCTCGTGGGAGGACAGGAGACCGTGGCCCTCGCCGTCGCCGTTGCCGGGTTCGCCAACGTTCCCAATCCAAAGGTGATTCTCGACCTGCACCGTATCAACTGGGTGAGCAGTCTCGGCATCGAAGAGATGCGGCGGATGCACCGCGCGTGCACGAATGGCAACGGCTGGATGCGTCTCGCCTGCTGCGGCGAGCACATCGAGAACATCATCCTCACCATGCGGCTGGACTGGGTGTTCGATACGTTCGACACCGTCGAAGAAGCAATCGTGGCGCCCGATCGCCGGGCTCATCTTCGCCCCGGTCTGCCGGTCCAGCCCGGGAACTGACGCGACCGGGAAGAAACGCTAGCCGAGCGTCACGCAGTGCACGGCGAACTTTCCTGCGATCGCTTCTTCACCCATCCCGGTTCGCACTCGCATCGTGAACGTTCCCACCAGCGTCATGTCGCCGTCGAGTCCCGATATCTTGCCCTCGATCTTCTCCGGAACCAGCGAGCCGTCGATCACAAAGGCCTTGGTGCCGTCGGGGAGCTGGATGTACGAGATGATGTTCTCGCTCACCCCACCGCTGGCCTCGATCGGGATTGTCTTTCCAAACAACAGGTTCCAGCGCTCGTCGTAGCTCACGTGAGTGTCCATCGGGATTCTCCCGGTGAGCGCCACACCCGGGCCGGCAATCTCGAATACTTCCGGTTCCGACGCTTCGTCGTCGACGAGATAGAGGTGCAGGTGTTCGAGGGGAAGCACTACTTCCTCACCACGGTAGGTGAACGTGAGGCGCCAGTTCTCGCTCCTGCTCTCGGATGTCCTGTCGCCACCGGAACATGCAACGAGCAACGTAGCGGCAATCAGAAGCCGCGCAAATCGTGTCGGCATGGTTGACCTCCCGGGCGAGTCTAGAATCCAGCTTTGGGACGCGTCAAAAAAAATTCCCGGTGCCGAAAGACACCGGGAATCTTGTATTTGGTAGCGGGGGCAGGATTCGAACCTGCGACCTTTGGGTTATGAGCCCAACGAGCTACCAGACTGCTCCACCCCGCGACAATGTCAGGGCACGTAGTAAAACCATTAATAGAGCACTTGTCAACCGGCAATAAAAAAGCGGGTGCCTCCCGGTCCGAGGCACCCGCCGTATCTGCGCGTGTGGGCGCCTACTTCGACTTCTTCCCGTCCGTCGCGGGATCGACGATACGGTAGACCTTGTCGCCCGGTTTGATATAGCCGTAGCGTTCGCGGCCGGTCTTTTCGATGTAAAACGGATCGCTGTCGAGCAGGGCAATCTCGGTCTCCAGGAGCGCGGCATTGCGGTCGAGCTCGCGAATGCGTCCGTCGAGACTGGAGCGCTCGTGGCGCAGCATGGCGATGCGAATCACGCCGCCGTCGCCGAGAACGAACGCGTACACGACTCCCGCCAGCAGAACGAAGAGCAGAAAGCGTCGCACCGGCGCACTCACCACGACCTGGTTCTGATAAACGCGCCGCAGGAAGGGGCGCACGCTGCCCGTGCTTGTCACCACCGAAGGTTGCGCGTCGGGATGCACGCGGGCACGCGGGCGAAAATCACGAAACGCGCCGCGATGACTCTCGATCTTTTCCCGTTCGGAATTCCAGTAGCGCACGATTGACCTCCTCGTCGCTTCTCAGGACAGTGCGGCGAATGCCGACGCGCCCGGGTACATCGCAACCGATCCCAGTTCTTCGTCGATGCGCAGGAGCTCGTTGTATTTTGCGATGCGTTCGCTGCGGCACAGGCTCCCGGTCTTGATCTGGCCCGCGTTGGTTGCCACCGCCAGATGCGAGATGGTGCTGTCTTCGGTTTCGCCGCTGCGGTGCGAAATGACGCACGTGTAACCGGCCGACTTCGCGGTGTCGATGGTCTGCAACGTTTCGCTGAGCGATCCAATCTGGTTCAGCTTCACCAGAATGGAATTGCCGATCCCGCCCTCGATGCCGCGCCGCAGACGCTCTTCATTGGTGACGAAGAGATCATCGCCGACCAGTTGCAGGCGATCGCCCAGCGATCGTGTGAGTTGCAACCAACCATCCCAGTCATCCTCGGACAGACCGTCTTCGAGCGATACGATGGGATACTTCGACGCCCACTCGGCCCAGAATTTCACCATGCCCTCGGAGTCGAGGACCTTACCGTCGCCTTTGAGCGAATAACGGCCGTTCTCGTAGAACTCGGTGGCAGCGGCATCGATCGCGATGCACACATCTTTGCCCGGCGTGTAGTTCGCGCGCGTGATGCCTTCGAGCAGGACGTCGAGCGCTTCCTGGTTGGAACGCAGGTCGGGCGCAAAGCCGCCTTCGTCACCCACACCCGTCGAGTAGCCTTTTTCGCGCAGGTACTTGCGCATGGCGTGGAACGTCTCGGCGCCCATGCGCAGTGCCTCGGCGAAATTGGGCGCCCCCACCGGCACCAGCATGAACTCCTGGATGTCCACGTTGTTGTCGGCGTGCTGTCCGCCGTTCAACACGTTCATCAGCGGCACGGGCAGCGTGCGCGCGAACACGCCGCCGATGTGCTGGTAGAGCGGAAGACTCAGCGACTCCGCCGCCGCCCGGGCGACCGCGAGCGACACGCCCAGAATGGCGTTGGCGCCCAGCTTCGACTTGTTGGGTGTTCCATCGAGCTCGATCATGGTCTGGTCGATGAAGCCCTGGTCGATGGCGTCGAGGTCGATGATCTCGGGCCCGATCACTTCATTTACGTTGGCCACGGCCCGGTGGACGCCCTTGCCGCCATAGCGGGTGTGCTCGCCGTCGCGCAGTTCGAGGGCCTCGTGCTTGCCGGTCGAGGCGCCCGAGGGAACCGCCGCGCGCCCGAGCGTGCCGGTGTCGAGGCCGACATCGACTTCGATGGTCGGATTGCCCCGGGAGTCCATGATCTCGCGGGCGTGAACATATTCGATGATTGCCATGAGTACCCCGGTCGGTCGCGCACGCGGGTGCGCGGGGAATCGGATGTGTGTGTCCTGGGAGAGCGAACAAACTCTAGAAACGCCCTCTAAAATGTGTCAACATAAATCAACTTAGGCGCTTGGAGCATTTGCTTCGAGTGCGACATCCGAACGGCCTCGCATATTCCTGAATCCCGTCCGGTGTTAGCCGCATCACGCGACGGGATCCGTCCGAGCACCCCGCGCTCCGTTTCGGAACGCGACGGGAGCCTGCGTTTGCCGCGAAGGCATACGTCCGTCCGAACGCTTCAACGCGAGGCCGCGCCCTTTGAAAGAAGAGGATATCCAGCTCGTCGCCAGAGCGCGCTCCGGTGACGAGCGCGCCTTCCGCGCGCTGCTCGAAAAGTACGAGCGCGCGGTATTCAGCATCTGCCTGCGCATGGTGCGCAACCGCGACGAAGCCACGGATCTCGCCCAGGAATCCTTCATCAAGGTTTTCGGCTCTCTCGACCGCTACAACCCCGACTACGCGTTTTCCAGCTGGCTTTTCAAGATCACGTCGAACCTCTGCATCGATCATCTGCGCAAGCGGCGCATCACCACCTTTGCCATGGACGATCCGGTGGAGAGCGAGAAGGGCGAATTCACGCGCCAGTACGTGGCCCCCGACCCGACCCCCGATGAGACCTTCTCGCGGAACGAAAAAATGCAGAAGCTCGAGCAGGGGATTGCGGCCCTGCCCGAGCATTACCGGATCATGCTGGTGCTTCGCCATCAGGAAGACCTCTCCTATGAGGAGATCGCCGAGTCGCTCTCGATCCCGCTGGGGACCGTGAAGGCCCGTATCCACCGCGCCCGGGAGATGCTGAAGACCATTCTGGAGGGGGAGGACTTCTTCGCTTGAGAGCTTCAACTGCCTGGATCACAAGGGGCTGGGACTCCGTCGGGCCGCATCCTCTATATGGGGTAGGAAATTTTGCGCCGGACTGCGAACTTTCCGACCGAAGCTCCGTAGAGTCCATTGAAACTGCGGATCGGCTGGAGGGCCGTCGCCATGAAACATAGACCCCACATCACCCCGGTTCTGGTTCTGGCAGGCATGCTGGTGGCTTCGGGCTCGGCCCGGGCCGTGCCCGGTGACCGCCAGGAGAAGGAAGAGAAGGCCACCGTTCCCGCCCAGGGCAAGATCGCCCTCGTGGTCAAGAACGCCCGCGGGCGGACCGTGATTGTCGGTCGTCCCGATGTGACCGCCATTTCAGTGGTGGGTGTCAAAACCGTCGTGGCCCGCGATGCCGGCGACGCCAAGACGATGATGGACCGCCTCAAGATGGAAGTTTCGGAAAAAGGCGACCAGGTGATTATCGAGACCGACGACGACAACAAGCTGGAAGACTGGGGCTGGGTGTCGGTGGTGAAGGGAAGCCGGCGTTCATCCTGGATCGACTACACCATCGAAGTCCCGCTTTCGTTTCGCGTGAACGCCTCGACCACAAGCGGCGAGGTGCGCATCTCCAATATCAATGGCAGCGCCGACGTAGAAGCGACCAGCGGTGACGTGTCGCTGCGCGGTGTGGGGGCTGGTGCCCGCGTCGCCATGACCAGCGGTGATCTCGAAGCGTCCGATATCGGCGGTGACATGATGGTCGGTGCCACCAGCGGCAACGTGAATATCGAAAACGTGCGCGGCAAGCTCGATATCAGCGGCACCAGCGGCGTCTTCGATGTGTCGCAGGTACAGAAGGATATCAACGTGCAGGTGACGAGCGGAGACTTCGTTCTGCAGGGGTGCTCGGGCAGCGTGGTATTCCGGTCCGCGAGCGGTGACGCGCGCATGAGTGAAGTGGGCGGAAGCGTTGATGCTTCCTCGTCCAGTGGTGATATTCAGGTTCTGATCGCGCCCGTCGGCGAGCGCAACTTCGCGTTCTCGAGCTCCAGCGGAGACATTGACATTTCCTACGTTCCGGCCAAAGATTATGGCTTCCACCTGGATGTCAGCACCAATAGCGGCTCAATCGAAGGCGACATGCCGATCAAGGTGAGTCGCGTCGATCGCCGTCGTCTGCAGGGCGTGGTTGGCTCCGGATCTTCGAAACTGACCGTGGAGACAGCGAGCGGTGATGTCACCATCGTGGAAAAGAGCGACGCGGCGGTAAAGTCGCGCTAGAGCACACATGAATTGTGAGAGCATTCAGAATCTCGTCCAGCCCTACCTCGAAGGGCGCCTGGCCACGCTCGAACGAAACGAATTCGTTCATCACGTGACGGAGTGCGCGGCATGCGAGGCGGAAGTGCTGGCGTATCGCGCCGTATTCGACGCACTGCGCGAGATGCCGAGACTGGAGGCACCGTCGCGTCTTTCGGTCTCGGTGATGGCGCATTTGCGCGCCGAAGGCCTCGCGCACGAGCCGCGCTTCAATGTGTTGCGCCGCCTGAGCGATCGCTTCTTCGCGCTGCCGTCGTGGGTTCGCTATCCGTCGGCGGCGTTCGCGGTAATCGCGTTGCTGTATGGGCCGGTGGCGCTTCTTCTCGGCAGCGCCGATCATTCCATCGTGGAGCTGGCAGGATCGCTGGCGCGCGCGGTGGTGTGGGTGCGTGGTCGCGTGGTCGAATTTCCCGGTGTAACGGCGTTCGATACTTACGCACGCGCCGTGCGTACGGTCGTGCACGCGACCGGTGCGATGGTTTCTCCGATTACTCTTTTCGTTGGCCTGGCGGTCTTGGGTGGGGCCGTCTTCTCAGTATCGCGAATTCTGCGCAGAAAGAGGCAGTCCGGACATGCTCTCCTCACCTTGTAGCCGCGTGGTTCGCAGCCGTCCCGGCCGAACCGGTCTCTTTGCCCTCCTGCTGATCGCGTCGATTCTCCCGGGGCGCGTGTCCCTGGCAGGGAAGCAGGCGCACTCGGACACCACCGTGATCGAGGTTCCCGTGCCGCCGGCGCCCCCGGGCACGGTCCGCAAGAAGATTATCATTGGCGGCAGCGGCGTTCAGATTCAGGAACAGGGAACCACGGCCGAAAAGGACAGCGGCATGGTTCACTACCGCGTCAACCTGGGTGACAATACCGTCAACGAAGGCGATGCCATCGTCAAGGTGGCGGAGAGCGTGTTCATTCCGGCCGACGAAACCGTCGCCGGCGACGTGGTTGTCTTTGGCGGCAATGCCATCATCGAAGGCAAGGTAGCCGGTTCCGTCGTCGTCATGGGCGGCGAGATTCGCGCGCGGCGCGGCGCCGAAATCAAGGGCGACGTGGTCGCTATCGGCGGCACCATCGAAGAAGACGAAGAAGTGATCATTCGTGGCGAACGCGTCCAGGTGGGCGGCGTGGCCACCGAGATCGGCGACCGCCTGCACGTCGACATGCGCACCATTCGTGCCTTCGTGAGCCTGGGCATGTTCTTCGTGGCGCTGGTGCTGTTCTTCATCACCATGCTCTTCCTGCGCGGAAAGATCGAGCGCGTCAGCACCCACATCGCCGCGTCCACGTTCAAGTGCTTCGGCGCCGGAGTCCTCAGTGCCGTGATCGGGCTGTTCGGACTGCTCATCGTCATGATTCCGCTCATCATCACGATCGTGGGCATTCCGCTCGCCGTCGTCCTGTTCGTGAGCTGCATCGGCATCTACGTGATTTCCTGCGCTGCGTTCGTTTTCACCGTCGGACGTGCCATTGCCGCGCGCACGGGCATTCACGGCGGCGCCTTCACGCATCTCTTCCTCGGCATCATCGTGATGTCGATCCCCGAGATCCTCGCCATCGCCATCGACGTGCTTGGGCGCGGATCGCTGGCTCCGTACGTGCTCTTTCAGATCGTGAGCACGTTCGTCTGGCTCTTCGCCTACGTGGTCGGGTTGGGTGCGATCGTGCTGAGCCGCTTCGGCTCGCGGCCGGTCGAGCCCGCACCCCCGTCGCCTCGTCCCATGGGCGAGCCGGCCATTGCGCCCGCGTCCTAGGTTTTGAGCTTTCACCGGCCGGCGAACGCGGCTTATGCTTGATGCGTATGCTGTGGTTCAAGACCGGAGCGGTGGTTCTCGTCGCGCTCCTGGCCGGCTGTCTTTTCTCTCCTGATTCCCGCGCTTCATCGACGCGCTTTGACACCCTTGCCTACCAGTGGGCGCAGGGGCGGACCATCGACTCCGTCCTCGTCCACAACAATACCCGGGTCAAGACCATCGCCATTCTGCGCGAGATGGAGTCGCAACCGGGGGGGCGTCTGGATGCCCAGGCCGTCGACCGCGACCAGCGGTTTCTCGGGGACCTCAGCCCTTTCGCAACTGTGGAGATCAACATCGAACCGATCGGTGAGGATCGCTGTCTTCTCCATGTGCTGGTGACCGAACGCCCCAGCCTGCTCCTGAAGCTGATATATCCGGTGCTTGATTACGACTTCAACACCGAGCGCATCACCTACGGGCTCAAATGGAACGACCGCAATTTCCGCAGGCGGCTCGAGCAGTTTTCGCTGGAGGGGTTGCGCGACAGCAACAACAACAACGCGGCTGCCGTCGGCTGGTCGTCGGGGTGGGTCGGTTGGAAGCACCTCGGCGTCGGTGCGCGCGCGTCCTATTTCGATCGCACCGAGCCAACCACCGATCCCGCCATTTTCCGGCAGGCGCGCGTGCAGACCAATCTCAACGTTCCGCTCACTGAACGCCGTATCGCGTTCTCGCAGGTCCTGACCGGTCTCGGCTATGCGCACAACCACATCGGAGTGCGCGAGGACGTCACTGATGAAGAGGAGTTGGTGTCGCCGTCGGTGGGATTTCGTTTCGACAACCGTGACGCGTCGCTCAAACCGCGGCGCGGCGGATTGTTCTACATCAACGTGCTGTCCAATTTCGTTCTGCGCGGTGCAGGCGATGCATACTACCGCGTCGACAACGACGTGCGGTTCTTTCAGCCGCTGGACGAAACCACCGTGCTCGCTCTGCGCTCAGCGATGACGGTGCAGATCGCCGACTACCCAGAGTACATCCGCCTCGGTATCGGTGGCCCGGGTACGATCCGTGGTTATGAGCGCAGCGACTTTCGCTCGGCCCACCGCTGGATCCAGACCGCTGAACTACGCATGGCGCCGTGGCCGAAAGTTTTCTACAAGCTGCCCTTCATCGGCCTCACCGACTTTCAACTCGGGCTGGTACTGTTCGTGGATACCGGCATCGGCTGGACGGACCAGTCGGAGTTCAGGTACGAGAACTTTCACAGCGGATTCGGCGTGGGAGCACGACTGTTTTCCCCGATTCAGGACGTGCTGCGCGTGGACGTCGGATACTCTTCCAAAGGCCGGATCCGGCCCTACTTCTCGACGGGAATGAACTTCTAGGTTGGGTGGGATGGCTTATCCATCCCGCACGCGGCTGGGTAAAAGCTCCCAGCCGCATCGGGCACTTTCTTCCTTCCGCAGTTCCCTACGCAGTGGTTAGCCACGCGTCCGACCTGGCGCTCCAATCCCAAGATAATACTTAGCAATGAGATAGATCGATTGGCAAAACCCAATTCGAGAGCCGCCGAAATGCCGGTCCCGGGTGCCGCCGGCGGGGAATACCCGTTGCAGTATAACCAGTTCAGAGCCTTGGCTCACTTTGGCGTATGAAACACGGGATATCAGAATTCTGGGGCTGGTTGACGGCGATTTCGATCCTGGCGCTC
>CAZULB010000052.1:6544-19639 GCA_964621155.1 uncultured bacterium | reverse complement strand
CCTCGAGTCGGGGAACCGTGACCGTCCGGATCTGCGAAACGAATTCTCCGTCGGCGTCGGTCACCCCCAGCTGATAGCGATACCACGAACCGGGATTCACTTTCGTGTCGGTGTACGCGAAACTCGACGAGCTCGCCGGAGCCAGCGTGTCGAGAAGCTGCAGGGGCGCGTTCCCCGTCGCCCGATATACGGAGATCTGCTGCACGTTCAAATCGGACTGGAACGTCGCGGCGAGGTTGACCTTCCCATTCCCGGCCACCGCCTGGAACGAGCTGATTGCCACCGCCAGCTGCACGGCCGGCTTGAGATCCACCGTCATTTGCTGGTTGTGATTTCCACCACAGTTGTCCTGCCAGAACACCTGCAGCGTGACCTGAAACGAACCGCCCGGCCAGTTGGTGAGGTTGAGCGTGTACGTATCCGTGTTGAACGACGACGCACCGGCAGCCAGATCGGGGTACGCACCGTTGGCGTCCGGGATGGAAAGCCACGCCGGTCCACCGAACAACTGTGCGCTTACGTTGGTGGCCGCAAACGCGCCGGTGTTGCCCACCTTCACCTTGAGGTTCCACGTGGTCGCATCCTGGTTCACGGTGAGCGTATCGGTGTCGTTGACCGTTGTTATGCCCGGCGTGCACTTCGGAATCAACACCCAGCCTTCATCCTTGAAGAGCTGGAGTGAGAGATCGATGTTGTGATTGGGACCGGTATAGCTGGGCTCCATGATCTCGTTGGGCGTTACCGCCGTCGAGAAATGCGATACCGACGATCCCGCCACGTAGGGATTGGGGGCGTGCACGCGCACGTGCGCTCCGCTCAAACCGGCGCTGACCGGAATCGAGGCCGCCAGCGCGTCGACGTTGGTACCCATCCAGCGCAGGTTGGGATCGGCAATGTTGGCACTTCCCCGCTGTGCGTCGGACATGGCCGAGTAGGTGGAGGGCACGGCGCCACTTCGATCGAGTTTCGTCATGTACTGATCGTTGAAACCGTTGAACTTTGCGCCCGCCTGGCTCACGAACGACTGAAAACCGAGCCCGTGTCCGATTTCGTGCGTCACCACACTGATGAAATCAATGTCGTTGCCCGGGGGCGTCAGGTCGTAGCCGTAATACCACTTGCGACCGGCCAGACACCCCGCGCTGCCGTTGAGATTGCTGTTGAACGTCGCGTTGATGTCAGGCGTGGTGGGATCGAGGTCGGTGCCCGCGAGCGAGTTGGCCAGGGCCTGGCTGTACCAGGTTCCCGCCAACGGGGCGCCGGCAAAGTCGCGAAACACGGTTGTCGTCCCGGCCGAGCCCAGCACGGCAGAGCTCACAGTGCAAGTCTGAGGATCCATCTGCGCCCGCACCAGAATGGTCACGTTGCTCTGCAGGCATGCCGCCCAGAGATTCGCCGCATAGGTAAACGCATTCAGGCGCTGAGCACCCAGTGTCGTCCCGGGATTTCCGCCCACCGGAGCAGCGGCAGTAGGATCGTTGAAGCCTTCACCCGCAGCGTCATTGTTCTGAATGATGACTGTCGCTGCGGACGCAGCTCCTGCGAGAGAAAGGACGAGGACTGCCGCAGCGCTGATGATGCGAAGGTGACGCATGTTTACTTCACCTTCTTTGCCGGAGCTTCGACGGCAGGCAGGCACGGCGCCGTCGTGTTCCCATTCTCGTCGATCGTCATCGACATCGCATTCTGGAAACGGCCCTGCAGGTTGACCATGTAACCGCCGCCCTTGACCGGTGACTTTTCTTCGACAAGTCCTTCCGAAGACTGGCTGGCTGCGTCACCCAGTAGCAGTTGCACGTCGGACGCATGCTGCGCCGGCGTGAATTTGCCGGACGGATCGAGATTCAAGATCTGGCCCGCCGCAAAAGCGGGCATTATTGCCGGGTCCGGCGCGGCCGGTCCCTTGTGCAGTCGATCGCCGCCGGCGACGACGGGGAGCACGAGCAAGGTAAAAAGGAGTGCAGGGTGTTTGAACTTCATGTTCCTCCATGCGGCCAGCTGCGACGCATGCTGGCGCCGACGACCGGGTTGCGGTGCGGCGTCATCCTTCCAGGCGCCGCCACACGGGTCAAAAGCAGGGTGATTGCAAGGATAGTACCTACCTGCGACCGGTGGGAACGGACGATTGCAGGACGCGGGGCTGCTATATTCTAATCAATCGTAATGGCCCGCACCTCCCAGAATGTCACCGTCGGCAAGCGCAAGCTCGAGCTGTCGAACCTGAACAAGGTCCTGTGGCCCGAGGACGGCGTTACCAAGGCCGAACTCATTCAGTATTACCTGACGATCGCGCCCACCATTCTGAACCACATCCGCGGGCGCCCGCTCTCACTGGTTCGCTTCCCCGACGGTATCCACGGCGAGAAGTTTTTTCAGAAGAATCTCCCCGACTGGGTTCCGGACTGGCTGGAGAGCGCCGAGATCGGCGACGCGAAGAAGATGATCAACTACGTGGTCGCCACCGAGGATGCATCGTTGGTATGGCTGGCCAACATGGCTTGCATCGAGCTGCACCAGATGCACTGCAGAGCGGCACAGCGTGACAATCCCGACTACTTCGTGTTCGATATCGATCCGCCCGACGGCACGCCGTGGGATGTGATCGTCGAGCACGGTTATCTGTTGAAGGAAGAGATCGAGAAGTTCGGCTACCACACCTTCGTGAAGACAACCGGGCGCAAGGGCCTGCATGTCGTCGCCCCCATCGAACCGAAATGGGACTTCGACACCGTGTTCGAAGCGACGAGTCTGATTGCAAAACCGTTCGTCGCGGCGCATGCGAAAACGTGCACGCTCAAGATTCCGAAGGGACAGCGCGACAACAAGATTCTGATCGATATTTTCCGCAACCGTCCATCCCAGACGATCGTGTCGGCGTACAGCGTGCGCGGTCTGCAGGGTGCCACGGTGTCGATGCCGCTCACGTGGGAACAACTCGGCAAGGTGGAAGGCATCCACGACTTTACCCTTCGCAACGTGCCCGAGATCGTGAAAGAACAGGGCGATGCGTGGGAAGGGCTGGAAGCATTCGCGGTCGAGTTGCATACGCACCGATCCGCGCGCGGCGCTTCCAAGAAACTCGCACCGTCGCGCAAGCGCAAGACCGCGGAGCAATTGGAGACGTATTCGCAAAAGCGCGAGTTCTCGAAGACGCCCGAGCCGGCGGGCGGAACCGTGGAGGAAGGAACCAACCGCTTCGTCGTGCACAGGCACCACGCCTCACGACTCCACTACGACCTCCGTCTGGAAGAGAACGGCGTGCTGAAATCGTACGCCGTTCCCAAAGGCCTTCCCCCGCGCCCCGGCATCAAACGCCTCGCCGTCCAGACCGAAGACCACCCCATCGAATACTTGAACTTTGAAGGCAGCATTCCGAAGGGTGAGTACGGCGGCGGCGACATGTGGGTGTTCGCGAGCGGGCGCTACGAAATCACAAAAGAGAAGAAGGACAGTCGATATATTCGTCTCACCAGCCGCGGCCTCACGGGCGAGTACCGCATCATTCCGACGCGCGGCAAGGACAACCTGCTCGAGCGTGTCGACACACCCCAGACCGACTCTCTCGCCGAGCCTATCGAGGTCATGCTTTCTGACATTTCCACCACCGTGCCGAAGTCCGACCGGTGGATATACGAGGTAAAGTGGGACGGCATTCGCGCCATGGTCTCGATCGACGAAGGCACGGTACGCATTCGTTCGCGCAATCAGAACGACATCACGGTTGCATTTCCCGAACTCCTCAAGCCGGAAGACTCGTTTCGCGTCAACAACGCCCTGTTCGATTGCGAGATCGTGTGCCTCGACAAAGACGGCCGGCCCATGTTCAGGGAAGTCATCAATCGCATGCGCCAGAAGAGTGAGAGTGCAGCCGCGCGTGCGCGCAACAAGAACCCGGCCATCTGTTATGTCTTCGACTGTCTCTATCTTGACGGACGCCCGCTCATCAACGAGCCCGTCGAGCGTCGCCGCGAATGGATGGCGGATGCGATCAAGCAGGTGCAGAAGAATCCGTATCGCGTGAGCCAGACCATCGACGACGGCGAAGGATTGTTTGCGGCGGCGAAAGAGGCCGGTCTCGAAGGCATCATGGCCAAGAAACTGGGCAGCACGTACACACCCGGTCGCCGAAGCGATGCCTGGGTGAAGATCAAGACGCGCAGCACCATGGATTGCCTGATCATCGGCTATACCAGGGGCAAGGGTGACCGCGCCAGCGTGTTCGGCGGACTCCATATCGCGCGCCGCAACGGTAGCGAGCTGCACTATCTCGGCAAAGTGGGGACGGGCTTCGACAACCGCACGCTCGGCGCAGTGTGGGAAGAAGTTGCCCGTGTTCCCGTGGCGAAGCGCCCTATAAAGGAGAAGCCCATCGACGACAACGTAACCGTCTGGATCCAGCCGACTCTATGGTGCGAAGTCCAGTACGCCTCCATGACGCCGAACGAAACGCTACGCGAGCCGGTCTTCGTGCGCATGCGGCCGGACATGGGAGCTTGACCCCGGGGCTCCGCAGCGCGGCGGTGTGTTACTCTGACCCCATGAAATATTCTGTCGCTCTGATCGCGCTGGTCCTGTTCACCGGCATTGCCAATGCTGCCGAATTGACCGACTCCACGGCCGTCGTGGCGCGAGCTCACGAACTGACACCCTTCGTCAGCAACAATCAACCGGGACCGTTATGGTCGGAGTTCGACTCCAACATGCGGACGGCGATGCAGGACTCGCTCAATTTCGCAAGAACACTGGATGCAATTCATGTCACCGTCGGCGCGGTCGAGAAGGTGATCAGCGAGAAGGTCGCGCAGGATCACGGCGTGTGGGTGTATCAGGCCACGTGCCAGTTCGAGAAAATTGACGGCGAGGCCATGCTGCTGCTCGCGTTCGACCCGGACGGAAAGATTGCCGGGCTTGCCGTGCGGCCGATCAAGAAGGAGTTCCCCACCACCCGACTCGACTATGTCACGAAGACCCCGTTGCAACTCCCCTTCAGCGGCGAGTGGTTCGTGTTCTGGGGCGGGCGCACGTTGACGGAGAACTATCATGCGGCGTCGCGCTCGCAGCGTTTCGCATACGACATGCTGATCATGAAAGACGGCGTGTCCCACACGGGCGACGGCAAGAAACTCACGGACTACTACTCGTTCGGTGCCGACATTCTTGCCCCGGCTGCGGGCCAGATCGTGTGGTCGTGCGATTCGCTCCCCAACAACGAAATCGACCAGACCGACACCGCTCACCCGGTCGGTAACGGCGTGGTCATCGACCACGGCAACGGCGAGTTTTCACTCATCGCGCACCTGCAGCCGCAGTCGCAGAAATTCAAGGTCGGCGACGGAGTGAAGGCGCTCGACGTGATCGGCAAATGCGGCAACTCGGGCAACACCAGCGAACCGCATCTGCACTATCACCTGCAGACAGGGCCGGACATCAAGAACGCGGAAGGGCTGCCGGTCCTGTTCACCGGCCTGTGCGTGGATGGAAAGAAAATGGAGAAGGCGGAGCCGAGGAAGGGTCAGTCGATCAAGCGCTGTCCCTGAGCAACTACGATCAGGAGCCTTGTGTCGATTTCAGGTGCTCCATGGCTTCGAAAACCGAGTTGTGCACCGTGAACACGGAATCGAGACGGGTGACGCGCAGCATGTCACGGATGCGGTCGGTGGCGTTGGCGAGCACTACATCGCCGCCGCTGTTCTTCACACTGGTGTAGGCGCTCATCAACATTCCCACGCCGAGACTGTTGGTCCACGGCGTTTCCGCGAGATCGATCACATACTTCTTCTTGCCCTCGGCCACCAGCGTGCGGAACAGCTGCTGAAAATCCTGACTGGCCTGGGAGCTGCCCACGATGTGCCCGCTGATGGTGATGATTTCGACGCCGCCACTTGCGTGCGCTTTGACTTCTATTCCCATGCAACTACTTCTCCGTGGACTTCCGCTCGGCGACAGTCTTGCGCGGCGCGCGGTTGTGACGTCCGGGCTGGAGGTTGGCGGGCGGGTTGGCAAGAAACTCGACCGCCTCGGAAACGGTGTCGAAAATCGCGAACACGCGGTGGAGTTGCGTGACCTCCATCACGTCCTCGGTACGGGTGGTCGCGCTGGCCAGCACCATCTCACCCCCGCGATTACGCACGCTGGCCAGTGCCGCCACCAACATGCCGATGCCGAGACTGTTGAGCCAGGGCGTATCCCCCAGGCTCACGACGAACTTGCGGCTGCCTTCGCACATCTGGAGTTGCACGTGCTCCTGAAAGCGGTCGCGGGCGCTGCCCTCACCAACCACCTTGCCGTGCAGCTCGATGATCTCGATGCCGCGTACTGATCTTGTCCTCAATTCCATGGATTCGGTCTCCGGTCCCGTCCGGTGGAAAGCCCGGACAGTGGTGCCTGCCATTTTACTACATGCGGGCGTTCCGTGCGAAGCACCCGGTCTGATTTGTTACCCCACCGGTGGGTCATTAGTGCCGGCAGCCGCCCATATGGTGTGGCGCGACTTGTGCGACGCAACTTATCTTGACACAGGGGAAAACGCTGCCCGAAGCTTCATTAAAGAGCCGGTCTTGCGCCGTTCGCGCCGGCGGGCACACTAAGGAGTCAAATCATGGCCGCCCTTCGATCCATCTGGAAAGGTCACCTTCGCTTTTCACTCGTCACCATCCCGGTCCGCGTCTACAACGCGGTCGATACCGCGGAGACGATCCATTTCAACCAGATCCACCGCGAGGACAACGGTCGCGTGGGTTATGACAAGAAGTGCAAGAAGTGCGACCAGGTGCTGGAAATGAGCGACATCGTCAAGGGCTACGAGTATGAGCCCGACATGTACGTCATTTTCGAGAAGGATGACCTCGACAAGTTGAAGCTCAAGAGCACCAAGGTGATCGACATCGAAGGCTTCGTGGACGAGAGCGAAATCGACCCGGCCCTCTACGACGCTCCTTACTATCTCGGGCCCGACGGCGACGTGGCCAGCAAGACCTACAGCCTGCTCTCGGCAGCGCTCAAGGACAGCGGCAAATTCGGCGTGGGCAAGTTGGTGCTGCGCGACCGCGAGGACATCGTGCTCGTCGCCCCCAAGGCCGAAGGCCTGGTCATCTACAAGCTTCGCTATCCGAAAGAAATCCGCAAGATCAGCGACGTCCCCCTCGTGACGAAGCACACCACCAACAAGGAAGAGCTCAAGCTCGCAAAGAACCTGATTGACTCCATGAGCACTTCGCTGGCAAAGATGACTCTCGAGAACAAGTACGCGGAAGCGGTCAAGGAGATGGTCGAGGCGAAGATCGCGGGCGAGGAAATCGTGGCGATCGAGGAGCCCAAGGATACCGAAGTGGTCGACATCATGACTGCGCTCAAGCAGAGCATCGAGAAGACCAAGAAGAAGCCGATGGAGAAGGTCTCGGCCGACAAGGCGTCCGCCAAGGAAGCGGCCGGCGAGACCAGGAAGTCCAAGACCAAGGCCCGAACGACCGCCAAGGCCAAGTCGAAGACCAAGGCACGCAAGACCGCCTAGAAACGAATGGCAAAGAAGCCCGACCAGCCCGTGAGCAACGTGATCCGCTTCCCGGTGGAAGCGGTTTCGCGTTTTGGCTTCAAGCGCTCCCATGTCTCGGACGACGAGAAGTCATCGCGCATGGAGGCCGAGGGCCAGATGAACCTGTTCCGGCCGGGGGACGATACCGACGTCGCCCCGGTGGGGCGTATGGGTTCGGTCGTTCCTATTCCGCTCCAGATCGGCGCTTTCGAATCCGCTGTTCTCCTCGACGACGCCAACGACCCGCGCGCCGAGGATGCGTATCGTCGCGCCATCACCGAGGGCGACTTCGTGCCCGACGCGTGGTGCAACCTCGGGGTGCTCAAGTCGATCAAACGCGACCTCGACGGCGCGTTTGAGTGCTTTGCGCAATCCCTGGGTGCAGATCCCCGCCACGCCGAATCGCACTACAACATCGGAAATCTGTACTTCGAATTCGGCGATTTGAAGCTGGCCCGCATGCATTACGAAAAAGCCATCGAATGCGACGGCGATCTGGCCAGCGCCTACTTCAACCTGGGCCTGGTCACCGCGCTATCCGAGGACTACCAGACCGCATACGACTCGCTCGCTCATTACAAGAGCATCGCGCCTCCGGAGGAAATCGGCGTTGCCGACGATCTGATGCGCTACTTGAGAAGCGCGATCAACCTCTCCTGATCTGCATTTCCTTCCGCCCCCCGCTGGGGGGCTTGTTCACACCTTTTTTCGACCCTTTCCGCCCCTTCTGTTCCCTGCCGCACCACCCTGCGGAACCGAAACCGCGCACTGGCACGGGGTGTGCACATGGCATCGTCGCAGGGACGAGGAGGCGCACCCGTGCGAAGGTCCCGGAGTGACATCATGAAAACGAATTTCAACAAACGTGGATTTACATTGATCGAGTTGATGATCGTCATCGTGATCATCGGTATCCTCGCGGCCATCGCGCTGCCAAACTTCGTGCGCATGATGGCCAACTCCAAGGAAGCCGGCGTCAAGTCGAATAGCCACTCGGTGCAGGTTGCGGCCGAAGACTTCGCCACGCAGAACGACGGCGTCTATGCCGCCGACCTGAGCGCAACCACGGCGGTTTCGGGCGAAACCATCGTCGACATGCTCCCGCAGAACTCGCCCCTGCGCAATCCGTTCACCGGTGTCGCCACCGAGCCCATTGACGGTGCCGCGGCGTCGGCGGGGCAGACCGGCTACGAGCCGGTGGTCGATGGACTGGGTATCAATGTGGGCTATGTGATCACCGGATACGGCCGCACCGACATCGTTACGCGCCTCTCCAACGGCAACTAGAGCATTTCTATCATCACAAATTGATCCAGAGCCGGCGTGGCCCTCTCGCCGGCTCTTTATGTTCCCGGCGTGCTGGCGTATCCTCGCGCGCATGTACAATCCCCGCTCCTACCGAAACGACAATCTCGAGACACTGTTCGATTTGATGCGCCGCTACAATTTTGCGACGTTGTTCACCCACCACGGCGGCGAATCGTTCGCCACCCATCTTCCCTTTCTTGTCGACCCGCAGCGCGGCGCATTTGGAACCCTTGTCGCGCACATGGCGCGCGCCAATCCGCACTGGAAAGCGTTTGCCGGCGCGGCGCCCTCGCTCGTGGTTTTCGCAGGGCCGCACGCCTACATCTCCCCGGCGTGGTACCACGAGCAGGTGACGGTGCCGACGTGGAATTACGCCGTTGTACACGCCACCGGCGTGGCGGTTATTGTCGACGACGATACGCGCCTGCGCGACATGGTGATGCGGCTCGTCGAGAATCACGAGGCGCCGCTGGGCCACCCGTGGGACGCGCGCAAGGCGGCACTCGAGGAAGAACTGGGCGGGATTGTCGGATTCGAGATTCCGATCGACCGGATCGAGGGGAAGTTCAAGATGAACCAGAACCGCTCGCGCGAAGATCAGGAAGGCGTGGCGACCGCGCTGGAGAAGTCTCTCGACCCATCCGAGCGCGAGATCGCGCGCATGATGCGTGAAAACCTTGCGAAGAACGGCTAGCGCTACTTGAGCAGAATCATTTTGCGCGCCGGAACATCCCCGGCGCCTTCCAGGCGGTAGACGCCGGGAAGCGCGTCGCGGTCAATCTGCACTGCCTGCTACACGTTCTTCTCGAAGGATTCGCCCTCCTGGAGCCGGCGCAGACGATTCTCGTAGATGGTGAGGTTGATCTTCTCGATGAAGGGCGCGATGGGCTCGGTATAGTGGGAGAAGGTGGAGTGATGCACGACCGCGACCGCATTCGGTTGCATGCGATACACAATCTGCATGGCTTCCTTGGAATCGGCGCTCTGCAGCGCGTGGCCGTGCCGTTCCGCGCCCGCATAGACGATGAGCAAGTTGGAATAACCGTGGGTCTGCTGAAGATGGCGCGTGTGCTCGGAGAACAGCGTGTCGCCGGTGACATACACGCTGAAGGGCCGCTCGCTCTGCATGAGCCGCAGGAAAAATCCAGTGGCACCGTTGTTGGCGGGAACCGGTGCGATCACGAGCTCGATGTTGTGCTTGGTTACGCTGTGGCTGTCACCGGGCGCAATGGGCACTGACCCGGGAACACCGTCGGCACCAAAAATCTGATGGGTGCGGCACTTCGCCACCGCCACCGCGTCGTAGTGATCGGGACGCGCCGACGTCACCAGCACAAGATCCGCGTCGTTGGTTTCAACCGGCGGCAGCACGCCGTGGCGTTTCACGCGTACACCGTCGAGCTCGAACTCATCCACGTGCACCGGGTCGCCGATGATGACGAACGGTCCCAGCTCCAGACGAAATGACGGCCCGCCGATCCAGGTGAACTTCATGGAGAGATGAATCTACTCGTAACGAATGGTGACACAGTCGGCGGCCTGCTTCGCCAGCTTGCGCGCGGCGTCGGTCGAGGCGGCGCGAGCGAGCGCCACACCCATGCGGCGGTACTTGCGCGTATCCGGTTTACCGAAGATGCGAATCTGCGTGTCGCGCAACGCCAGCGCCTTGTCGACGCCGTCATAACCAGCCACGCGCGGCGCTTCACGGTCGGCCAGAATCACGGCCGAGGCGGAAGCACCGTAGTAATTGATGACCGGGATGGGCAACCCCAGAATGGCGCGCACGTGCAGGTCGAACTCGGACAGATCCTGCGCAATCATGGTGACCATACCGGTGTCGTGCGGACGCGGTGACAATTCGGAAAAAATCACTTCGTCGTGCGTGATGAAAAACTCCACGCCGAAAATTCCGGCGCCACCCAGCCGGTCGGTGACGGCGCGCGCCATGTGCTGCGCGTCGCGCAGCTGCTCCGTCGTCAGCGGCGCCGGCATCCACGATTCCATGTAATCGCCGCGCTCCTGCCGGTGGCCGATGGGATCGACGAACAGCGTGGGGCCGTCCCACTGGCGAACCGTCAGCAGGGTGATCTCGAGGTGAAAGCGGATGAACTCTTCGACGATCACCTTGTGCTCATCGCCTCGGCTGTTGGTGACCGCGTAGTCCCACGCCGCCGCGAGCTGGTCGGCACTGCGCACCTCCGACTGCCCCTTCCCCGACGACGACATCACGGGCTTGATCACGCACGGAATCCCCGTGTGCTGCACGGCCGCGCGCAGCTCTTCCAGCGATGTCGCGTACGCGTACTTCGCCGTGCGCAGGCCGAGCTCCTTCGACGCCACCTCGCGAATCGCCACGCGATTCATGGTGAGGAACGCGGCCTCCGCCGTTGGAATCACCGTGATGCCGCGCTCCTCGAACTCGCGCAGCTTCTCGGTGCGAATGGCCTCGATCTCGGGCACGATCATGTCGGGCTTGTGTTTCTCGACCACGCGCGCGAGGGCGTCGGCATCGAGCATGGGAATGACTTCGAACGCGTCGGCGACCTGCATGGCGGGAGCGCCCGCGTAGCGATCAACGGCGACGACGGTCTTCCCCAGGCGTTTGGCGGAGATGACGACTTCTTTTCCGAGCTCGCCGGCGCCGAGGAGCATGATCTTCTCGACGCGCTGTCCTACTTGATGGGCCACATCAACTCGGTTTTCCATTTGGAGGGGTCGGGCTCGAGGCCCGGGTCGGTCCAGTAAACCTCCCACTGCGGTCCCGCCGAATCGCGGCGGTTCTCACGCAGCCACACGTGCAGCGCGTCGTGCGCATCGGGGAGTTTGTCATAAGGCCCCATGTGCACGGTCGTCGCCACTTCGCCTTCGGGCAACTTGCCCGGCGTGACGCGGCCGTCCGCGGGCAGCGGCTTGGGCACCGGAAGACCGCCTTCGATGTCGACTTTCTCGTTGTCGAAGGCGTGATAGCGCGTGAAGGGAGGACCGCTGGGCGCAACGCCGCTCTTGCGACAGTAGCGCCACACTTCGGGGAGTATTTCGCCGAGCATGGCGCCCAACTCCGCCACATGACACTGCACGCGGATGCTCATCACGTCCTGGGCGGAGACTTTGCGGACTTGGATCTGGTAGGCCATGACGTCCGCAGTATACGGCTGCACCGTCCAGGCTTCAAGGCGGTGTTGCTAAAGAACTCTCCCGAGGCCAAAGAAGGCTTCAGCGCGCCCTGCGGCGCTGTGTGCCATGGCGAAAGCAGTTGATGGCGTGGTCGTTCACCAGGCCCGTCGCCTGCATGAACGCGTAGCAGATGGTGGAGCCGACAAAGCGGAAGCCGCGTTTCTTGAGGTCCTTGGACATGGCGTCGGACTCGCGCGTTTTGGCCGGGATCTGCGACAGGCGCTCCCACGAATTCACAATTGGCTTCTTGCCCACAAACGTCCAGATGTACGCGTCGAAACTCCCGAATTCCTTCTGAACGGCAAGAAAGGCGCGCGCGTTGTCGATGGTCGATTCCACCTTGAGACGGTTGCGGACAATGCCGGCGTCGGACAGCAGCGATTTCACTTTGCGCGCGTCGTAACGTGCAACTTTCCGGGGATCGAAGTTGTCAAAAGCGCGCCGGTATCCGTCCCGTTTGTAAAGAATCGTGCGCCAGTTGAGCCCCGCCTGGGCGCCCTCGAGCGTCAGCATCTCGAAAAAATGCCTGTCGTCGTGGCTGGGAACGCCCCATTCCTCGTCGTGGTAGGCCATCATCAGCGGATCCGTGGCTCCGGCCCAGCTGCAGCGTGTTTTCGGTGGCATGGGAACTCCGTAAAAGGTTGGATGACGCGCTTGCGCGCGCCGCGAGGAGCAAATATAGTTTACCGACGTCCCAACGGACAAGGAAGGACCTACTGAATGAAGTCGCTCCGTGTTGTGCCCGCGCTGGCCTGCGCCGGCCTGGTTTCCGCCTGTTCTTTTGCTCCCAAGTATCAGCAACCCGAGCTCCCGATGCCGAAGGAGTTTACTGTCGCGCCCACGGACTCGACGATTCCCGATCGCTGGTGGACGTCATTCAACGACGCCACGCTGAACGCCCTCGTCGATGAGGCGCTCAAGAACAACCAGGACCTCGCCGCCGCCGCGGCTCGCGTCGAACAGGCGCGGGCGATTGCGGGCGTTGCGAAGTCAGCGCTCTATCCCGAGATCACGGTCTCTGGCAACGCGAGCCGCACGCAGCTTCCCGACAACACCGCCGTCGGCCGCGACAATCCGGCCAA
>CAZULB010000052.1:0-6444 GCA_964621155.1 uncultured bacterium | reverse complement strand
CGAGCCGCACGCAGCTTCCCGACAACACCGCCGTCGGCCGCGACAATCCGGCCAATTTCTTCTCTCTTCTGGGCAACATTTCCTATGAGCTCGATTTCTGGGGCAAGCTGCGCAACGCCAACAAGGCGGCGCGCAACCAGATGCTCTCGACCGAAGAGGGCCGTCGCAACGTCGAGCTATCCATGATCTCGACAGTCATCACGACATACTTCGATCTGCTCGCGATCGATCGCCAGCTCGCGGTGTCACGCTCCACGCAGGAGTCGCGCAAGGAATCGGCGCGGTTGCAGCGGCTGCGCTATGAAGCGGGCTCGATCTCGCAGCTCGATCTGTCGCAGGCCGAAGCGGAGCTGGCGGCGTCCGAAGCCGCCGTGCCCGTGTTCGAGCGCAACCAGCGCCAGACCGAGAACGCGCTGTGTGTACTGGTGGGACGAATCGGCGGAAGAATCGAACGTGGCCAGGATGGCGCGGCGATCGACTCGATTACAGCACCCGACATCCCGGTGGGAGTTCCGTCGACGTTGATCGCGCGGCGCCCTGACGTTCTGGGTGCCGAGTACGCGCTCATTGGCGCCAACGCCAATATCGGCGTGGCCCGCGCCAATTATCTCCCGAGCATCGGCCTCACCGGCCTCGGCGGCTGGGAGAGCACCGACCTATCGCAGTTGATCACGAAGCAGACCGATACCTGGCAGATCTCGGGCAACATTCTGCAGAACATCTTTGCGCCGGGTAAGATGCAGCGCCAGGTCGACCTCTCATGGGGCATCTATCGCGAGACGCTGGCCAACTACATTTCGGCCGTGCAGAACGGATTCGCCGACGTCGAGGATGCGCTGGTGGCGCGCCGGAGCAATGTGCTGATTCGTGAAGCGGAAGACCGCGAAGTCGCTTCGCGCGACACCGCGCGCAGACTCGCGCAGATCCGCTACGACGCGGGCGAGTCCTCATACATTGAAGTCCTGGATGCACAGCGCCAGTTGTTCCAGGCGCAGATTCTGCAGTCGCAGGCGCGCAGCAGCGAGCTGGGGGCATTTGTGCGGCTCTACCAGGCCCTGGGCGGCGGATTCCAGACCGACGAGATGATCAAGCAGCGCCACCACATCGCGGGCGAAGCTCCGGAGCAGACGCGGCCCGGCACGCAGGAGCGCTAGAACGAGTTCAGCACCGCGTCCCACGCCAGCTCGGAGGCGATGTAGCTCACTTCGTTGTACTTGAGCGGTGCGGGGTCTATCTGGTTGGTGGTGACGCAGTACAGCACGTCGCCGTCGTACATGGTGTGGAACGGATCGATGGCGCGCGCCATCGACGAGTGCACCTGCCGCGCCATCTGATTCAATTCCCGAATTCCCATCACCTGATTCGTGACGATCACCGTGAGCGTGGTGTTGCCCGGGGGCACTTCCGGCTCAGGCGCGGCGTCGCGCCGCACTGCAATGACTTCGCCCACGCGGTGACGGCGGCCGGTTTTGGGATCGACATGCCCGCGCACGGCGGCCCCGTGGCGATCGACAAGACAACCCACGGCATTCACGACTGCAAACGCGGCCACGCGCACATCGCCGCTCGCGTACACCGCCGCACCCTGTCCGCTGCGCTCGAGCTCATACGGTTCGCGCAGCCATTTCCCCACGCTGGCACAGACACCCGCGCCGCGCGAACCCAGCGGAAACACGCCCGGTTTGGCGGAAGCGAGCGCTGCGCGACCGAGCGCTTTGTCGGGATACACGGCTTTGTTTGCGCGGAAACGATTGAAGTCGAAGATGACAGCGCCGGAAACAATCGCGATGTTGTTCCAGTCGGTGTCGTAGTTCTTGCGCGCGAGAAGTTCCGCGTTCACGCCCGCCGACGCTTCCAGACCGTACACAGATCCACCCGCCAGACAGATCGCATCCACCCATCCTTCGCGGTGGGTGAGAATGGTGCCGGGCGCACCACCGCGTACATCGGCGACACCTGTGGCGCCGCGCGTAAAGTGCAGCACGGTACAACCGGTTGGACCTTCCGCGTATTCCGCCACGCCGATGGCGAGCCCGGGAAAATCGAATTTGAGCTCGCGTGTGTCGAAAGATGTGACGGGCAGGAGCGTGGTGTTGTCGTTGGTTAACATTCGCATGTTTGTCATGCTTCCGATTATAGCAAGCGCGGCCGGTCTTGACTCTGCCACGCAATCCGCTAACATCGTCGCTCTGTGGCCGTCCGCCCCAACCGGCCCGATTCTTTTTCCCCGGAGGAACCATGAAATCGACCCGCAGGGCCGCATTCCTGCTGTGTGCCATCGCCGCCGCGGCTTTGCTTTCATCGTGCGCACAAAAGCCCGAGAAGAAAGCACAGGCGTTCGTCGACACGTACACGAAGGAATTCCAGCGCTTGAGCTATGAGGTGAGCAAGGCGGAGTGGGCATCGCAGACCCACATCGTCGAGGGCGACACCATGAACGCCCACAATTCGCGCATGGCGAAGGAAACCTATGCGCAGTTCACCGGCAGTCAGGAGAACATCGACGCCACCCGGAAATTTCTCGAACGCCGCGCCGAGTTCCCGGACATCTTGAATCGCCAGCTCGACTACATCCTCTACGAGGCGGCCAACAACCCGGCCTCCGCGGGCGACATGGTCAAGAAGCGCATCAAGGTGGAGACGGAAGCCGTCGAGAAGCTCTACGGCTACGACTACCAGATCGACGGCAAGTCGGTCACGACCAACGATATCGACAACATCCTGCGCGACGAAACCAACCTCGAGAAACGCCGTGTGGCGTGGGAAACCAGCAAGGGCGTGGGCAGGAATCTGCGCGATGACCTGGCGCTCCTGCAGAAGTATCGCAACGCCACCGTGCAGCCGCTCGGCTACTCCGACTACTTCTCATACCAGGTGTCGGAATACGGCATGAAGAGCGACGAGCTGCGCGCGCAGCTACTGCAGATCCAGAAGGAGCTGCGCCCGCTCTACCGCGAACTGCACACGTGGGCGCGCTACGAGCTGGCCAAGAAGTATCACGTGAAAGAAGTACCCGACATGCTTCCGGCCGACTGGCTGCCCAACCGCTGGGGTCAGGACTGGACCGCCATGGTGCATGTCGAAGGCATGGATCTCGATTCCAAGCTCAAGGAGAAGCAGCCGGAATGGCTCATCAAGCAGGCGGAGAGCTTCTATGTGAGCCTCGGCTTCGACTCGCTGCCGGCTTCATTCTGGACCAATTCATCGCTGTATCCGCCGCCGGCCGGTGCCGACTGGAAGAAGAACAACCATGCATCGGCGTGGCACATGGATCTCGACAAGGACGTGCGCAGCCTGATGAGCATCGAGCCCAATGCGGACTGGTATGAGACCACGCACCACGAGCTCGGCCACGTCTACTACTACATGTCCTATTCGACGCCGAGCGTGCCCGTCATTCTGCGCAAGGGCGCCAATCGTGCCTTCCACGAAGGCGTGGGCAGCATGATGGGACTGGCCGCCATGCAGAAACCGTTCCTCGAAGGCATCGGCCTGTTCCCCGAAGGAACCGTGACCGATTCGACGCAGACGCTCTTGCGCGAAGCGCTCAACTACATCGTGTTCATCCCGTGGTCGGCCGGCGTCATGACCGACTTCGAGAATTCGCTCTACGGCGAAAATCTGCCGCCCACGGAGTACAACGCAAAGTGGTGGGAGCTGGTGGAAAAGTACCAAGGTATCGTGGCGCCCAACGAACGCAGTTCCGAACTGTGCGACGCGGCGACCAAGACGCACATCATCGACGACGCCGGTCAGTATTACGACTACGCCATTTCGTACGTGCTGCTATTCCAGCTGCACGACCACATCGCGCGCGCGATCCTGCACCAGGATCCGCACAACACGAATTACTACGGACACAAGGAAGTGGGCGATTTCCTGAAGAAGACTCTCTCGCCGGGGGCGACGCGTGACTGGAGAGAGCTCACGCGCGAAGCCACCGGCTCGGATCTTTCCGCGCAGGCCATGCTGCGTTACTTCGATCCGCTCATGAAGTATCTGCAGGAACAGAACAAGGGCCGCAAGTACACGTTGCCCGACCTCTAGGCGCTCGGGTCTCGTTGCGCACAGTCAAGGGCCTGCCCCGCAAGGGTGGGCCCTTTTCTCTTTTCAGGATGGACCACGTGTTTCACGTTGCGATAAACTTCTCGTGCTCGCCGATCAGCGCAGTGCCCCCAGGACGGAGGTCGTTTCATGCGGCCGGTTCTCTGCATTCCGTTATTGCTTTTCATTCTCGGCATCTCGCTCCCCGCATTCGCACAGCAAAAAGAATTTCGACCCGACCAGATTTCCGGGGGCGCCGACGCGATCGTGCACGCGCCGCGCCCGACAAACACCACTCCGTTCGCGACGAGCCCGAAACGCGGGCCCGAGGGCGCAGGATTCATTCCGGGCATCGGATTTCTCGGCTACAACTTCGACGACAACATTGTCGAAAATGCCAGCCTGTTCATTCCGCCCGATCCGTGCGGAGCGGCCGGTTTCGACCGTCTGATCGGCGTGGTCAATGCCGGCATCGAGTGCCGCGACAAGGTGGGCAATCTTATTTTCCGCGATTCGCTCCACGACTTCTTTCTACCGTTGGGAGCGCAGACGCTCGGCACGCTCTGTTTCGATCCGAAGGTTGTGTTCGATCAGTATGCGGGCCGCTTCGTCGTCGTCGCGCTGGAGCGATGGTTGACATCGGCAGGGGACCCCAGCGACGAGTCGCGAATCCTGGTGGCGGTGTCAATCACGCCGAACCCGTCCACAGCCACTGCGGCTGACTGGTATTTCCTCGCCATCGATTCCAAGCTCAACATCGCGGGCACCGATTACTGGGCCGACTACCCGGGCTTCGAGGTGGACGAAGAAGCGGTCTATCTCACCATGAACATGTTTCCGTTCTCGGGCAGCGGTAGCTTCACGCGCCTGTGGATTATCGACAAGGGTCTCCTGGGCGGTTTCTACACGGGAGGGCCCGCCGCATGGGCGGTGTATGATCCGGTTCCCGTTGGCTTCTATCACATGACCATGATGCCCGCGCTCATGTTCGGCGGACCTCCCGGCGTAGGCACATGGCTCGTCGGATACAGCAGTCTGACCAACGGCGGCCCCGGGGCGAGCGAGTTCGTGCAGGTGATTCGCGTCGACAACCCTCTTGCTGGTCCGGTCTTCACGGGAGAGTTCGTCAACGTGGGCGATCTGGAAAACGTTGGCGGCGTCTACGGCTTCCCCGCGCTCGCCGACGCTCCCCAGAGTGGGGGCCCGACACTGATCGAGGTGAATGACTCGCGCGCGTTGGACGCGGTATGGCGTAACAACAGCCTGTGGTTCACCACCACGATCCGGCCCAACATAGCCAACGATCCCGTGAATGCGAACCAGACCACGGCACACTGGTTCCGCCTCGACACGAGCGCCGTGCCCGCGCCCATCACGGTGGCGGACCAGGGCAACATCGGCGGCGAGGACATCGCACCGGCCACCCGGACCTTCTTCCCGGCCGTTGCTGTCAATTCCTTGAATGCCGCGAAGTTCGGCTTCGCGGCGTCGTCGTTCTCCATTTTCTGCGGCGCATATTTCGCCGGCCGCGAGTCCACCGATCCGCCCGGGACCGTGCAACCTGCGGCGGCCGTGCAGGTGGGACTCGACTACTACGTGCGCACGTTCGGCGGGCCGAGAAACCGTTGGGGCGATTACAGCGGTGCCGCCCTCGATCCGATGGATGACAGGACGTTCTGGATTTTCAACCAGTACGCGGAAGTGCGCGGGACGGCCACGCCGACTCCGCCCGAGGATGGGCGCTGGGGCACCGCGTGGAAGTCGTGCGCGGTCGAGCTGCCGCCGCCACCAAAGTACGATTACGGCGATCTTCCCGATCCACCGTATCCGACGTTGCTCGCGAACAACGGCCCGCGTCACCAGATTGCGGCGGGCGTGTATCTCGGCAATACGATTGATGACGAGCCGGATGGCCAGCCCGTCGCCAATGCACAGGGCGACGATCAGACCCCCGACGAAGACGGAATCGTCGGCTTTGCTCCACAGATACGAGGAGGCAATTCGAGGTTCGTGGTCCGCGCATCGCAGGCCGGCTGGCTCGACGTATGGATCGACTACGACGACAATGGGAGCCTCCTCGATCCGGGTGAGCTCGTGCACTCCGCCGCCGTCCCTGCCGGGGACAGCCAGGTTTCCTATGTCATCCCGATTAACGCAGCAAGCCCACCCACGGGTACTGCTTTCAGGCTTCGTTACAATCTCAACGGCCCGTTGCCCCCCACGGGATCCGCGCCGGATGGTGAGGTTGAGGACTACAAAGTCTTCATCAGCAACTTTGACTTCGGCGATGCACCTGCGCCATATCCGACCTTGCTTGCCAGCGACGGGGCGATGACCATGATCAACCCGGCCAAACACATGGGTGCCCTGATCGACGCCGACACGGACGGATCCCCGCAC
>CAZULB010000051.1:0-19846 GCA_964621155.1 uncultured bacterium | reverse complement strand
GACGCGTGAAATCAGGTGCCCGGAGCGTTCGCGGTCGAAGTATGACAGCGGCAGGTCGAGAATGTGCGAGTAGAGGTCGCGTCGTATTCGGAACAACACCTGCTGCTCGAGCCACTCGGTCTGATAGGTCTGGATGTAACCCATCACGTTCTTGACGAGCATCATCGCAACCAGAAGCCAGATGAAACGCACCAACCGGTCGTCCGACGTGCCGGCGTACATCCAGCCTTCGAAACTCACTTTGGCGGCGACGCGCGCGCGCTCCACGAAGGCGGGCAGCGGCAAGCCCTCGTGGTGCTCCTGCGCCTGCACTGCCACGTCGACGGGCTGGCGATCCAGGATCACACGCAAGAAGGGGGGGATCAGCGTGAGCGATACTCCGGAGAGCGACGCAAACAGCGCGATCACCACGGAAAGCAACGTCATCCGCTTCCAGAACGGACGCACGTAGGTCAACAGGCGGCTGTATGCGTTCATGTGAGGATGGGCGCGGGACACGCGCCCGGGTACCAATATGGGGACGAAAGCGGAGCGACGCTAGCGCGATGCAAAGTGGAGCAGGGTGTCGATCTTCGAGCACACCTCGTCCACCGAGACCTGCTGGCCACGCACGCCCTGGATGATCTGCACCCAGGGAGCCGATTTTGGGAACCAGTTGGAGGCATCGAAGCGCGTGAAGAAGCCGATCGTGGGCCGCCGCATACCGACCGCAAAGTGGAAGTAATCCGTGTTGCCCGCCAAGACTAAGTCCGCGCGGGAGAGGAGCGCAAGCGCTTCCTTGACATTCTTCGGCTCGATATCGAGTACCACGTTGGGCAGGAGCGCCTTGAAGCGCGCCAGGCCTTTGGCGTCGAGGTTGTTGGAGAGCAGGAGAATGCGCGCACCGTGGCGGCGCGCAACCTCGCCCGCAATATGAGCCATCGCGCCCTCGACCAGGCGATGGCCGCCCTTCCCCATGCCCGGGTCGACCACGATCAGCATGGTGTCCTTGTCGGGCTTGCGGAAGTGAATCATCTGCTGCGCCCAGCGCACGTCGGCGTCGGGCAGCTTCCACGCCATCACGTTGTCGCCCGGAGATTGACCCAGCACGGAAAGGAACGAGAGCGAGCGCGGCGCTTCGTACATGGGCTCGCTCGACGTGCGGATCTCGCAGTTCAGGAACGGATATGTGAACTTCTGCGTGAAGCCGACGCGCAGGCGCGCGCGCGAGTACAGAGTCACCATCGACCGCGCAAAATTGAACTCGCGTCCCAGCAGGAAGACGGCGTCGAAATTGCGCGCCTTCACACGGCGCAGGAGGTTGAGATACGTGGTCGAGAACACCGAGAGGTGCTCGGGTTCGTATGAGATCATCTCGTTGATGTTCTCGAGGGTGCGAATCAATTCGCCGTTGCCCTCGCGCACGAGCATGGTCACGCGCATGCCGGGAAAACGACGCTTCAGGTGATTGAGGACGGGGGCAAAAAACAGAAGCTCGGTGAGATCACCCGAGTCGACCACGAGCACGCGGCTCTTTTCATTGATGTCGCCGGGGAGGGAAAAACTTTCCCGGCGCACCATACGACCCAGGAACGGCGCCAGCCGTCCCACCATCTGGTCGCGTCGTTGCGTCAGCTCGGTGGTCACGTGTTCAACCTCTGGGAGTGTAAGCCAACACGTTGCAAACCGGAGGCCGCAGCGCCGCTAATCCGGCACCAGCGTCTTCTCGATCGCTTCCGCGGCCCGGGCCATCGGGATCAACTTCAAGTCCTTCTTGATGATATCCGGAATCTCGTCCAGGTCACGCTTGTTGGTATCCGGGAACAGGACGGTCTTGATACCCGCGCGGTGGGCAGCAATTACCTTGTCCTTGAGCCCGCCGATGGCCAGAACCTGTCCGGTCAATGTGATCTCTCCCGTCATCGCCACGTCATTGCGCGCGGGCCGGGTGTTGAGCAACGAGCAGATGGTGCAGGCGATGGCCACTCCCGCGCTGGGACCGTCCTTGGGGACCGCGCCGGCGGGAACGTGGATGTGGATGTCGAACTTCTCGAAGAAGGCCTTGTCGGGCGCGCCCGCGAGGTAGTGCGACTGCACAAACGACATCGCGGCTTCGGCGCTCTCGCGCATCACGTCGCCGAGCTGGCCGGTCAGGCGCAGGCGCCCGCCGCCTTTCATCTTTACCGCTTCGATAAAAAGAATCTCGCCACCGTCGAACGTCTTCGCCAGCCCGGTCACTACGCCCACGGTGGGGCGCTTGCGCGCGATCTCGCTGCGATACTCTTCCTGCCCCAGGTACTGGGCCACGTTGCGCTCGCCGATGCTGACCGGGCGCTTGTTGCCACCCGCGATGCGGCGCGCCACCTTGCGCGCGATCGAGCCGTACTTGCGCTCCAGCTCGCGCACGCCGGCCTCGCGCGTATAGCGCCGGATGATGTGGACGTGCGCCTCGTCCGTGATCTTGAGCAGCCTGGGCGGAATACCGTTGTCCTCGATCTGACGCGGCAGCAGGTATTTTTTCGCGATCTCCAGCTTGTCCATCGTGATGTAGCCGGGAATCTCGATCACTTCCATGCGGTCGAGCAGCGGGCGCGGAATCGAATCGAGAATATTTGCCGTGGTCACGAAGAGCACGTTCGAGAGATCGAACGGGATGTTGAGATAGTGATCCTCGAACGAATCATTCTGCGCCGGGTCGAGCACCTCGAGCAGCGCCGCCGCCGGATCGCCGCGAAAGTCGGAGCCCAGTTTGTCGATCTCATCCAGCATGAACACCGGGTTGTTGCTGCCCGCTGTACGCAGGCCCTGAATCACGCGCCCCGGCAGCGCTCCAATGTACGTGCGCCGGTGGCCGCGAATCTCGGCTTCGTCGCGCATGCCGCCCAGGGATATGCGCACGAACTTGCGCCCCATGGCGCGCGCAATGGATTTCCCCAGCGACGTCTTGCCCACTCCGGGTGGGCCCGCAAAACAGATGATGGAACCCTTGACCGAATGCTTCAGCTTCTTCACTGCCAGGAACTCGAGGATACGCTCCTTGACCATGGCGAGACCGTAGTGGTCTTCGTTGAGCACATCTTCCGCAATCTTCATGTCGAGATTGTCGGTGGTGCTCACCGCCCACGGCAGGTCGAGAATCCAGTCGATGTACGTCTTCGACACCGTGTACTCGGCGGCGCCGGGCGACATCTTCTGTAGACGGTCGAGCTCCTTGAGCGCGACTTCCCTGGGTGCCTCGGGAAGGTTGGCCGCGTCGATCTTGGCGCGCAGATCCTCGGTGTCGACGGTGCGGTCGTCGTCCTCGCCCAACTCGCGACGGATGGCTTTGAGCTGCTGGCGCAGGTAGTACTCGCGCTGCTCGCGATCCATCTCGCGCTTCACGTCGGCCTGTAGCTTCTTGCCCAGCTTCTGCACTTCCATCTCGTCGGCGAGATATCGCGCGAGCAGCTTGAGGCGCTCGGTGGTATCGACTTCCTCGAGCAGTTTCTGTTTGCGGTCGAGCTCGAT
This sequence comes from uncultured bacterium, assembly GCA_964621155.1. GTDB lineage: Bacteria > Krumholzibacteriota > Krumholzibacteriia > WVZY01 > JAKEHA01 > JAKEHA01. The sequence goes on along the minus strand of CAZULB010000051.1, from coordinate 16,360 downwards.
GTTCAAATTGGTCGCGATCACATCGGCCAGGCGTCCGCCTTCCTTGATGTTGTTCACGATGATCTTGAGCTCGTCGGCCAGCGTTTCCGAATCGTCTACCATGCGCGTGAACGAACGAATCACGTTCTGCATGTAGGCCTTGTGCAGGTCGGAGTCGCGTTCGATTTCCTCGAGCACGGCAACGCGTCCCTTCAGATACGGAACCACCTGCGTCACATCCGACATGCGGATACGCGCGATGCCCTGCGCAAGCAGGCGCATCTCTCCATTCGGAAAGCGAATCATCTTCTGGATGTGGATTGCGGTCCCGACGTTGTAGATGTCCTCGGGGCCGGGCTGCTCGGTCTCCTGATTCTTCTGCGTGAAAGCGCCGATGATCTTGTGCTCGGCCAGCGCCTCGTCGGCGAGACGGAGCAGGTTAGGATCGCGCAGAATGAGCGGCACCATCATGAGCGGAAACACGACCGCATCATTGATGGGCAGGATGGCGAGCTCGCCGGGAATGCTGCTGGTGTGTACGCCGGGTTCTTCGAACTCGACGTTGCTCTTTGATTTCACCAATTGGCTCCTTGTGTCACACCATCGCCGGTTCGAACGCGGTGGCGTCGCACCGGAAACATCCACATCTCACGGGCCGGCGCGGCGGGGCCGCCGCGCGAGCGCTACTTGACATCAACCCGGCGCCGCGACGGCGTGTCGCCCTTTTTCTTGAGCCGGATTTCGAGCAATCCGTTGGCGTAACGTTGAGAAAGACTGGCCGGCTCGATCGGCACCGGAATTCCGATCAGCCGCTGGAATGGCCCCACCTGGATCTCGAGGGCATGAAATTGTTTTCTTCCCTGCGCCGGAGAATCCTTGCGCACGCCACTGATGCGCAGGATGGCGCCATCGGTGAAAACTGCGATGTCCCTGGGATCCATGCCGGCGATGTCCATCACGACCACGAATTCACCATCCGTCTCGAACACATTCATCGGTGGCTCCCAGCCGAAGCTGGTCTTCATCTTGATCTTGTGTTTGGCGGGGGTGTGCTCGGACATCAGCATCTCGAGCAGCTCGCGAATGTTGTCGAATTCGCTGAGGCGCTGCCCGACGGCGGGCAGAATGCGGTTCTTCGTCAGCATGGCACACGACTCCTCACGCAGCGGTTCGGGCTAAGCGGCAACAACCTGCGCATTTACGGCGCATTGCTGCAACTCTAAGCGGCTCTACGCGGCACTGTCAACCCAAAGCGGGACCCCGGAACCGGGGCTGCGCCGGGCTTTTCCGTGAACCACGTGCGCGTTGAATTTGCACGCCGCGCCATCTACGATGACCGGAATGCGAAATTCGCGTGTGCATGTTGATGATGATGAGCCTCACGATGGCGTTCGCGTGCGCCCGGCGCGTCGCACCACCAGGAACGGAGCGCACTCGCCGCCGAGCAGTCCGCGCGGCGCCGACCAATGGAGCGCCCGGCGGGGTCAAGGTGGCCCTGAGCGGGCCCAAACGGCCCTGCCCCGCACCGTCGCGCGTCCCGGTGCAGGAACTCGCGCGTGCCCGTTGCATGCTTTGCGACCGTTGACCCTCCAAGCGGAAAGGTGAAACGATGATTGTGACGCTGCTGATAGTAACTTTCGCCACCGCGGCCCTGGTTTCGTTCGGCGTCTCCATGCTCTTTCGCAGCTCGCTGCGCACCATCCTGAAGCGCATACTGACACCGGAGCTGGTGATGGCGTGGTATCGCTACATCACCTTCGCCATCTACGTGGTGGGTGTATCGGGCGGCGTGCGCATCTGGGAACTGGAGAAATACATCACGCCGCGTTCGGGTGACGAGCCCGCCATCATTCTCACGCGTGACCGCTGGCTTCTGGAACTCTATCGCACGGTGATTGCCACGCTGCAGAGCACGGCGTGGATGCTGCTGGTGGTCTTTGCGGTGGCGCTGATTGCGGTGGTGATCGTGCGCGGACAGGAGCTCAAACACGGGCGCGCCGCCGCACGCAGCGGCGACGCGCACACAAACGACTGATAAGAGCGCGATCGAGCGCGTCTATCGCCCCAGAATACTCTTCTGGCTTTCGCTCGCCCACGACGGCAGGGTCATCGCACTGATGCGATGGTCCGGCGCATCGAGCTTGAACCCGTTGGCGTTGCTGCGCGCAGTCGTCCACTCGACGAGCGCGTTGTTGCGGAAATCGTACTCGTAGCACACCCAGTCCATGCTGAGGTCGTCGAGCAACACGTAGACCCACCGCTCGCGACCGCTGTCCGAGACCAGGCGGCGGTCCGGTATTCCCCACGAGGCCAGCACTTCGTAAAGCGTCATGCCCTTGACCACCTCGCCACGCCGGATGTGGTCGTTGTGCGGGCCCTCGGGAAATTCTTTCATGTAGTCGTCGCGGATTTCCGCGATGGCGCGGGTTTCGGTTCGTGCCGGGGGCGCGCTCGCGCACCCCGCGGTCAGCGCGGCCACGGCCGTCAGTGCGCAGCTTGCAAGATATCGAAACCGATTGCGCCCGTGCATGACTTGTCTCCTTCGATGCAATTTCCCGGCATGGCGCGCACCATCGCGCGCTGTCGCGGAATGCCCAGATGCATCCCGATCATGTGCACAATTGCACAAACCGGTCCGAACTCGCGTTCGCTGCCGGAATCAGTTCCTGGAGACGAAGTGGATAGCGTGCACACCGGGAAAATCGAGCTCTTCGCCGGCCCGGTAGCGGGATTCGAGGCTGGACAGCACGCGCCCGTCGGGGTCGTCCACCCAGGGACGCGCGCGCAGATACCAGAATGACGAGCACCCGGCATAAAAGTCATCGAGCTGGCGATCCACGATCTCGGGCGAGCCGTGGTAGATATAATGGAGTGGAGCGCTGGTGGTCTGGTAATGGGCCACGATCTGGAACACGGTGGGTGCAAAGATGCACTCGCCGGGTTGAAGACGCGCCTCCACGGCGCGAACGGCATCACGCACGTCCTCTTTTTGCCGGTCCGGATCCCCGTAGTAGTTGAAAAGGGCCGGCACGCTGGTGCCCACCACCACGGCCAGCGCGAGAATCCGGCGCTTCCCTCCCACCGCCTCGATGCCCGCCGCCAGCAGGACCAGGTACATGGGCAGCCCGATCAACACGTAGCGCACATTGAAGGCCTTTGCGTTCTGCCAGTTGAGAGCCAACGTCGCTGCCAGCGGCACTGCGATGTAGAGCACGAGCTCGGCGCCGCGCCACGCGCTCCGTCTCCATGTTGTCACCAGCCCGGCGGCGGCCAGCACACCGAATACGATCGCCGTCCACGCAATGGCGGCACGGTGGTGAGCGACGGCGGCACGCAGGTCGCCGTGCATCTCAGTGAGAGAAGGACCCAGCGCGAAGCCCACGCTGTAGGCATAGAACGTGTACGGGATCGACTCCCAGCGGAAGGTGGTGTCGCCGCGCAGCCGTTCGGCAGGATCGAGTGTCCCCGGTTGCACGGGGGTCGCCAACTTGCCGAAATCGACAAACGTCGTCACGCGATAGATCCACGGCGATGTGATCAGGAGCACCATCGCCGTCACTGCGAGCCAGCGCAATGCCGCGCGCGCGAGCGGCGCAGTGCCGCGCGCAAAGGCCACCGCCTGCACCGCGAACGCAAATACCGCCGAAAAATTGCACAGAACCGCGGCGGCCATGCTGGCGGCAAACGCGGTCGCGCGGCGCAGCGACCACTGCGCGCACATGCGGTCGAGGAGTACGCACGCCAGCAGCACGAAAAACACGGCGAAGGCGTAGTTGCGCAACTCCTGCGAGTAATGCAGGTGGAGCGGATTGATGGCCAGGAGCAGTGCCGCCCAGGCGGCGGTGCGCGAACCCAGGCGCGGTCGCACCCACATGTACAGAAGCGGCACCGTGCACACGCCCGCAACGGCGCTGGGCAGGCGCAGCCACCATTCGGACTCGCTCACCATGCGCATGAGCGCCACCACGAAGGTGTGGAGCGGACCGTGGATGTTATGCAGCAGCCGTTGACCGAGCGAATACTGGGAGTTGGGGGTGGCGGCGATCAGCGTGAGCATCTCGTCGACCCAGAGACTCTGCGCGCCCAGCCGGAAAAAGCGCACCAGCGCCGCAAGCACAACCAACCCGGCGAGCAGTCGGCGCTCGGAGCGTGATATACTGACGGTCACTTCTCTTTTCACGTCGTTCGCCGTGTCAAACGCGCTTCACGAAAAAATCCACATTGGTCCCGCGGGATGGGACTACCCCGACTGGGATGGAATCTTCTATCCGACGTCGCGCAAACGTGGTTTTGATGCGCTCGCGTACGTCGCATCGTACTTCACCCTGGTCGAGATCAACAACACGTTCTACCGCGTGCCCGTGCCGAGCGTCACCCGCCGCTGGGTGGAGCGTGTCGCCGACCGCCCGCGCTTTACGTTCACCGTAAAGGCGCACCGGTCGCTCACACATCAGGGTGACGATGGCACGCCCGCCGAACTGGTCCCGCTGTGCGAGGCTCTCGAGCCCATCGCCGATGCCGGCCGCCTCGGCGCCGTGCTGCTCCAGTTTCCGTGGTCGTTTCGTTTCGGCGACGACTCCCGACGCCATGTCGAAGCACGCATCGAAGAACTGCGCCCGTTTCCGCTGGCACTCGAAGTGCGCCACGGCAGCTGGGAGACGCCGGAAGCCACGTCTTACCTCGGCAACCTCGGACTCACCGTGTGCGGCATCGACCAGCCCGTAATGGGAGATTCGCTGCATCCCTATCATTATCGCACTGGATCCGCCGGTGCGTATTTCCGTCTGCACGGCCGCAATTACAAGAACTGGTTTGCCGAGAACGCGGGACGCGACGCGCGCTACGACTATCTCTACTCGCCCGAGGAACTCTCGCCGTGGGCCGCCGTGATTGCGCGGGCCGCGGGGGAAGCCACCACCACCCACGTGGTCCTCAACAACCATTTCCGCGGCCAGGCGCCCGCCAATGCCTTCGAGATGGCGTTCCTGCTCAGCGGGCAAAAACAACCGGCCCCGGCGCGCCTCGTGCGCGCATATCCACGACTGGAAGAGAGTACGACGACCGCGGCAGGCGATGACGAGGCACGAACGCTGTTCGATCTCTGAGCCGCCGGCGCGTTCAACGGGCCAGAAACGCGATCACTACTCCGAGCAGGAGCACACCGCTGCAGATGATGAGCACCATGGGCGGGACGTTGCGAAACCATTCCAGCGCTTCGACAACGTGTGTGTTGCGTGAATCGGGCAGACTGAGCGGATTTTCGTCGGGATTGTCCGTGTTTTCGAAGGCGCGCACGTCGAGCTTGTCGGTCTTGTTGAAACGCCGCAGGCACAGCGAGCAGAATTTTGCATCCGCCTCTTCCTCCCAGCCGCAGTGCGAACACAGGATGCCGCCGCTCGAAGTGCGGCGTTCGCTCTGGACCTGCTGGTTGATGGCTTCCTGCTTGGCGTCGCTCGGGGTGCGCGACGAGGGATCCGGCGCCCGCACCGGCTCGACGAACTCTTCGAGGCGCACTTCGCCACCCAGCTCCTCGAGCACCGACTGCAGCCACTTGGCCTTCTTGTAGGGCAGGCGCTGCGCAACCGTGCACGGAGTTCGTGCGATCAACGAACGCATGCGCGGCAGCGGTGACTTGAGGCGCATGGAGAGTTTCAGCGCGAACGTCTCGGTGTTCTCCACCGAGAGATCGATCGAGTTCAGGACCACGCGATACTCCCCGTTCTCTTTCGCTTTGACGCCGGGTGCAGCGAGGCGGGGCGCCGGGCCCCCGCCGATGGCAGACGCCGCATCCGCCACGCCCAGCCGCTTGAGCGAAGTGCGCGCGCCTTCGTCGTGCGGATCCAGGTAGAGAATCTTCCGGTAGTGGTTGATGGCGGCCTGGCGGCCCTGATCGCGCGGCGCCGTTGCGCCGGGCGCCTCCCCCATCAACCGCTCCAAAACCACCTGCGCCGCAGCCTCGGTGTAGCCCACCGGATCGCTGAAGAACTCGCCGAGCGAGCGGCGGTCACGGCGGAAGCCGTGCCGGTCCATCAATTGCTCGAGTTCCATCACCACTTCGGCAATGTGCCGGTAACGCTCGTCGACGCGCTTCCTGAGCATGCGCGCCACGATCTGCTCGAAAGGCGCTTCGACCATCGGGTTGAATGAACTCACGTGCGCCGGTTCGTGGTTCTGTATCTGATCGACCACCTCGGAATAGCTGCCACCGTCAAAGGGGCGCCGTCCGGCCAGGAGTTCGTAGGCCACGACTCCCAGAGAGAAGATGTCGCTCTGAATGCCAACCTGCTCACCGCGCGTCTGCTCGGGTGACATGTACGCGGGCGTTCCGACCACCTTGCCGTGGTGGGTGACGAGGGTGAATTTGTCGACAGCTTTGGCGAGACCAAAGTCAGCAATCTTGATCCCGCCCTGGCGCGTGAAGATGACGTTGGCCGGCTTGATGTCGCGGTGCACCAGATTCTCGGCGTGCGCGGCTTCGAGTCCATTGCACACGTTGAGCACGATGGAGAGCGCGATGTCGATGGGCAGCCGCGGTTGCGTGCGCAGCAATTCTTCGATGGTGAGCCCGTCGTAGTACTCCATCACGATGTAGTACGAGCTCTCCGATTTTCCGTAATCGATCACATTTACGATATTGTCGTGCTGGATGCGCGCGGCAGTTTCGGCCTCCTGCTGGAAGCGCGTGATGAAGCGGGTATCGGCGGCAAGGTGCGGAAGCAGCACCTTGATGGCGACCGTTTTTTTGATGGATTGCTTGCGCGCCTTGTAGACGACGGCCATACCGCCGACGGCGATCTGCTCGAAGGAATCGTAACCGCGTATGCGAAAGACGGCCTGCATGGTGGAACGGGGCTGAGACCCGTTTCCCGAAATGCAGGGATCGTACCAGCGCGACCCGGCGCCACCCCAAGGTCGAGTGGCACGCGAACTAACGATTACAAACTATTGTTAATAAATATCTTGCGGGCTATGGCGCGGGAATGGTGGCGATGGTCATGGCGCTCTCAACGGAGCCCGTGCTCACGGTCGAAAGCCCAAACTGCAGACCCTGGCCGTTGCTCGGCAATGTGACCGGCAAAACCATGTCGCTGGTTTCGTTGGCGTTGGTCTCGTGAACCAGCTCGGGTGCGAAGCCCTGGCCGACCACATAAAGACGATATCGGTCGACGTTGGTGTTGTCGCTGATGGTCCAGGTGAGATCGTAGTCGAAGGCCCCGTCGCTGTTGATCCCGAGCGACGTGACCACAAAGGAGTCCGGCGCCGGGGCTTCAATGAGCGCGATCTGGGTCGGGAAGTTTTCGTGCTTGGGGCAGCCGCCCAGGATGGCGAGCGCTGCCAGCGCGCTCATGACGACCACAATACGAGGGATGATTCGGGTACCGTGCATCGTGTGACTCCTAGAAACTGAACGTGCGCACCACGCGGAAACCGTCTTTCTGGATTTGCATCGAGGTGGCCGGTTCCTTCACTTCGCCCGTATCCGGGCGCGAGAGAATGATGTCGACAAGGTTGAGCCCGTATGTGACCACGAGCGCGCCGACGAAGAGATTGCGATATTTCTCCTCGTCGTCGGCGGTGCTGAACGCGTCCGTCATGGCCTGGTAGGTCGCATCAACGTCGGAACTCTTCACGACCGTCCCGTTGGCAATCTGGTCCTGGTAGGCCAGGTAGGTGCGTTTTTCGTCTTCATACTTGTCGACCGAGCGCGAATAGTTGATCTGGCTCGCAAACACGCCGATCCACGACGCCAGTGCGGCAGTTCCGAATATGGTCGCCTTGGTGTAATGCCCCTCCTGCGCCTGGCCGAGACCGGGGAGCAGAGCCGAGAGCAGTATGGAATTGGCGGCCCGGGCGGGAGACGAGACGGTGATCAACATCGCCGCGCACGCCGCCGCTGCCGAAAGACGCAGGGTCTTGCCACGAATCATGAGTCTGCCTACGTTTCCAAGGGTGACTAGAATTGGTAAAAACATGACCGGCGCGTCCGGCGCCGGATTGAGAAGTCTTACGCGATCAGGGGCCGAATGTTACGGCCAATCCCCACCGGGTTCAAACATTTTTACAAAGACCCCGGGGCTCCGGGTCCCCCTCCGATTGGCACGTTGACGCGTACCGGACCACAAGATAGCATGGCCCACCCGACAATGATCGAAGTCTCCAACCTATCCCGGCGCTACGGCAACCGCGACGCGGTGGTGGATCTGACATTTCAGATTCCCGCCGGCGAGATCGTTGGTTTTCTCGGCCCCAATGGCGCCGGCAAGACGACGACGCTGCGCATGTTGACCGGTTATCTGCCACCCTCGGCGGGGACGGCCCGCGTGGCGGGACACGACGTGCTGGAGAACTCGATGCGCGTGCGTGAGCACATCGGCTATCTGCCCGAGAGTGTGCCGCTCTACCGCGACCTCACCGTGGCCGCCTATCTCGACTTCATCGCCACCTTGAAGGGCATGCCGCGCGCGGGACGCCGCGAGCACATCCAGGAAATCGTCGAGTCGTGCGGGCTCACCGACGTGTACGCACGCCGCATCGGCGCACTCTCGCGCGGGTATCGCCAGCGCACCGGCCTCGCGCAGGCACTCATCAACCATCCCGATATTCTCTTTCTCGATGAGCCCACGGTGGGGCTCGATCCCCGCCAGATCGTGGAAATTCGCGAGCTGATTCGCGGCCTGGCGGGACGCCGCACCATCATGCTGAGCACGCACATTCTTCCCGAGGTCGGGCACCTGTGCCAGCGCGTACTCATCATCCACCGCGGGCGCATCATCAGTGACGGCCCCCCCGGACAGCTGCAGCAGCAATCGGGACGTGCGACATCGATCGATATCGAGGCACGGGGAGCGAGTCCCGCGGCGATAGCCGCGGTAAAGAGCGTCCCGGGCGTCACCAGTGTTGAACTGGTCCACGAACGGGACGGTATTGTGAAGCTTCGCGTCGACCCTGCCACGGGAACTGACCCCCGAGAGTCGATTGCCGCAGCGCTCGCGGAAGCGCACGTCTCGCTGCGCGCCATGACACTCACCACCGCCACACTCGAGGACGTGTTCATGCAGCTCGTGACGCGCGAGGAAGCGCCGTGAACAAGATCGCGGCGCTGTACCGGCGCGAGCTTTCCTATTACTTTCAGTCGCCGGTGGCGTACGCCGTCATCACCCTGTTCCTGCTCCTCTCGGGGTATTTCTTTTACAACCTGCTCGGCTATTTCAACATCGAGTCGATGCGCGCCATGCAGAGCCCGATGCAGTCGCGCATGTTGAGCCTGACGTCCTCGGTGCTGGCGCCGCTTTTCGGGAACATGAGCTCGGTGCTGCTCCTGATGCTGCCGCTCCTTACCATGCGTCTGTTCTCGGAAGAAAGACGCAGCGGTTCGGCCGAACTGCTGTTCACCTATCCGGTGTCGGACACGCAGGTGATCCTCGGCAAGTTTCTCGCCGCCGTCACCGTGCACGCCGTGATGCTGGCCATGACGCTTCCCTTCATCGCACTGCTCTACAGTTTCGCGAACCCGGAGACCGGGCCGGTGCTTTCGGGGTACCTCGGCCTGTTCCTCATGGGGGTCGCGTTCATTGCGATGGGCCTTTTCTTTTCCGCGCTCAGTGAGAGCCAACTGGTCGCGGGTGCCATGACGTTCGGCTGCGCGCTGCTCTTCCTGGTGATCGGCTGGATGACGCCCTTCGTGAGCGGCGCGGCCGCCGCGGTACTCGCGCAGCTCTCCATGGTGAAGCACCTGGACGGCATGGCCCGCGGCGTCATTGACACCAACGATCTGGTTTTTTATCTCAATCTCACCGTGTTCTTTCTGTTCATGTGCGCGCGTGTGCTCGACTCCGCGCGCTGGAGAAGTTGAGTGAAAGCCTCCCCGGCACGCATCCTTGCCTGCGCAGGGCTGGCCCTGCTCGGCGCCGGCGCACTTTTCGCCGCCGCGGGCGGGGGACCGCCGCACATCGTCACCATTCTGGCCGGGGCCGGCGTGCTGGCGGTGGTGATCGCCGCGCTCCGGTCGGGCCACTCGCTGCGATCGATCGCACGCGGTCGCTCCGCGCGGCGCGGCGCCGACTCGCTGATCTCCATCATCCTTCTGGTCGCGGTGCTGGTGGTGGTGCAGGCCGCCTCGATGCGCCACTCCGTGCAGGTGGACCTCACGCGCAACCAGCGCCACACGCTTTCGCCACAGACGCTCGCACTGCTCTCTTCTCTCGACCGCGACGTGCTCGCCACCGCGTTCGTGCGCCAGACGTCGGTCACGCGTGCCGGCGTCACCGAGTTGCTCGATCTGTACGCGCACCGCTCGACGCGTTTCAAGTACCGACTGGTGGATCCGGACCGTCAGCCCGACCTGGCCGAGCGGCTGCACGCCGGACCCGACGAGATCGTACTGGAAGCCGGCGACAGGCGCTCGATCGCGCAGAATCCGGGCGAGCAATCGGTCACGACCGCACTCATTCATGTAACGCGCAGCGAGCTCAAGGCGGTGTACTTCATCACCGGACACGGCGAAAAGGACATCGCCAACGAGGCGCGCGATGGCTACTCGGCGCTGCGCATCGACCTGGGCCGCCAGGGCTATTCACCACGGCCGCTCTCGCTGGTGGGTGGAGCCGCGATTCCCACCGACGCCGCGGTCGTGGTGATCGCGGGACCGCGCGACGACTATCTCCCCGATGAGATGAATGAGCTCGAGGCCTATGCGAAGCGCGGCGGATCACTCCTGGTGCTGATCGATCCACGCACCACGCTGCCCCACATCGGGGAGCTTCTCGCCGAGTACAGTCTGTCGGTTCTCGACGCCGTGATCCTGGACGAGAAGGAGCTGCACGCGGGTGACCGCACGTTCGACGCCACCGTGGTCAAGGTGCGGCGCTACGAGAAGCACCCCATCACGCGCGCCTTCAATTACGTCACCATGTATCCGCGCGCGCGGCCGGTGTTCATTGCACACGACTCCACGCTGATCGGTGTGCAGGCGCAATTCCTCGCCATCTCGGATGCATCGTCCTGGGGCGAGATCGATATGAAGGCCTTCGACGAAGGGCGCGGCGTCCGCGATGGCGTCGACCTGGCGGGACCAATCCCGCTGGCCGCCACCGCCGTTCGCCTGCCCTTTGGACGCGGCGACATGAAGAAGAGCCGCGTGGTGCTCTTCGGTGATTCCGATTTCGTGAACAACGTGTTCTACGGTGTGCTCGGGAACTCGGATTTCTTCCAGAATGCGCTCGCGTTCCTGGCTGAAGATGAGAACATGATCAGTATCCGCCCCAAGCCCTCGCTGGGTGACCAGATTTATCTCTCGGAGCGTCAGGGCCGGCTCGTGTTCCTGATCTGCATCGTGCTGCTTCCCGCCGTGACCCTCGGCGCCGGTGTCGCCACCATCATGCGCCGCGCCAAGCTGTAGCCATGCTGTCACGCACGACCCGGATATTGTTCGTCGCCGCGCTGCTTGCCGCCGGTGTTTACTTCGCGGTCGTACGCCCGCGCGACCGTGCATCGGACCGGACTGACTCAAACAGCGATCGTCTTGTATCGTTTGATATCGCCGCCATTGATTCGATTGTCATCGAGCGCTCAGGCAACCCGTTGGTGCTTGCGAAGTCGGACAGCACGTGGCAAATAAGAGCCCCGGAACTCGATTTGGCTGAGCCGGGCGCCGTCGGTACGCTCCTCGATGCCCTGCGAACGGCCGACATCAGCCGCCATCTTGGTGACGTCCAGGACCTGGCGCCCTACGGTCTGGATCATCCGGATGCATGGGTGAGGCTTTGGTCTGCGCGTCAACCCGTGTTGGATGTCGAGGTTGGCAAGAACACAGTCGACAATGCGTGGTGCTACGCCCGGGAAGCGAACGGTGAAGTGATTTTAATCCCCACCGATGTGCGCCGCTCCGCGACGCTTCCCATCGACGCCTACCGCAATCACCGTGTGGTCGATTTCAAGGTGGCGGACGTCACCGCTTACACGATCAAGAGCGCGCGCAGCACGATGACATGGGAGCGCCGCGGAAGCGCCTGGTACGCTGCGTCCGGCCGCGACAGTGTCCAGGGAGACTCTATCGCTGTCACATCGCCTCTCCATCGCCTGCGCGGGCTGCGCGCTTCACGCTTTTACCGGACGCACGACTCCCCTGTGCCGCCGGCAGACAGCGTGCATACCATGACGCTCGTCCTGGGACACGACCGGAAGACCGATCTTACGTTCGAGCACTTGCCTTCCGGTTGGATCGTGGCGGATGGCGCACGATATGTGACCGTTGAAGATGACATCTCCGACCTGTTCGCCCACTCGATCAACACGCTGCGCGAGCGGCGCCTCCTCCAATTCGATCCCGCCGTGACGCAGCGCATCAACTACGCGGCGCCCACCGCAACCGGTGAACTGGTGCGGGCGGGCGGACGCTGGGCCTTCCCCAATCCCATGCTGGGGCGTGTGGATCCCGAACACGCCGCCGACTTCGTGCGGGCGCTCCGCGCCCTCAAGTGGGCGGAACCCGGTGATGAAGCGGCGCGCACCACGGGACGCGTCAGCTATCGCATCGAAATCATGGGCGAAGGTGATAAGATCATCGACCAGCTCACGGCGGGTCCGTACGACGCCTCCACATCCTGGGTCACCAGCCGTTCGAGCCACGGCACCTGGCTGGTCGAGAACGCCACTCTCGACGAAGTATCGAAACGCTTCGCACGTCTCAAACAGCGCTGAGCGCGTGTCCCATGCAGACCACTTCCATTCGCGAGCCCGCGGTGGCGGGAATGTTCTATCCGGGTGAAGCGCGCGAGCTCGCTGCCACGGTGGATGCGCTGGTGGGAGCGCGCGCAGAGTCCGGTGCGCCGGTGCGTGTCATGGTCGTGCCCCACGCCGGGTACGTCTACTCCGGTGCCATTGCGGGGCGCGCTTTCGCGCGGCTGACTTCACCACCCGAACGTGCCTTCATCATCGGGCCGTCGCACGTCGAAGCGTTCCCGTACACCAGCGTCTTCAACGGCAACGCGTATCGCACCCCACTGGGTGACGTCGCCGTCGACAAGGAAGCGGTCTACGGACTGGTCACGTCGGACCGTCGCATCAAGGAAAGTCCGTCGGGGCATGTTCTCGCCGATCGCGGTCGTGGCGAACACGCCATCGAGGTTGAACTTCCCTTCCTGCAGCGCGTCGCAAGCACCACGCGCATCGTGCCCATCATCATGGGATCGCAGTCTCGGGATGCGTGCGAAACGCTCGGGGCTGCGTTGCGCAGCATCGTGGATTGGAGCCGCGACGTCCTCATTGCCAGTTCAGATCTCTCACACTTCTACGATGATGAGCGCGCCCGTGAGCTCGACGGCGTCTTCTGCGACACGCTTGTGACGCTGGATGCGGCCGAACTCCATGCGCGGCTAGAGCGTGGTGATTGTGAAGCCTGCGGGGGCGGTCCGGTGGTGGCGTCTTTGATAGCGAGCGCCGGACTGCGTGCGCGCGCGTGCGAGCTCCTGGCGCGCGGAAATTCGGGCGACATCAGCGGTGACTACTCGAGCGTGGTGGGCTATGTCTCCGCCGCGATCACGGGAGAGCCCGCATGAGCACCGATCCCGCCACCCGCAAGCTCCTGCTCGGCATCGCGCGTGACGCGATCGAAGCCGCGGTGCTCGGGACACCGGCAGCGATCGTTCCCCATGGTGTTGCGATCCTCAATGAGCACCGCGGGGTGTTCGTCACGCTGACTTACGGCGGCCGTCTGCGTGGATGCATCGGACGCGTCGAGCCCGGCATTCCACTGGCCGCGCTCTTGCCGCTCATGGCGGTGGCGTCAGCCACCCAGGACCCACGCTTTCGCTCCGTTGCCCCGGGAGAGCTCGAACTTCTCCACGTCGAAATCTCCCTGCTCAGCGTTCCGGTGCTTCTCACCGACGCGAGCGCCATCCAGATCGGCCGTCACGGACTCATGCTATCCGCGGGCGGACGACGCGGGTTGCTGCTCCCCCAGGTCGCCACCGAGTACGGATGGAGTGTCGAAGAATTCCTCGCACAGACTTGTCACAAAGCCATGCTCCCGACCGACGCCTGGAAGCGCGACGGCGCGACAGTTCACACCTTCGAAACCGAGATAATCCAGGAAGAGTCTTAGGCCGGCTGCTCGACGCTGACTTCGGCGTTGAGGGCGCGCTCGGTGTGGCGCTTGCCGTCATACGAGAGCAGCACCGGCGCCTGCGCGGCTATCGTCTCCAGATGCACGGGGCGCGACCAGATGCGCTGCAGCGCTTCCAGGGTCGCCGTGGCGTAGTCGCGGCGCAGTTCCAACCCGTCAAAGCGGTGCTTGAGCAGAAGCTCGCCGCGATTGTCGTAGTTGGCGTCGGCCACTGCGATGTACGGGTGCCCCATATTGGTGAGGGAAAACAGGAGCTTTTCTTTCACCGCGGCAAAGCTGCGGTCCGCCACTTCATAGCGGTTATTGCGTTCGTTCAGCGAATAGGTGAAGAGTTTTTGCTCGCGGCAGAACTCCTCGGTGAGGAACTCGTCCACGAACGTCATATCGTTGAAGATCGCGCGCACCTGGAAGATCTTCTCCAGTCCCCGGCCCGTGCGCGTGTCCCACGCGGCCCGTTGCGCGATGTCGTCACACTCGTCGTATTCCTTGCCGAAGCGCCCCGTGTCCCACCGACGCTCGATGTCGCAGAACAGCTCATAGCCGAGCTTGTACGGGTTGAGACTGCCCGGATGTACAGCCAGCGTCGACGAGTGATGGTCGGCAAAATCGATAAGTTCACTGGCATTCAGCACGCAGCGCGTCATGATCTTCTCGTGCCAGTACGACGCCCAGCCCTCGTTCATGATCTTGGTCTGGGCCTGCGGCACGAAGTAGTATGCCTCTTCCCGCAGCATGCACAGAATGTCGCGTTTCCAGTTGGGCAGCGGCGCATGCTCGATCAGAAACCCCAGCACGTCTTTCACTTCGCCGCCGGGCAGCGGCGGCAGCTTCTGCGCATCGATCTCGCGTTGGCGCGCTTCCATGTAATCCGGCGGATTGATGAAGGAGTCCATGTAGGACTTGCTGCGCAGGCGAGGCACGTCGCGCGCCGGCCCCTCGTCGGCTGAGGCCGGGGCCGGCCGCGCCGCGCTCTCGAATAGAAGGCGCGTGTCGATCAGGTTTTCGATCGAGGAGCAGACGTCGATGAAGTCCTCGACCTCATTCTGGCCGTAACGCGCCATATAGTCGTGGATGCGATTGCCGTGGTTGGCCAGCTCATCCATCATGCGGCGGTTGGTGCCGCGGAAATAGGCGTTGTTCTTGAAGGAGTCGCAGTGCGCGAACACGTGCGCGATCACGAGCTTCTGGTCGACGAGCTGGTTGGAGTTCAACAGATACGCGTAGCACGGGTTGTTGTTGATCACCATCTCGTAGATCTTGTGCAGCCCATAGCCGTAACTCTTCTGCATGTACTCGTACTGCATGCCGAAGCGCCAGTGCGGATAGCGGGTCGGAAAGCCGCCGTACGACGCCACCATGTTGATCTGCTCGTCGTCGAGCATTTCAAAGATGACGGGAAAGAAATCGAGGCCGAAATTGCGGGCGTGCCCCTCGATGTCCTTGATGATGGGAGCAAGTTCGTCCATGGTGACCATGCTCATCGCCCCTTCCCCAGGAACAGCTTGATCGAGCTGTAGATCTCTTCGCGGTTCGCGATCTCCGCCAGCACCACGTTCTCCGCCCCGCTGAACTGCCCCGCGAGGTCGTTGATGAACGCCCCGCTGCCGTACGGGCTCGCCACCTGTCCGTAGCCGAACAGGTTTGTCGCCGGGAGGATCTTGTCGCGCAGAATGCCGATGCAGGTCTGGGTGTCGCCGCCACCCCAGTTGTCTCCGTCCGAGAAGTGGAAAACGTACACGTTCCACTCCGCGGGCGAGAACTCCTCTTCGATCATGCGCGCCACCAGCTGGTAGGCGGATGAAATGCGCGTGCCGCCGCTCTCGCGGGTGTGAAAGAAGGTGTGCTCGTCCACCTCGTGGGCCTCGGCGTCGTGCACGATGAAGCGCGTGACGACCCCCTTGTACTGGTGGCGCAGCCATGTGTTGATCCAGAACGACTCGCTGCGCACCACATCCTTCTGCTCGTCGCCCATCGACCCCGACACGTCCATCACGTAGATGATGACCGCGTTGGTTTCGGGCGCCTGGACGGTGCGCCGCGAACGATAGCGTCGGTCTTCCTTGATGGGAATGATCACCGGATTGTCGAAATTGTAGGCGCCCGACGCCACCTGGCGGCGCAGTGCCTCGCGGTACGTGCGCTTGAAGTGGCGCAGAGATTCGGGGCCGTGGCGATGAATGCCGCTGAAGCGCCCGTGTTCGGCTTCGATCACGTCTTTCGCGCGCGGTCTTATGTTGGGAAGCTCGAGCTCGTCGCCCA